>CAJUFP010000027.1 GCA_910585645.1 uncultured Hungatella sp. | reverse complement strand
CGGGTATCAGCCCTCCTGCTTTCCTGGTCTCATCTCCATGGCATAAATTCACCCGAACGGCACACAGCCTCCCTTCCCTCCCTGGCAAAAGCAGGATTCGCTGGTCGGGATTTGCTCATTCAACCCTGAATAAGCCCCAGTCTCACAAAGGCGTGATACAGTCCGTCCTCCTCCACGGCTTCCGTGACAAAATCCGCCATGGCCTTGATCTCCGGCCCGCCGTTGCCCATGGCAACGCCCACCTGACAATACTCCAGCATAGGAATGTCCACCTTAGCATCCCCGAAGGCGATGGTATCCTCCCTCTTTGCCCCCAGATACTCCAGCAAATGAGAGATTGCGTTCCCTTTGGTGATTCCCTTCACTCCCAGATCCCCAAACAGCGCAATCTCCCCGGCGCCTCCCCAGGTGCCGTTCTCCAGATCCGGAAACTGCTCCTTTGTATCCAGAAAATCCTGATAACTGCCCAACAGATAACTAACCTTGTTCAGATCGTCCCGGTAAAGCTCCCCGCCGTAGATCATCTCCGGAAACACGGTGGCAACCGTGGCCTTATCCGCGTCCTCCTTCCCCTTTCTTCTGCGGTACTCCTTCACCGCCGGCTCCGCCTTCACGGCAAACTCCTCACTGGCAAACAGCCCGTTGTTGCTCTCCAGATAAAACTCCAGCTTCCGCTCATGGAGCCAGTCCACGATCCTGCGGCACTGGTCAAGCGTGATCAGCTGGTGCATCACCACATGGCCCCGGTCCTCCACATAACTTCCGTTGCCCCCGATCATTCCGTCAAGGCCGATGTCCCACAGCTCCGAATACACCTCCGCCTTGCTTCTGCCGGTACAGATGTATACCCGGTGGCCATTCTCCCTGGCCCTGCGCACAGCCTTCACCGCCGACTCCGGAAGCCTGTTCTCATAGTCCACCAGAGTCCCGTCCACATCCAGAAAAATTATCTTTCCCATAGCTTAACTCCCCTCCGCAGATCTGCTGCTTATGTATTTTTTATAACATATTTATAATACGGATTCCTCTTCATGTATATCAAAAAAAGGCCAGAAACTATAAAAATCCGGCCTTTCCAGACTCATTCTCAGATGTTTTCTCCGATGCCTGCATCAGCTATTTTCCTCCTCAACCACACATCGGCCCAGGGCATACTCCAAAAATATACTTATCAATTCATTCCTGCTGCGCCCTGTTTTTAAAGATATATCATCAATCTGTGCTACGATTTCTTCTTTAATACGAATCGAAAAAACCTTGTATCCATCGTCTCCTTTTGGCCTCTTTGGCTTTATCACTAAATTTTCACTTTTCATTTCAGACCTCCATCCAATCATATTTTATGCTTGAAATCAGGCGTAATATATGTTACTATTTATATTATTATTTTCATTATCTTTAATCGTTATATATTAAAATTATATTTTCAACAAAAAACTATAAGGAGAATACTAACATGGAAATAATATCCGATGAAGAATTTATGGAATTTATCATACTAGAACGTATGCAACAATGTTATGCATGTTGGGAAAATAATACTAAAGATAGGCATAAAGACATTGATAAAATCGAAGAGGCATATAAAACTGCTATTTCTATGCTTTCTGAGCAAGATAAAAATGCCATAAAAAAGTATTTTGACAGCGTATTTAATGATTCAATTTCAAAAGCAAGTTTCTTCTATCGTTCTGGGGTAAAAGACGGCTATTATTTACACTGTAGCATCACGAATCCCCCTACCTCCATATAAAAAAGTCTTCCAGAAATGGAAGACTTTTTTACATCCCTAATACCTCTAAAACCCCTCTGACACTCCTCTCCCTCACCTGCAGCCGCAGCTGGGGCTCATGGATATCCTCCAGATAGTGGGCGTCAGAGTTGCTGATGATCCTACACCCCTCCAGGTAAGGATTTTCCTTCCTCACCTTGTGAAGCTTTCCCAGATCCTTCACCTCCGCCGTCACAAACTTGCTGTCCGGCGGGATAAATCCCAGGTTGGCGATAAGGCTGTTGGCCGTCTTATCCACATGGGCCGGAAACATCACGCCCCCGAACCCTCTCACCAGCTCCCACAGCCCCTCAAAAGAAATATCCGTGGCATTGATCAGCAGGTTTGGCACGGTCCCGCAGATCTCATCCTCCTTATTATAGATCAGCTGCCTCCCGAAGATCTCCTCTTTATTTGGAAATGCCATAAGGCGCTCATACACATAGGCGTCAAAATCCATGGCCGCCTTAAGCTCCTCAAACAGGCACACCGCATGAACCTCCTCCGACGTGTTGATCTCCATCCCCGGAATAGCAAGTATCCCATACTCCTGGGCCGCCGCCAAAACAGCCGGACAGTTCTTACAGGAATTGTGGTCCGTCACCGCGATCACATCCAGTCCCTTGACCGCCGCCATGCCCGCGATATTGGCCGGCGTCATGTCGTCATCCCCGCATGGTGAGAGACAGGAATGGATGTGCAGGTCATAGTACAGTTCCGTCATCAGCCACACAAAAGCTGATGCACCTTCAAAGCCGCCTCAAACACCGGCTCCTCCGTGGCAAGCAGGGTCACCCCCTGCTGCCTGGACCTTGCCAGGCACATCTCATCCGGCTGAGCGTTCTCCGCCAGAATCACGCAGGAAACATCAGCCAAAGTCGCCACGGCGATGGTATTCACATTGCCCATAACCGTCACCCATGCGCTGTTGGACGGCGCTCTCCCCATGGCAACACTCAAAAGGTCGCAGCAGAAAATCCCCGTAATCTCCCTGGAAAGGTCATCCCCCTCCGCAACAACCCGGAATATCCCTTTTCCGATCAAATCTTCCACAGTCATAAACTTCCACCTCACATCATCCTCTGCCCGGGCTCATATCCCTGGCCCGGCGCAGCACTCTGCCTATGGACAGGCAGCAGGGCCTCTCCTTAAACATCCCGCATCCGCTCCGCCGGATGTCTGAATGGCTGCCTCTACTCCTCATCAGCCGTCACATTCTCATCCTTCACCTTGCTGTCCAGAATCGCCATCTCGTCCGAGATCATCTGTATGTACTCTTTCAGGGCATTCATTCTCCCCTTATCCCCGTTCTCGCTCTCCCGCTCAGCCAGATCCTCCGCCAGCACGGCCACCTCCTGGGACAGCTTGTGGAGATTATCCCGCAGATAATACACACAGTCCCGCTCGCTGGCCTCGCCCCGGACAATATCCTCTGCCAGGGCCTTGCAGGTAGGCGCGCCGCAGGAACCGCAGTCCAGGCCGGGAAGCCGCTTACAAAGCCGCTCCACCCGCTCCAGGCGCGAAAAACTCTCCATCATATTATCGCCCAGACGGAACACCGGCTCAAACTCCACCCCGGTAGTCCAGGGAACGTACTCCTTTGTGTTCTCTTCCATATGGCTTCTGGCCACAGGCATGTACTTGCGCAGCCGCTTTAACTTCACCTCCGCCACATAGGGGTTCTCCACTGTCAGCACACCGCCCACGCACCCGCCGTTGCAGGCGTTCAGCTCCACAAACTGCAGGTTGTCAAACTTCTCGTCCTCCAGATCCTCCAGCACCCGGATCACGTTCTCAATCCCGTCCGCCGCCAGATAATTCTCCGAGAAAAGCCCGCTGGCCTCCCCGCCGCTGCGCCCCCAGCTGATGCCGATCTTTCCGGAAATGTGCAGCTCTTTGGGATCCTCCCCCACAGCCTTCATGTGGGACAAAAGCTGAGGATACACCTCCTTGATGGCCAGCACATGATCCACCTGGCTCTTCTCCGTGCCCAGAGGCGCTTTCACATAGGTCACCTTGGACGGGCAGGGGGAGATAAAGAAGATCCCGATCTTCTCCCTGGGGAGCCCGGACTCCCGCAGCGCCTTCTCCGCCGCCAGCCCTGCCGCCACCTCAACCGGCGGATTCAAAGGCAGCAGATGGGGGATCAGATTAGGGAACCTTACCCGGATCAGCCGCACCACTGACGGACACGCCGTGCTGATGATCGGCACCTGATCCTGGTGAGCCGAGATATACTGCCTGGTTGCCTCGGACACGATCTCCGCGGCCCCGCTGACCTCAAACACATCGTCAAACCCCATAAGCTTTAAGGCGTTTAAAACAATATTCACATCCTCCAGATTATTAAACTGGCTGTACAGAGACGGAGCCGGCAGAGCCACCGTATACTCATACTGACGCATAACCTCCAGCTTATCATATGTAGCGATCTTCGCGTGATGGGGGCAGATGCGTATACACTCCCCACAGTCAATACAGAACTTGCCGTTGATCTGCGCCTTTCCGTCCCTGACCCGTATAGCCTGGGTCGGGCAGCGCTTGATACAGTTAATGCACCCCTTACACAAGGCCGCCTCCAGCCGCACGGAATGATAGAATTTATCCATCTTCCAACCCCTCTCCATTTCTTTGTATAACATTCCGGTCAAATGCCCGGAAAGCCCCTGACACTTACAGCTTCACCACCATGGTAATGGTAGTCCCCACCCCAAGGGTGGTCTCAATGCTCATCTCATCCGTGTATTTCTTCATGTTAGGCAGCCCCATGCCTGCCCCAAATCCCAGGGACCTGACCTCATCCGGCGCTGTGGACCACCCTGCCTGCATGGCCTGCTCCACATCCGGGATCCCCGGCCCTTTGTCCGCCAGGATCATGCGGATCTCTGCCGGCGAGATCTCCACCGTGATCTTTCCGCCCTCGGCATGGATCACCATATTGATCTCCCCCTCATACATGGCGATGGCCACCTTGCGGATCGCCGCAGGGGAAACTCCCACCTGTTTTAACTTACTCTTTACATCGCTGCTGGCCTCCCCTGCCCTGGTAAAATCATCAGGGGAAATATCGTAAGTCAGAGCAATCACATCCGCCATTATATCGCACCTCCATGAAGTCCTGCCGCATACAGCATACCGCACGCGGAAAACATCCTGTGTCCCGTCTCAAGCACCACCAGATCCCGCTCCCTTGCCATCTCCAGGATCGTCTCGTCCGGCTTTTTGCCCCTGACAAAGATGATGCACACAATATCCAGCATCTCCGCGGTTCGGATAACCTGAGGATTACAAAGCCCGGTCAGCAAAATCGAGTGGTCCTTGGAGAATGCCAGCACGTCGCTCATCATGTCTGACCCGCAGGCGCTTTTCACCTCCCGGTCCAAAAACTCCTCCCCCACCAGAACTCTTGCGCCCAGCACATTCATCGCGTCTCTAACAGTCATAATTCCCCTCCTGATTTTAATAGATTATGGTAAATACACAAAACCTGCCAGGCACGGGCTGCCTGCGCGCTGCCCGCCCCTGCGCCTCCCTACCTATAAGAATACCATCCAGCGGCCAGATGTTCAACACATTTCCTATTTTTCCCTCTCATTTTTCTTCCTTTTTTTGCATATTCCAGTCTTTTTTTGGATACTTTGCTGTTTTTCTGATATTCTTATGGATTTTTTGTCGTTAACATGATAAGATGTTATTTGAATTGTACGAAGCCGTAATAGTTCAGCCATATGAATTGTTACTGAAATTTCAACTTAAGTTTAGTTAGGAGGATATTAACATGGCTTGTAAAAAAGAACATGTTCCTTTCAGCGGTACTCCTGAGCAGGAAGCTGCTTTAAAGAAGGTCATCGCCGAGCTGAAGGACACAAAAGGCGCCCTGATGCCCATCATGCAGCAGGCCCAGGAGATATACGGCTATCTCCCCATTGAAGTCCAGACCATGATTTCCGACGAAATGGGAATCCCGCTGGAGAAGATCTACGGGGTATCCACATTCTACTCCCAGTTCGCCTTACAGCCCAAGGGCAAATACCAGATTTCCGTGTGCCTTGGCACAGCCTGCTATGTAAAAGGGTCCGGCGCCATTTTCAGCAAGCTGGAAGAGCTCCTTGGCATAACCAACGGACAGTGTACCCCTGACGGCCGGTTCTCCTTAGACTCCTGCCGCTGCGTAGGCGCCTGCGGACTGGCGCCGGTTATGATGATCAACGACGAAGTCTACGGAAGACTGACTCCCGACGACGTTCCCGGCATCCTGGCCAAGTACAAATAGCCATGATGCCTGAAATTTCCTTAAATGTATTGGATGTAGCGGAGAACTCCACGCGGGCAGGCGCGTCCCTGGTGACCATAACCGTTGACGCCGACTTTACGTCCGATAAGCTGACCGTTATCATCGACGACAACGGCTGCGGCATGACACAGGAGCAGGTGGATCAGGTGACAGACCCGTTTTTCACCAGCCGCACCACCCGGAAGGTCGGCCTGGGCGTTCCCTTTTTCAAGCTGGCCGCCGAGAGCACGGGAGGCAGCTTTTCCATCACATCCCAGCCCGGTGTCGGGACCACCGTGACCGCGGTGTTTACCCTGTCCCACATCGACCGGATGCCTCTGGGAGACATTAACACCACCATACATACCCTGGTGGTCTACCATCCGGAGACCGATTTCGTCTACCGCTACCAGTATAACGACAGCTCCTTTACGCTGGATACACGGGAATTTCGTCAGGTCTTAGGGGATGTCCCCTTCGATATGCCGGAGATATCCGCCTACATCATGGACTATCTCAATGAAAATAAACAGGAAACAGACGGCGGCGCAGTCTACTGACCGCCAGATTGGAGGAGAAACCATATGAAATCTCTTGAAGAGTTGAAAGCCATTCGCGAAAGAATGCAGAGCCAGGTAAGCATGCGGGCCGAGGACCACAACCACACCAGAGTGGTGGTAGGCATGGCCACCTGCGGCATTGCCAGCGGCGCCAGACCCGTTCTGACCAAGCTGTCTTCCCTGGTTCAGGAAAAGAACCTGACCGACAAGATCTCCGTAACCCAGACCGGCTGCATCGGCCTCTGCCAGTATGAGCCCATCGTGGAAGTTATGGAACCCGGCAAACAGAAGATCACCTACATCAAGATGACCCCCGACAAGGCCGAGGAAGTTTTAGAGCGCCATCTCATCGGCGGTCATGTTGTAGAAGAATACACCTTAAGCGGTGCAGACATCAAATAAGGAGGATCCCACATGTATCGTTCACACGTATTAGTTTGCGGCGGAACAGGATGTACTTCCTCCGGAAGCCAGCAGATTATGGAAGCTTTAAAAGCTGAAATCGAGAAAAACGGCCTGACCGAAGAAGTATCCGTTGTCCAGACCGGATGCCACGGCCTCTGTGCCCTTGGCCCCATCATGATCATCTATCCGGACGCCACCTTCTACTCCATGGTCAAAGTAGAGGATATTCCGGAGATCGTAAGCGAGCACTTATTAAAAGGAAGGGTAGTCACCAGACTTCTCTACAACGAGACCGTGACCCCCGCAGGCAATGTAAAAGCCCTCATTGACACGGACTTCTACAAAAAACAGCACCGCATCGCCCTTCGCAACTGCGGTATCATCAACCCGGAAGTGATTGAAGAATACATAGGCACCGGCGGCTACGAAGCCCTGGGCAAGGTTCTCACGGAAATGACCCCTGACGACGTGATCCAGTGTCTTCTGGATTCCGGCCTCCGGGGAAGAGGCGGCGGCGGATTCCCCACAGGCCTTAAGTGGAAGCTGGCCAAGCAGAACGACGCTGACCAGAAGTATGTGTGCTGCAACGCCGACGAAGGCGACCCGGGCGCGTTTATGGACCGGTCCGTGCTGGAGGGCGACCCCCACGCCGTGCTGGAGGCCATGGCCATCGCAGGCTATGCCATCGGCGCTTCCCAGGGCTACATCTACGTCCGCGCGGAGTACCCCATCGCCGTTGAGCGTTTGAAGATCGCCATCAACCAGGCCAGAGAGATGGAACTGCTTGGCAATAACATTTTCGGTTCCGATTTCTCCTTTGACATCGACCTGCGCCTTGGCGCGGGAGCCTTTGTCTGTGGCGAGGAGACCGCCCTTATGACCTCCATCGAGGGAAACCGGGGCGAGCCCAGACCCAGACCGCCGTTCCCGGCCCAGAAAGGCCTTTTCGGCAAACCCACCATTTTAAATAACGTGGAAACCTACGCCAACATCCCCCAGATTATCCTGAACGGAGCCCAGTGGTTCGCCTCCATGGGCACGGAGAAATCCAAGGGCACCAAGGTGTTCGCCTTAGGCGGCAAGATCCACAACACAGGCCTTGTGGAGATTCCCATGGGCACCACCCTTCGGGAAGTGATCGAGGAGATCGGCGGCGGCATCCCCGGCGGCAAGAAGTTTAAGGCGGCTCAGACTGGCGGCCCCTCCGGCGGCTGTATTCCGGCAGAGCATTTTGACATCCCCATTGACTATGACAACCTGATCTCCATCGGCTCCATGATGGGCTCCGGCGGTCTCATTGTCATGGACGAGGACGACTGTATGGTGGACATCGCCAAGTTCTTCCTGGAGTTCACCGTGGAAGAATCCTGCGGCAAATGTACCCCCTGCCGTGTGGGAACCAAGCGCATGCTGGAGATCCTCACCAAGATCACCAAAGGCCAGGCCACCATGGAAGACCTGGATAAACTGGAAGAACTGTGCTACTACATCAAGGAGAACTCCCTGTGCGGCCTTGGACAGACCGCGCCCAACCCGGTACTCTCCACCCTGCGCTTCTTCCGCGACGAGTACGAGGCACACATCAAGGAGAAGAGATGTCCCGCCGGCGTCTGCAAGGCCCTTCTCTCCTACCGCATTGATCCTGACAAGTGCCGCGGCTGTACCCTGTGCGCCCGCAACTGTCCAAACAACGCCATCACCGGCACCGTCCGCAATCCTCACGTCATTGACCAGGATAAATGTATCAAGTGCGGCGCCTGTATGGAGAAATGTAAATTCGGCGCAATCTACAAGAAGTAATGGAGGAGAATCGGAATGGAGAATATCACAATTAAAATTAACGGCTTAGAAGTAAGCGCTCCCAAGGGTTCCACCATCCTGGAAGCGGCCCGGCTGGCTCATATCGAGATTCCTACTCTCTGCTTTTTAAAGGAAATCAACGAAATCGGCGCCTGCCGTATCTGTGTAGTTGAAGTAAAAGGCGCGAGAAGCCTTGTGGCCTCCTGCGTGTACCCCATTAACGACGGCATGGAAGTGTGGACCAACACCCCCAAGGTGCTGGAATCCCGCAGAAAAACCCTGCAGCTCCTTCTGTCCAACCACGAGAGGAAGTGCCTCTCCTGCGTCAGAAGCGGCAACTGCGAGCTGCAGCAGCTTTGCAGGGAACTGGGCGTTGAAGACGAGGCCTACTACGACGGCGAGAAGACGCCCTCCTGCATCGACGACAGCGCGGCCCACATGTTCCGGGACAACTCCAAGTGCATCCTGTGCCGCCGCTGCGTGGCCGTATGCGAGAAGACCCAGGGCATCGGCGTCATCGGCGCCAATATGCGGGGCTTTGCCACCTTCATCGGCTCTGCCTTTGACATGGGACTGGGGGAGACCAGCTGCGTATCCTGCGGCCAGTGTATCGCCGTCTGCCCCACGGGAGCTCTCCAGGAGAAATCCCAGATTGACGATGTGCTGAAAGCCATCGCGGATCCGGCCAAGCATGTGATCGTGCAGACCGCCCCCGCGGTCCGGGCAGGCCTTGGGGAGGAATTTGGCTACCCCATCGGCACCAACGTGGAGGGCAAGATGGCCGCTGCTCTTCGGAGAATCGGCTTTGACAAAGTATTTGACACCAATTTCAGCGCTGACCTTACCATCATGGAGGAGGCCAACGAGTTTATAGACAGGGTTCAGAATAAAGGCGTTCTTCCCATGATCACCTCCTGCTCCCCGGGCTGGATCAAATACTGCGAGCACTACTTCCCGGATATGACCGAGAACCTGTCCAGCTGCAAGTCTCCTCAGCAGATGTTCGGCGCCATCGCCAAATCCTACTACGCTGAGAAGAGCGGCATCAAGCCGGAGGACATTGTGTCCGTATCCATCATGCCCTGTACGGCCAAGAAGTTTGAGATCGGAAGGCCCGACCAGGCGGCCAACGGAGTTCCGGATGTGGACTACTCCCTGACCACCAGAGAGCTGGCCCGCATGATCAAGAAAGTTGGCATCAAGTTCACCACCCTGCCCGACGAGGAGTTCGACGCACCCTTAGGCCTTGGCACCGGAGCCGCCGTTATCTTCGGAACCACCGGCGGCGTTATGGAGGCAGCCCTTAGAACCGCGGTGGAGACCCTCACCGGCGAGGAACTTCAGAGCCTTGATTTCACCGACGTGAGAGGCATGGCAGGCATCAAGGAAGCCTCCTACAACGTGGCAGGCATGGAAGTAAAGGTTGCCGTGGCCTCCGGCCTTGGCAATGCCAGAGAACTTTTGAACAAGGTAAAATCCGGTGAAGCCAACTACCACTTCATCGAGATCATGGGCTGCCCCGGCGGCTGCATCAACGGCGGCGGCCAGCCCCAGCAGCCGGGATACGTGCGCAACACCGTGGATATCCGCGCCCTGCGGGCCAAGGTGCTCTACGATTCCGATAAGGATAACCCCATCCGCAAGTCCCACGAGAATCCGGCCATTAAGGAGCTGTATGAGACATATCTTGGAAAACCCGGAAGCGAAAAGGCACATCATCTTCTGCACACCACCTATGTGAAGAGGAGTGTTAACGGGAACTAAATTTGTGAAGGAGTAAAGAATCAGCCTCACCGGCAGTTTGTGCCGGTGGGGCTGATTTTTATGGTCTCAGTATTTTGTTGAGTGATGTTAGAGCGATGTTGTTGCAAACCCGAAAGGATCTAATTCCATTTTTCCGTAGATCAGGGTATTCGGGTTTTTATGTTCGTATACACCCACTAATACCCTGCAGCCTGCTTTATAATGGATAACTCTAAATCTCATTATGCTGCAGTATCACCAAATAAATTTCTTTTCCATCTACCTTCTTCTGTTCATAATTACTTTTAAAACAATTGCCATTCTCAATAATGCCGCACTTATCATAAATATAAAAATATAGACACCTATTGCTGTAATGAATGATATCAGATGCAACCTCTTCACTTAACTGCCTTTCCGTCATAGAGGCTCTGGAACATTTCAACTCAATAACCGCATCCTGCGAATCCACAACAATATCCTTCCTCACCATATGATGTCCCGTATCCTGCGCCTCCTCAACTCTTGCATCCGGAAAGACTGCGCGGATAAGAGGATATAACAAATGCTGCAAATCATATTCATTTTCAATCTGTACCTCACACAAATGCTCTTTCAGTTTTTCGCTGCATTTCGTGTGCGGTTTTGTCCTATACATTTTCTTACAATAAACATGAAAATTTTCCAAAATAACCTTTATCAGATCAGCCTCTCTTTTGCCCTGATGGTTCAGATAATCCGACACCTGCTTCTTACTGCTAATAAACACATCATATGTCGAAAGTCTGGAAAAACGGTTCACCTGAACCTTTGACAACTCTTTTATTGTCAAAGCTTCTTCCATCATCCCCTTTTCCTCCAACTGACTTACACCTTCAGAAACCGCTTTTTGAAACTCATCTAAACTCTCAGCATGTTCTACCATCCGCCCTATTGCCTGAAAAATATCCATCCTTTACCCTCTCCCCCATCTTAAATAAAAGAGAAAATGGGGATCCAACACATAAAATGTATCATCCTTCCACTCAATCACTTCATGAGAACGGCCCTTCTCTTGAATTACCTCCTGCAAATTCTGCAGATATTCTTTTAAAGATTTTGTCGTCGGCTTCTCATCATCCTCCACCAATCTCACCACACGGCTCATAATTCCCTCAAATCCCACACTGGCAAACGGAGGGTCAACGGCAATAGCCTCCAAAATAAGCTCATATAAATCCAACATTCCCCAAGCTTTCGTTCTATACCTTTTTCTGCTTTTCCCCCGCGAATTTTTCCCTGACCGAATTGTATCTGCAATCTGCTGATAATTAAAATTCATAGTAGAAAATTGAAATGCCTTATCCAAAATTTCTTCTGGAATCCCACAAATCTTCCTTTCATCTACACCTGTCAAGATACAGATATTCAGACAAATAAGCTGCATCAGATGGGGGGAACAGATACTTTCCTCTGTCAGCCTGTCAATAGCAGTTCGGGAGATGCCAATGTTAAGCTCCCCAAAGCCAGTGATGGGAATCTGGCACAGTTCCTCTTGCGTCCATGCCTCAATATCAATCATGCTGATCCTTCCCTGCAAGTCTGGGTTTGTTCTGATTGCATCATCACTGCGGTGGGGAAGCGACGCGATGATCACCTTAAACCCTTTGCGTATGGCATCCTTAAACTGTTGTGCCATAAACCTTTGCATCTGCTCATCTGCGTAGTGAAAATCATCCAGCAGAAGGACAAGGTCATGCCCCTTATAATAGTCAATCACACTCTCTTTCGTCAAAATATAGGATTCCCTCATGGCATTATCAGAAATATTTCCTGAAACTGTTTCCCCGCCAAGAGGCATTCCGGCTTTTGTCCCAATCTTAACCCACATCTGATCCTTTTCATTAAAATCAGAACCCGATACCTCTATCAACCGATCAAGCCCAACCACCTTTTCACATAATACCGTCTTCCCTATTTTGGAAGGTCCTGATATGGATGTCAGATAGCCATTCATGCTCAATGCCTGTTTCAGCCGTTCCTCATAGGTAAATCCAATTCTAGTCTTTCTTGTAATGTATGTGCTTTCAGGTAATGCTCCTGGTATGAAAACATCTTGCGCTTTCTTTTTCGACACTGCCGTCCCTCCTACTCATTCTATAATTTACAGTATACCAGAATTTAATAGGATTTTAAAGTATTTATAGAATCATCCTACGCCGCCGCATTCCCATTGATCCCTGTCCATCACCCTCCGGATCCCCATCCAAACCGAAAGATCGCTGAAAATATCCGACACGCTGCCTCTGTCCGTAAACGGCGGCTCCTGCAGAACCGCCAGATCCTTCATCATCCCGTTCTGCACAATATACTCCAGCAGCTCCACATCCGCACCGATCAGCGGCTCATTTCCCTCACCACATCCAGCACCAGCCGTATGGTATTGTCATTGAAAATTCACGCGTTCAGCGCAGACGAATCAATCCGCTCCGGCACATCTTCGTCCTCATTTTCAAAGAACAGACTCTCTGTCTACAACTCAATCCAATACCTCTGTATAACCCCCGACTTGCTGATCCCCGCAGTATCCTCCACCTCATTCTCCAAAACCCCATGATTCTTCAAAATCGTCCTCCTGGACGCCTCATTCCTCTTATCACAGACCACCAGCACCCTTTCTTCCCCAAACTCCCGGCATTTCTCCAGCATCAGTCCCAGCATCTCGCCTCCATACCCCTTTCTCCGCTCCGAAGGCCGGACGCTGTACCCGATATTCCCCCCGAATTTCAGCAAAAACTCCGACAGAGGATGCCTGAAATCAATAATCCCAACCACCCTCCCATTCCCTGGAGTCACCGCCAGATACACCTTTGACGGCACATACCCGTCCTTATATTCCGCCTTAAGCCTCCCCTCAAAATCCAGCCACTGGGCAAATGTCTCCACACACTCCAGCTTGGCACATCCGGGAAGATCTCTTCCCTCTCTCAGCATCTCATCCCGAAACGCCATAACCTCTTCCCCATACGGTTCACAAGGCTTCACAAGCACCAGTCCTGTCAATGTCTCGCCTGTCTCCATATTCTCCTAAACATCCTCCTTAAAACTTCTACATCTCCTGCTTCCCAAACTCCTTATATTTCTCGTCCACCAGCGCCTGCCTCTCCTGATCCCCATTTCTCTCAAGCAGATCTGACAGCGCCTCCATCCACTGGTAACATTTATAATGGATCGAACACGTTTTGTCATACTCTTCAATACTTCTGATCCCTTCTGCCTCCATCTTCGCCGTCCATCTGGAAAACGCCTCCCAGAGATACGTCCTCTTTCTGAAATCTATTACCTCCCCAGGCTCCTGTTCCCATATCGGAATCGGACGATGCATTAAAGCCAGATAAATCATCTGGTCTATCTCGATACTCTCCCTGTCAAAATAGTCCTCCAGATAGATCCGCCCCGTCTCCCGCTGTCCCCCCGTCTCCGGATAATTCTCCAGCCATCTTAAACGCTCCTGTTCACTCTCCATCTCTATGGGCTGTTCTTTCTGTACTTCGGGCTTATTCATACAGCACCGCTTATACTTCTTCCTGCTGCCGCAGGGACATGGATCATTTCTGCCGATCTTAACCTTGGGCGCAGGCTTGGGCACAGGCTTTGGAGCAGACTCCCTGGCTAACTTCTTAAGAAGCTTATCCAAATCCTTTTCCTTCACTTTAGGTTTCGGCTTTTCCTCCTGCTCAAACATCGCCCACCCTTCCAAAGCCCTGGAAGCTACCAGAGAAGATTTGCAAAACGCGCGCTTCCTGGAATAATCAAACATCCGGTCAACACAGCTGTCATAAGAACCAAAAACTTCCTCATCTGCCAAGCCTTCCTCAAACAAATACTCCATGTCCTTCATCATCTCTATGAGATGACATTCGCATACCATCCCTGCCAATTTGGCATAAAGATACTCTCCAAGCCCCTCCGTATAGATCAGCCCTCTTAAAATCTCCTGCCACTCATCCCTCCCCAGGGTTCCATCCAGATAAAGCTGTCCCAACGCGTTTAGCATAGCTCCCCTGGCATACTCATCAATCTCATCTTCCCTAATACGCTGTACCAGCTGACCCTTGTTTCCATTATACGTAAGATATAACCCATCATTCAGCCCCTCCGTTGTGGCATCACCGATGAGATAATCCAGTGTTTCCGGCGGCAGGCTGGCCAGCTCCATAATCTTCTCAAAAGCCTCCTTATCCTGAAACTCCGCCAGCAAAAATATACTGTAAAAATGAAGCTGATACCCCTCTTCCAGATTTTCCCCCTGACGTATCGCCTTATCTAAGGCATCATAAAGATAGGGTTTGGCCTCCTCCGGGTTGGCCTCTACCACCTCAAACGCCTCTTTTGGGAATTTCCTTGTTTTATATGTTATCTCTTTGATCGCTTCCTGCAAATTCATCTTGTTCTCCTCCTCATGATCCATTTCAACACACGGTTTTACATCCGTCTGTCAGTCTACGCGCCAAATGTCCCTGCTTCCTAACCATTCCTTCCCCATCTGTCGTATCCTCTTCCCCTTTACCACTCCTCCCCAAATCTCATCTCCCCCCATTCCAGACACCCTTCATGCCACTTCCCTGCCCACACCTCATACTCCCCTTTCAGCCTCTCATACTCCTCCTCATCCTCCCACGTCTCCCCGTTCCAGAACGCCTCCGATTCCAGCCACCGGCCCATCATAGCCTCCATCTCCTCCCAGATCCGCTCCGCCTGTCTCCTGGCCCCGTCCATCTTCTCCGCGGCCAGCCGAAGCTTCCAGTCCGTGTAAGCCTCCTCCTCAGGGATCTCCCGCAGCCTGTGGCGCTCCGCCTTAGGCACGGCCCGGATCCCCGCCACAAGGGCCTGCTCCTCCGCCCGGATCTGGGCCCCTATGGACTCCCCGGCCTCTGCCTTCCTCTTCCGGTCCAGATAGTGCTCATACCCGAAGGGATAGTACATCACCGCACCGCCCTCCAGAGTCAGCACCGCGTCCGCCACCTGCCGGATAAAATACCGGTCATGGGACACAAAGAGGATGGTTCCTCTGTACGCCTGAAACGCCGACTCCAGAGTCTCCTTTGCATGGATATCCATATGGTTGGTGGGCTCATCCAGCACCAGAAAATTTGGTCTGCTCTGGAGAAGCTCCGCCAGCACCAGCCTGGCTTTCTCCCCGCCGGACAGGCTGCTGACACGTTTGGCGCTGTCCCGGCCGCCAAACAGATAATTCCCCAGAATCCCCCTGGCCTCCTTCTGCGTCAATCCCGGAAACAGGTGATGAAAATGCTCAAACACCGTCATATCCGACTCAATCTCCCCGGAATGCTGGTCAAAATACCCCATGACAATCCCGTTTCCCAGGCTGTACCTTCCCTTAAGAGGCTCCTGAAAACCTGCTATGGTCCTTAAAAACGTGCTCTTCCCGGCCCCGTTTGGCCCCAGGATCCCGATCTTCTGCCCCCGCCGCACCCGCAGGCCGATCTCAAACAGGGGTTTCGTATACCCCACCTGCAGCTCCTTTGCCTCCAGCACCCATTTGCTGCCCAGACTCTCAGGGGTAATGTCTCCGGTAAACAGATGGGTCTCATCTTCCCTTGGCTTCTCAACCTTTACCATCCTCTCCACAGCCTTTTTCTTGGACCTGGCAAACGCCGCCTTGGTGGGCTTGTGCTTAAACCGCTCAATCACCTGGTTCAGCCTTTTGATCTCCTCCTGCTGCCGCTCATAGGCCTTCCTCTGAATCCGGATATTCTTCAGCTTTTCCTGCCTGTAACGGGTGTAATTCCCGGGATACCTGGTCAGCTTCTTATCCGCCAGCTCATAGACCACCTCCGCCGTCTGGTCCAGGAAAAACCGGTCGTGGGACACCATGACCACAGCTTTTTTGTACTCTTTCAGGTAATGCTCCAGCCACTCCACCGTCTCCACGTCCAGGTGATTGGTGGGCTCATCCAGAAGAAGCACGTCCGGCTTCTCAAGAAGCAGCCGGATCAGGGCGATCTTCGTCTGCTCCCCTCCTGAAAACTCCGAAAGTCTCTTCCTCTTCTCCTCCCTCCCGAATCCGAACCCCATAAACAGCTTGTCATACTCCTTCTCATAGGCAAACCGCTCTGTGCCGAACTCCTCCTTTTCCGGGCAGGACTCAAGAAGCTCCTCCTCCACGGTCCGGGACAGATCCTTAAAAGCCTTCTGCCCCAGCATCTCCACCGTCAGCCTTCTGGACACCCAAATCCCCGGCCCCTGGCGCTTGTCGTCCCGGTCCAGCTTAAGCTCCCCGGCCAGAAGCCGCAAAAGTGTGGTCTTTCCCGCCCCGTTGATGCCGGTCACCGCGATCTTTTCCGTTCCCTTTATCTCAAAATCAATATGTGACAGCACCTCCACGCCTCCCAAAGACACGGTGCCGTCCTCAATCTGATACAGCATACCCTTACTTTACTCCCTTTCTCTTAAAAACCCTGTTACACTTCTCGGCCACTATGTGCATCCTCCCGCAAAATTTCCATTGATTCCCCGTGTGTTTTCCTCTATACTATAGAGAAGCAGTCTTTGTCAATCTTTACCCAAGATCATTGTTCAGCCTGCCCTCCGGCCGCCGCGCGGCGTCACGCCCCACTGCGCCGGGACAGGTACACATTTATTCCACTACATAAATAAGGAGGCACACACTTATGTACAGCTTTGCCAACGATTACAGTGAGGGGGCTCATCCCCAAATCCTGAAAGCCATGATGGAGACCAATCTTATCCAGAACACCGGCTACAGCCTGGACGTCCACACAAGCCATGCCATCTCCCTGATCCGGGATGAGATAAAAAGGCCTGACGCTGACATTCACATCATCGTAGGCGGCACTCAGACCAACCTGATCACCATCTCCGCCGCTCTCCGCCCCCACCAGGCCGTCATCTCCGCTGTCACCGGCCACATCAATGTCCACGAAACCGGAGCCATTGAGGCAACCGGCCACAAGGTCCTGGCCATGGACACCCCCGACGGCAAGCTGACCCCGGCCCTGGTACAGCAGGCCCTGGACTTCCACACCGACGAACACATGGTTCAGCCCAAGATGGTCTACATCTCCAACTCCACAGAGGTTGGAACCCAGTACACCAAAAGAGAGCTGGAGGCATTATCCCGCCTCTGTCGCCAGAAAAACCTTTACCTGTTCATGGACGGAGCCCGCATGGGAGCAGCCCTCACAAGCCCCATAAACGACCTGACCCTGGCCGACATCGCCGGCCTGACGGACGTGTTCTACATCGGCGGCACCAAAAACGGCGCCCTTTTCGGTGAGGCCCTCATCATCCTGCGGGATGAATTAAAACCGGATTTCCGCTTCATGATAAAACAAAAAGGCGCCATGCTGGCAAAAGGCTGGCTCCTTGGCATCCAGTTTGAGGAGATGTTCCAAAACAACCTGTTCTATGACATGGCCTCCCACGCCAACGCCATGGCCGGAAAGCTTCGGACAGCCCTCACAGACCTGGGTTATACCTTTGCCTATGACTCCCAGACCAACCAGCTTTTCCCCATATTCTCCGATGAGATGATCCGGGAGCTGGCCAAAGAATTTACCTTCAATATGGACAAAAAAATAGACGAAACCCATTCCAGCATCCGCCTGGTCACCTCATGGGCCACAGAGGAGGAAGGGGTGGAGGAATTTATACAATTCTTAAAAAACCATTAGAGTTTACAGAGCTTTCCTGATACCGGGAAAGCTCTTTTTCCTGTTTATCATGCAATGATTTTACACGCATATAGTCTGCACTCAGATACTGTTTTACAATGTAATATCCATCCTCCGTCACATCTTCCCGCTATCATACACAGCTCTCTCCCCGCCCACAAACTTCGCCCGCGTCCTGGCGCACACCACATGGGCCTCCCCGATCTTCTTAACGGAAATCCTCACCGGCACCGCCACATCCCGAAGATGCATCCCGATCAGCGTATCCCCGATATCCATCCCTCCGTGGGCCCGGATATGCTCCACCGCCGCCGGGCAGGCAAAGGCCTTGTATGCCGCCGTGGCAAAGGACCCTCCGGCCTTGGGCTGGGGCACCACATTAACCTCCTCATAGCCGTACCGCTCCGCAGCCTCCCGCTCCAGAATAAGAGCCCTGTTCAGGTGCTCACAGCACTGGGCCGCCAGAAACACGCCTCTCTCCCTCACCGCCTGCCAGATTCCCTGAAAAACGGCCTCCGCCGCCTCCGGGCTGGATGCGGTGCCGATCCTTCCCCCGCAGACCTCACTGGTGGAACACCCCACCACAAACAGCTGTCCCGGCTTTAGATCCCCGGCCTCCAGAATCTCCTTCGCCCCGTCAAATCCCTGCTGCCTCAGGCGCTCCAACATCCCTTTCTCTATGCTGCTCATGTTCCAAAACCTCCCTTCCCACAGCCGCCCGGGGACATACCGGCAGACTCACCGCCATCCCCAGGACTGCCATCACTTAACTTTTCCCGGCTTCCTCTGCTATCTTCCAGACCGCCATCACCTAACTCCGCCTGGCTTCCCTCCGCCATCCTCCGGACCGCCATCACCTAGCTCCGCCCGGCTTCTCTCTGTTGTCTTCCCCGTCTCATACCTCCGCCCTCACGCCGAAATTTAAACAATGATGGGCTAGAGCGTGTCTGAAAATTCATTCCCGCCATCTGCACGCTCTAGGGTGCGGACGCCGCAATAATCTTCTCAATATTGTTCTTCATCATCTCAAACGCCACCGGATTCTTCCCGCTGTTGATCACGATATCCGCCAGCGCCCTGGTAGGCTCCACATAGAGATAGTGCATAGGCTTCACCGTGGTCAGATACTGCTGGGCCACGCCCTCAATATCCCGCCCCCGCTCCTTCACGTCCCGGATCACCCGCCGCAGGATCCTCTCATCCGCGTCCGCCTCCACATACACCTTAATATCCAGAAGCCTCCGCAGCTTCTCATCCGCCAGCACCAGAATCCCCTCCAAAAGGATCACACGCCGCGGCTCCACCACCACAACCTGATCCGACCGGTTGTGCTGAGAGTAATCGTACACCGGACAGCAGATGCTCTTTCCCGCCTTCAGCTCCTCCAGCTGCCTCAAAAGAAGCTCCGTCTCAAAGGCGTCCGGATGGTCATAATTTACTTTCTTCCGCTCCTCAAACGGAATGTCGTCCTGTGCCCGGTAATAGTTGTCGTGATACAGCACCGCCACGTCCTCATGAAACGCTTCCTTTAGGCGGTTGGTAAAGGTAGACTTCCCGGACCCGGTTCCTCCCGCGATCCCAATAATAACCGTATTCATCTTCCGTCCTCCTGCCAGACGCCCCTTCCCCCGGCGCCTCTAACCATCATCTTTTCGCTCCCCCGTAAATCTTCTCCCTTTTCACAGCCCTTGGCTTTTCCGGACCGCCCTGGCTTACCTGTCAGCCACGCCCTCTTCCCTGCTTCTTCTCCTTCAAACTCTTCCCGATGACACCGATGGACTCCGTCACCAGCTTCTCAAACATAGGCGCCACCCGATTGGCCGCCTCCTGCACCTCCTCGTGGCTCAAAGGCTCATCGGTCATGCCGCAGGCAAGGTTTGAGATAAAGGAAATCCCGCAGATCTTCATGCCCATATGGTTGGCAGCCACAGCCTCACAGGCAGTGCTCATCCCCACAGCGTCGGCCCCTAAAAGCCTGCACATACGGATCTCCGCCGGCGACTCATAGGCCGGCCCCGTAAGCTGCAGATACACACCCTTCTGCAACGGGATCTCCAGCTTTTTCGCCGTCTTTTTGATGAGAGCCCGCAGCTCCTTATTGTAGATATCGCTCATATCCGGGAAACGCGCCCCCAGCTCATCCATATTAGGCCCGATCAGCGGAGACGGCACAAAAGAACTTATCTGGTCTTTAATAAGCATCAGCTCCCCGGCGTGGAACGCGCTGTTGACGCCGCCGGCCGCATTGGTCAGAAACAGCACCTTGGCCCCCATCAGCTTCATCAGCCGGACGGGAAGCACCACATCCGCCATATCGTACCCCTCATAGTAGTGGACCCGCCCCTGCATGATAACCACCGGAACCTTCTTCACATATCCGAACACAAACTGCCCCTTATGCCCCGGAACCGTGGACACCGGAAATCCGTCGATCTCCGAATACTCCAATACAGCCTCCACCTGAACCTGCTTCACATAATCCCCCAGCCCGGACCCTAAAACCAACGCCAGCTCCGGCTTAAACTTCACTTTCTTTTTCACGCTCTTATAGCACTTCATCAATTTGTCGTATGTCTGGCTCATATTTATCCTCCTTTGAACACATCTAAGTACATTCTCAAATCTACCACCAGTTTACCACAAATACCGCCCCTTCGAAAGGGGAACCACATAAAATCACATAAAAAGCAGCGGGCTCATCTCTCCTCCCGCTGCTTTCCCTTCATCCGCTTATCCAAAATTCCCGCTCACATCCCGTATCCGTCCGCCGCGTTCCTAAACCAGCACCTCACAGTCAGCGTCCACTTTCCTGCACGCCGCCACAGCCTCCTTCACGATCTCATCAAACCGGTCGTCGTCCGCCTCAATCACCAGCCGCTGGGTCATAAAGCTGACCGTAGCCTCCTTCACGCCCTCAATCTTGTTGATGGCGGCCTCCATCTTTGCCGCGCAGTTGGCGCAGTCCAGGTTCTCCATCTTGAACTTCTTTTTCATAAGGCATACCCTCCTGAATCTATGTTGTAAAGATTTTTATATGAATAATTGTTCATATATTGGATTATACACCTTTTTGGGAAAAATGCAAGCGTCATTTTAAACATTTGGAATGATTTCTAATTAACAAAAAACTGCAATAATCCAAAATGCCAGAAAGCTGAAAAGCGCATAAACTACAGATACTTAAGGCGTCCAAAAGCAGTTGGAAAACAAAAAATTAGCAATTCTGAAACTTAAGGAAACTTAAATTCAATGTTGCTATTTCTATCTTTTATTGAATTTCAGCCGTTTTCAGCTGTTGTAAATGCGGAAATCATAATGCAATCAGCTTGCAATGAAACTCAGCGAAACTTAAATCTCCCTCATTAAGCCCAGTACGGAACATACTTCATATACCGTGGAGCCGTTGTAGGATCTACAGGTTTAATAAGCTTTGCTTCTACCGTGTCGCGAATGATCCTTGATGCTTTGACTTTATCCTTTCCATCAAGTCCAAATGCGATTCGAATGTCTGTATTTGCCACTGCTTCAGAAGTCACATATGCAAGGCAGGCGATCATATAGCATGTTCGAACCCTGTCTTCTTTAGTGGTCATATCAAAATCTATCTTTGAATACAAAGTCACCTTGGTAAACTGATTGCCCTGATTCTCAATTCTTGGCGCAATCAGAGAGTTTGCTCGTGTTGCGGCTATCACCTTATCGAATCCGCTTCCTCGTTCTTCACAGATGCCGCACCGATGCATGAACCCAGCCATATTTTCATTTCTTGAAAGCGGCACAGTATCTACAATACGCTCTATTGCCACCAGCGGCGACCCTGCATTGGAAAACTCGATCCTGTCAGAAAAAATCTCTACCATAGGACTGGTTCCCCGCTGTTCCAGTGACTGATGAACCATTACATTTGCAAGCAGTTCCCTTATGGCGGTCTCCGGAAAGCTGTATTTCTGCCTGCGAATCCCATTTTCCATAATTTCTTCCTGTAGAATTACCGTCAGGATATATTGGATTATCTCTTCAAATGATATGACATACCCGCTGTAAAAAATCTTCTCTCCAATGCCATTGATCCGGGATTTATCCGGGTAACGTATGACTCGAACACTTCTTTTTTCCAGATTCTCAAACGTTTTCAGATCTGACGCGATCATTAACGCACCATAATTCGTGATATCCCAGGAGCCTCCGTCGTTTTTATGGATAAATTTCTCGTCCTTTAAGTCTTTAAGCACCTTATCCCTGTTCTCCGGTATAGGTATTCCGATCTTTCGGTAATATCCCGGGTAGTCAAGAAAACTTACGACAACATCATCAGTGGCTTCAGAGTATGCAATGCGCTTCTCATATGGCGTCTTATCAAATTTACGCCAAAGCTCTGCTTCTTTTTCCGGATATTCAGACAATGGTTGCAAATTGCTTCCAACTCGAATATATCCAATACTCTCATACTTTGTAGGCTCTCCTTCGGCACATGGGATCTCTATCAACGTTATAAGAATATCCTTTCCTTCAGCATTTATAAAGGGAACCTCATAGAACTTAAATCCAATCTTTGGGTTGATCTGTCTGTTAAGCCAAAGCTCAAGTTCCATGTTTCCCTTTTTTGCTTTTCTGTATTCAAAATCTGTACCTACAATCTCATGAGTATCGTCCTGTATCCCCCAGACAATATATCCATATACTCTGTCACAGAGCGTTACAACATTGCTTAGGGCTGATATGTACTTCGCTATTCTCTCAGGGTCTTTATTATTCACCTTAAATTCAGCCCATTCCACTTCTGTAGGCAGTGCTGCAAGCGACCTTACCAATTCCTGATAATATTCTATTGAACGATTCATGGTAACTACCTCTTTACCTCTCTTCGGATAATCTGTTTTTTCCTGATTATTCATATCCATACACTATTCCTCTTTGCGCAAAATACACAAAAATAGTCTGCTCTCACTAATTATTATAATAACATATGCTTTAGATTTCCACAATTAATGTTTTAAGATTTCCCGACACCTTCCCATCTCATACCCTGTCTTGGACAAAAAATAGGACAAACCAGCGCAACCCTTGATTCTACTTCGGCCAACTGATTTGTCCCTATTGTAATGACATCAATCGTAAAAGGAGTAAATACTCCTCCTGAAAATTTATTCCCCTTTTTCCTCCCCTTCCCCCTTCAAAATCTCCATAAATTCTTCCCCGCTGATGGTCTCCCTCTCCAGCAGATACTCCGCGATCTCATGAAGCTTCTTCTCATTCTCCTTTAAAATCTCCATAGCCCTGTCGTAGGCCCTGCCCACCAGCTTCACAACCTCATCGTCAATGATCTTGGCCGTCTCCGGGGAGCAGGCTAAGGACGTATCCCCGCCCAGGTACTGGTTGTTCACCGTCTCCAAAGCCACCATCCCAAACTGCTCACTCATGCCGTACCGGGTCACCATGACCCTGGCCAGCTTGGTGGCCTGCTCTATATCATTGGCCGCGCCGGTGGTAACGGAGTGGAAGATCAGATCCTCCGCTGCCCTTCCACCGGTAAACGTGGCGATCTTGTTAAAGGCCTCATCCTTACTCATGAGATACCGCTCATCCTTGTCCACCTGCATGGTGTAGCCCAGGGCGCCGGAGGTTCTGGGGATAATGGTGATCTTGTGAACCGGAGCGGAGTTGGTCTGGCAAGCCGCCACCAGAGCGTGACCCACCTCATGGTACGCCACGATCTTCTTCTCCCGGTTGCTGACACCGGAATCCTTCCTCTGATATCCGGCGATCACCACCTCAACGCTCTCCTCCAGATCCTGCTGCCCCACCACGCTGCGCCCCATGCGCACCGCCCGCAGAGCCGCCTCATTGACGATGTTGGCCAGCTCCGCGCCGCTGGCTCCGGATGTAGCCCTGGCCACCTCCCCGTAGCTGACGCTTTCGTCCATCTTCACGTTCTTCCCGTGAACCTTTAAGATGGCCTCCCGCCCCTTAAGATCCGGCAGCTCCACAGGAATCCTCCTGTCAAACCGGCCCGGCCGCAAAAGCGCAGGGTCCAGAGACTCCGGCCGGTTGGTGGCTGCCAAAATCACCACGCCCTTTCGGCCGTCAAAACCGTCCATCTCCGCCAGAAGCTGGTTTAAGGTCTGCTCCCTCTCATCATTGCCGGAGAATCCCCCTCCGTCACGCTTCTTGCCGATGGTATCAATCTCATCAATAAACACGATACAGGGAGCCTTTTCATTGGCCTGCTTAAACAGATCCCGCACCTTGGCCGCTCCCATACCCACAAACATCTCCACAAACTCCGAACCGGAGATGGAGAAAAAGGGAACCTTGGCCTCCCCGGCCACCGCCTTGGCAAGCAAGGTCTTTCCCGTTCCGGGAGGGCCCACCAGCAGAGCCCCCTTGGGCAGCGTGGCGCCAATCTGGGCGTATTTCTGTGGGTTGTGGAGAAAATCCACGATCTCCTTTAACGCCTCCTTGGCCTCCTCCTGCCCCGCCACGTCGGTAAAGGTCTTGCCTGTCTCCGACTCCGCGTAAATCTTGGCATTGGACTTGCCGAAGGTCATGGCATTGCCCCCCATCTTCTTCTGCAGCTGCCTGGACAAAACCTGCCCGATGACCACAAACAGCACAATGGGAATGATCCAGGACACCAGAATCGACACAAACGGCGACGTGGGCTCAATGATCTCCTCCGAAAACGCGATGCCGTGGTCCCTTAAAACCGTGGTCAGCTCCTCATCCGGCCAGTTGCCGGTCTTGTACCAGTGTATCTCATCCTCCCCCAGAGGGTTCTTCCTTCCGGTCTTTGCCAAAAACGTGATCTGCTGCTCATTTCTCCCCACCTGAGTCACCACGCCCTCCTCAATCATATCCCGGAAGGTGTTGTAGGGAACCTCCGTAACGCTCCTGCGCTGCATGCTGGGCATGAGAAACAGGTTGATGGCCATCATGATCAGCATAACGATGGCATAGTAAAACAGAAATGGCTTCCTGTTATTCTCCGGTTTCGGCTCTTTCATTCCCATAATATATCCCCTTTCTTTTTCTTGTATGTTTACCTAAGTCTCCCACAGCCCCGGCTCTCACGGCGCTGTCCTATGAGATTTCTCTCTCCCTCACGACTTTCTCCGCAAACATCCTTGCATTGGCCAGGTCTCTGCTGTCAGGGTGAAGCATGGCCTCCTCACAGAAGCGGATCATCCGCCGGATCCGGGCGCAGTCTTTCTCCATCTGCATCATCCGGTACCGCTCCAGCACCTGAGGAGCCATCTTCCCGGAACACAAAAATGATCCAAGATACCGGTTATCCTCCGGTATCAGCGCCTCCACCCTTCTGGCTACCTGGCGGCAGTATTCCGGATCGCCCATGCCGCAGGTCCCGAAGATGGCCACCTGCTTTCCGTGAAGTCCCTCCAGAAACTCCATGATCTCACCGCCGCAGATCCCTTTATCATTCCAAAAGCCTACAAAATAGGTCTCCGCTTCCCCTTTTCGCTCCTCCACTCTCTGAATATCCTTGGATTTCCCCGGAAGAGCCCCAAAAATCTCCATGGCAATCTTCTCCGTGTTGCCTGTCCTGCTGCTGTATATTACCAGATATTTCATGTGGGAATTGCTCCTTTCCTGGAGTTCTCTCATCGTTCATCCTAAACCATATACCAAACCGGCAGACTTTTCAAGACATATACCGAAACCTTTATACTAATTTAGAGGATTTTTAGATTTGGAAGAAGAACTTTCACACAAAAAACCAGGGCCAATCCCCAAACCGGATTCCCCTGGTTTCTCTCTTCATCCGCCCCCGCGGCCGTCCCCCGGACTCTCACCCTCACACAGCCGCCGGGCCGATGCTATCTATCTCCCTCATCCGTCACAGAACCTTGCTCAAAAAGTTCTTAAGCCTCTCATTCTTCGGATTGGCAAAAAATTCTGCCGGCGCGTTCTCCTCCAGAAAATACCCGCCGTCCATAAACATGACCCTGTCAGCCACCTCCCTGGCAAATCCCATCTCATGGGTAACCACCACCATGGTCATATGTTCCCTGGCCAGGTCCCGCATAACGTTTAAGACCTCACCTACCATCTCCGGGTCCAGGGCGGACGTAGGCTCATCGAACAGCATGACCTCCGGCCTCATGCACAGAGCCCGCACAATGGCAATCCTCTGCTTCTGTCCCCCGGACAGCTGGCTTGGATAGGCCCCTGCCCTGTCCCCAAGGCCCACCCGCTCCAAAAGCTTTCTGGCCTCTGCCTCCGCCTCACTCTGGCTCCGCCCCTGAAGCTTCATGGGAGCGATGGTCAGGTTTCTCATAATGGTCATGTGGGGAAACAGGTTAAACTGCTGAAACACCATGCCCATCTTCTGGCGGTGCCTGTCAATATCCGTCTTAGGGTCCGTGATGTCCACGCCCTCAAAGAAGATCTTCCCGGAGGTAGGCTCCTCCAAACGGTTTAAACACCTGAGAAACGTACTCTTGCCGGAACCGGAGGGTCCGATAACGCACACCACGTCGCCCTTGTGGATGTCAACGGTAATATCCTTCAAAACATCCAGATTGTCAAAACTTTTCCCCAGGTGCTGCACCTGGATCAGCGGGTCCTTATAATTAGTGGTCACTGCTCCTTAACCTCCTCTCCAGCCTCTGTACAAAGTACGTGAAAATCATCACCATCACCAGGTAGATCACCGCCGCCGCCATAAGGGGCATAAACGCGCTGTATGTACGGCTCCGGATAATATCCGCCCCCTTGGTCAGATCCTGGATGGCTATATACCCTGCCACGGATGTCTCCTTTAACAGCACGATAAACTCATTGCCAAGGGCGGGAAGCACATTTTTAAATGCCTGAGGCATGATGATGTAGATCATGGTCTGGGTATAATTGAATCCCAGGCTGCGGCCCGCCTCAAACTGGCCGTTGTCAATGGACATGATCCCGCTTCGAAAGATCTCCGCCACATAGGCCCCGGAGTTGATGCCAAAGGCCAGTATGGCCACCAGGGACTTGTCAATCCTGACGGAACCGAATACCACGAAGTAAATAAGCAGCAGCTGGATCAGCACCGGAGTTCCCCGGATAACCGTCAGATAAACCCTGCACAGAAGGTTTAACAACTTCAATTTGCCGGTCTTTTCATAGGTGGAACGGATGATCGCCACCAAAAACCCCAGGGCAATGCCCAGAAGCACCGCAAAAAGCGTAATCTTAATGGTATTGCCAAGGCCGTTTACAATGTATTTCCAACGGTCGTCCTCAATAAAATTCTGATAAAAATCCGCCCTGAACTTTTCACTCATGGTATTCGTTCCCTATTCCTTTACTCAGCTGAAATGTATTTGTCGATGATCGCCTGCAGTTCGCCGGACTCCTTAAGCTCACCAAGAGCCCCGTTCACCTGGTCAAGAAGCTCTGTGTTGCCCTTCTTGATGGCGATGGCGTACTCCTCCACAGTCAGAGCCTCATCCAGAATCTTGATGCCCTCATTCTGGGAAACAAACACCTTTGCCGGCTCCTGGTCGATTACCACGGCGTCGATCTTCCCCTGCTGCATAGCCTGAACCGCCTCAAAGCCCTTGTTGTACCGCTCAATGGTGGAACCGTCCGCCTCATAGTCGGAAGCGTAGATGTCGCCGGTGGTTCCCAGCTGAACGCCGATATATTTGCCCTTTAAATCGTCCGGTCCCGCAATGTCGCTGTCCTCTTTTACAATGATAACCTGGGAAGCCGTTGTGTATGGGTCTGTAAAGTCCACGTTCTTTAAACGGTCCTCATTTACCGTCATGCCCGCAACGCCGATATCCGCCTTGCCGCTCTCCAGCTCCGGAATGATGGAGTCAAAGGCAATGTCCTCTACCTCCAGGGTCATGCCCAGCTTTTCGGCGATGGCCTCCGCCACCTCAACGTCGATACCCACGATGTCTCCGCCGTCGTGGTACTCATAGGGCGGGAACTCCGCGTTGGTAGCCATAACCAGAACTTTGCCGTCCGCACCTGCCTCTGCCGCGGTGGTCTCTGCCCCGTCCTCAGCCTCGGTGTCGGCTGCTTTTGTATCCTCCGCTGTGGTAGTCTCTGCCGCAGTGGTAGTTGCCGCGGTGGTATCGGCTGCCGCTGTCGTCGCGTCCGCTCCGCCTGATCCGCATCCTGCCATGGCGCCAACCATCATGGCTGCTGTCAAAAGTGCTATTACCTGTTTTTTCATAATAATGTCCTCCTCATATATATGCATAGCAATGCATAAATCCAACATTGCTAGTAATCCATTATATAGCATTTTTCAGATTTATCAAGTAAAATTTTTACCAAATCTGCTGTCAAATGCCCGCGCTTCCACATTCTTCTGCCCTTTTGACGTGGAAAGCCGTTGATTCTGCATAAAATATGGGGTATACTTTTTACGATTGTATTACGTTCTGACAGGCAAAAAAGCTTCAAAGGAGGGATTCCCATGAGGATCGGCATAATCCTGGCCGTAGCGCGGACCGAGCCCGCAGGCCTTCTCCATCTGCTCAAAAAAACCGCGTGGCCCATGACTCCTCCTGCGCCCTGGTCTGCCTTCCACATTACCGTTTCCCTTCTGGGGCTCGCTGCCTCAGGCTTTCTGGCCGCCTTTCTCGTGAGACGCCATAAGGCCCATGCCTGTCTTATCCTGTGGATATGCGGAGTCATCCTTGGAGTCAGCGAAGTGTATAAGCAGCTATTCATCTATGAGGTGGTCAATCACGGGCGCTATGACTGGTGGTATTTTCCCTTTCAGCTGTGCAGCACCCCTATGTACTTGTGCCTTATATTCCCTCTGCTTGGTGAGGGAATACCCCGAAGGACAGCTGCCGCCTATCTGGAATCCTTTGGGCTTCTGGGCGGGATCATGGCCCTGGCAGAACCCTCTGGCCTGATGCATCCATACTGGACCCTGACGCTCCACGGGCTTCTGTGGCATATCTTTCTGGTATTTTTGTCATTCTTCTGTTCTGGCTGCGGCCTGACAGGAAAGACCACAGAGGATTTTCTCTACACGATCCCTCTGTTTTTCGCTTTCTGCCTCATTGCAACCGCTGTCAATGTATTTACGGGAGGAAAGGCGGATATGTTTTACATCTCCCCCTACTACCCCATAACCCAGGTGGTCTTCCACCAGATCTCCCTGGCTCTGGGCGTGATCCCGGGGATCGGGATCTATCTCATCTCCATCTGCGCCGGGGCATTTTTGTGCTTTAAGGTGCTGAACAAGATTTCAAAGACCAATTTGCTGTAAAAGCACACAAAAACAGAGGGAAGCTCCACAGCCCTATCTATGGAATTTCCCTCTGTCTCATTGATCTTTTTCTGGCCCTGTTGTCCGATTTACGGCCGGAAGGCGCTGTATACATGGCCGCCCTGAAGCCCGCCCCGGTACTGCGCCAGTTCACTGACCGTCACCAGCTGAAATCCCCGTTCCACCAGGGCAGGTATGATCTGGACCGCCGCGTCGCCTGTCTGTCTGTACAGTTCATGCATCAGGATGATATCTCCGTCCCCCACAGTTCCCAAAACCTTGTCCACAGTGCTCTGGGTGTTTCTTGTCTTCCAGTCCAATGTGTCAATGCTCCACATGATAATAGGCACATGGATATTGGCCAGCACCGTGGCGTTTTTATTGCCGCCGGGAAGACGCATTGTAGCCGGAGCCACCCCGCTGGCAGCCTGAATGGCCTCTGTTCCCCTATTGACCTGATACTGGATCTGATCAGCGCCTAATTTATTCAGATATTTGTGCTCATAGGTGTGATTGCCGATCTCATGGCCCTCCGCTGCCATCCGCTGCATCTCCGCCTGATAGGAAGCGCAGCGATTGCCCACCACATAAAAAGTGGCTTTTCCCCCATAGGCGGCCAGACAGTCCATGATCTGGTTGCCCACCGGGGCGTAGGGGCCGTCGTCAAAAGTCAACGCCACCATGGGACGGCCAGGGTCGATCATGCGGCCCCCGGTCTGCTGGCTGGCTTCTGCTAAAGATGGGTCCTGTACCGGCTGTCCGGCCTCACCTGCCGCGTCCTGCTGGCCGGCTTCTTCTGTCGCCGTATCCTGACTGTTCTGCCCTGCTCCCTGGGCCGCAGGATCCGGATCGCTCTGTCCTGCTCCTTCGGCTACCCCGTCCTGACTGCTCTGGCCGGTTCCCGCCGCGTCGCCCTGATCCGCCTCCTGTTTTTCAGTCTGCCAAACATAGCCAGGCCCAACCGGCCTTAGATCATCCTCCTGCTGAATCTGCCCGGGCTTCACCCCCGGCGTTTCCGAGATCACACCGTTCTCATCCACCCAGCGGGCCTCTCCAGGCCCTTTCTCCATGCCGATCCACTGATTGCGAGGCAGATCCTGTTGCTGCGTCTCCTCCGCAAACGCCAAAACAGACCACATAAGCGTCATAACTGCCGCAGCAGCGGCGATCCTTGACCTATTCCCTTTTTTAACGTTTCTCAATCCCTCTCCTCCCCCTGAATTTTTCATGATCCTCCTGGTTTTGCGAAACCGAAATTATCGGCTGCAGCCCTTCCTTAGAGTAATCCAAATCCTGGGAAAAAGCAAGCATCTTAAGGTAAGTTTAATATTCTTTTTGCTTTCCGGGTCTATCCGCGCATCCGTCTACTCGTCATCCCACTCATCATCCAAATCGCCGTACTGAGAAGGAGCCTCCCCCTTGCTTTTTATGACCACAGCCTCCCCTAGATCCCCCGGCTCCACCTTAAGAACCTTGCACTGGAACACCCACTCGTCTCCAAAATCAAACATATATTTAAAAGCCATTCCCTTACACAGCCCTACACTGCCAATCCGGGTCTTTTCCGTAGTCGGTCCTTCCTCCTCTATGGCCTCCGTGTAGTAGCTGTCCTGATCACTCCACTTCACATTGTCCATAAAAAACGCGTGGGCATGGTCATCATCAAACGCAAAAGCATCTAGAATGGCGCTGTGCAGATCCCATAAGGTGCATTTTCCTGAGATCCGGATATGGCGGTAACACCCTCTTCCAAGGGAAACGCTGATGACATAGGATTCATTTGCGGTCTTCTTCCTCCCCGGCCCTTTTCCCTTCACCTTGGGCTGTTTCCTTTCCAGTTGATCCAAATCGCCACTCTGTAAAAACCCCTCGTTCTCCAGCTGCCTGAGCAGCCGGTCAATCTCCTTTGGAAGCTTTCCTCCTCCCATATCCGTCAGCAGATTCAGCAAAGCGTTAAATTCATCCATCACCTCATCCGAATCCATATCCAGTTTATCCAAAAGATCCTCTCGGGCCGCTTCCAGTTCTGGCAGTCTATCTCTCATGGCCACCGAAACGCCCAGTTTCTCGGAGAGCGCTCTGAAAAACGCAAATGTCATCTCATCGCTCACTTCCACTTTTTCAGGACATACCCCCTGCTGGGCAAATGCCTCCAGCATTTTGTTAAAAAGCTTCTCCGGCTCTCTCTCATAGCAGACCACAGGCGCTAAAGGCAGGATATGGCCCGATTTAACATCCACAACCAGCAGCTGCGCCGGGAACGCAGGTATTTCTTCCGGGTCATCCTGTACAGGCTCCATAAGCCGCATAATCTGACACTGCCAGGTTCCCTCTCTCCTGGCCTTTTTCAGGCTGGCCATAGCGATCTCATTGTACTGTTTCGGCTCCGGCCATCTGGGCGGCTCATTCTCCGGCAGCCTGGTCATTGCCAGAACGTAGGCGCCGTCTTTCTGTTCCAGCATAGGGATCTCCACTGTAGCCCCGTTTATTTCCTCCAAATAAAACTCGTCCCGGGTGGTCCCCTCCAGGAAGTTTGCCATCTCTATGGCTGCGGACAAGCCCTGGCACAGGCAGTCCGCCTCCTCCTCTGTCTGCAGCTTCCACGGCAGGCAGTAAGGCTCGCGCTTCCAGAACCTGGGATACGCGTACTTTCCTGTCAGCCTTATGCCGTGGGGCCGGGTATAGGTTCTGATCTCTTCATATTCGTTGGCAGAAAGCATATCCTTTTTCTCAAAGGCACATTGCAGGCATTTCAGCCCCATAGCCTCATTTTCATACTCCAGATCATAAAGCATGCGCCCTCCCTCTTTCCACAGATTCCGAAAGGTCCAATAGCCCTCATCCCCTATGTACAGGCACACCCCATGGCAGAAGCCATTGTCTCTCATGATAGAGAGGTAGCCTGTCCGGCCGTTGGGCAGCTTTACGGCAAAGATCTGGAGATCACTTATCTTTTCCCACAATTTTGTCTTCTTGTATTGGAACGCTAACTCATATAGACGGTCTGTAACCATGTTTTCCTCCTCAAATTCATATCATTATGTACCAGCTGCTATACATGCTTCTCCAGCCAGGCGATCAAAATTCCAACATACGGTTCTTTATATTCCTTTTGCTCTGAAAATTTCTTAAGCCTTCTTTTGCAATATGAACGAATATCACTTCCCGCGTTCGGATGTTTTTTTCTAATGTCAAAAAGCAATTCTTCTAAAACCTTTTTTCTGATCTCCGGCAGGGAAATGGCCTCACAGTTTAAATTCAAACGCTTGTCCAGATCTTCATCTATGGCAGGATCCACAGACCGGATCCTTCCGGTCGCCTCATAGAAGATTCCTTTCAGCGTATCAGGATTACAGGGATTTACCTTGATCGCGCTGTTTTTTCGTCTCGCGTCACATGTCAGGTTCTTTTCTGTTTTGCATCCCCTGTTTCCGGCACAGACAGCCAGCATGTTTCTGTAATCCAGTCCCTGACCGTGATCCTCTTTATCTTCCGGATTTTGAGGGAACCAATGTTCAATGGTAGCTGGTGAGACCCCATCTGGCAATCTCCGTTTTTCAGGGATCCGTCTCATACAGTAGGCGCAGAGATGGCCCTGTTCTTTCATAAGCGATTCCAGCACCTTTTCCTTTACAGAGCGATCCATGCCTTCATAAGATGCCCCCGATTTCCGACGATACTCCACAAGCTCCTTTGGCTCTCTTCCCTTTTCTATTTTTATCATACGCACCTCACATCTGTTCCAATTCCAGCCTGACTCGACATGCATTTAATTCCGGGTCATTATCCCCTATGGTATCCTGTAATTCCTCAAAAATCTTTTGCGCCTCAGTATAATCCTCTCTGTCAATCCTCTGATAAAATTCCAAAAATCGGTTCTTTACAGATTCCGGCCGTTCTGGCACCTCCATCACTTCCCGGATGATCGTGTTCATATCCTTTCCATAAGTTTCATTGGATGTTCCCAGCACCTGATTATTTTTTAAGATAAAAATACTTTCACTGGGAACGGAATTGATCACTGCCGGCGCATGGGTACTTACGATAAACTGGACTTTCGGAAAGATCCTGAGAAGATCATCCAAAATCCTTTGCTGCCATAACGGATGGAGATGCAGATCGATCTCGTCAATCAATACAACCCCCTCTGTCTCTGACAATATGTGATCCAACAGCTGTGGATTTAACATTGCCATTCTGTACGCAATATCAGCAATCAGACTGATCGTACTCTTATAACCGTCGCTCAGCTGTGTTATAGGGATCCGGATATAAACGCCTTGTTCATCCGGATAGACCAGATCAATTTCATTTGTATCCAAATTAAACTGAACCTCTGCCTGTTTACACCCGGTAATTCCCTGAAAACATTGTTCCATAGCCTGGCACACAGCGCGATATTCCGGTATCTCTTTCCTGTACTGATACTGCTGGATCGTCATTTTTTTAAACCACCTTATCATCATTGTATCGTTGGCAGCTCCATCAAGACTATCAATATATCCATGTATTCTGGTATTCTTTTCTAAAATCACGCCTTTCTCCCTGCGCTGCTTCCAAAGACGTCCTGTGCTGTAATAACAAACAACCGGCAAATTCAAATTCGTATCACCACTGCGCAATCGTTCCTGGTAATCCTTTGCGATCATTGTAAGCTTCTTCGCGTCACTTAAACTCCCGCTTCCCTGTTCCGGATCAAACGTTCTCATCCATTCGACATTCTTGTTATCAATCTTTCCATCCGCATAAACCTCTACAGGAAATTGAGGCTGTACATCAATCCCGCTTCCAACTTGAAAATATTTGTTGCGGGCATCTGTTTTCCTGATTCCGTAACCTGTCCTGATTCCCATTGCATAAGGCCATGTCCCAACCGCGATAGCTGCCGCTTCAAGGATCGTGGACTTCCCTGTTCCGTTCCCTCCCACAAGGACAGTCAGCCGCTCTCTAAAATCCACGCGAATATCCGAAAAGCATCTGAAATTATGAAGCTTCATCGTCTGCAGCAACATCAAACTATCTCCCTTCCACATTATCGGTCTATAATCGTATTTTTATCAGAATCTCCTTCCTCTATCCTGCTTTCCCAAATACTTCTACCCCCAATTTTATCCCACCCCCCAAACGAATGTCAATCCTTTCTTTCCCTTCCTGAAAACCTTCCAAAAAGCCACAAAAGGAGCCGCCCCCAGGCAGCTCCTTTCCCGTCAGACCCTATTTATTTACAACCCCGGCAGCCCAGTCCACAATACGCGTCCCGTCCGCTGCCTGCGGATTATTCTTCAACGTGTAGATCCAGGACCAGTGGTTGCTGTACAGCACCTCCGTCATCTCCCCGTCCCGGTCATAGTCCTCCGCAAACCGCAGCTTATCATCCTCCGTGGTTTCATACAGAGACAATTTGTACTTACCGTCAGCAGTCTCATAGGTGGTAAAATCCGAATCCTGCTCCATCTCCTGCTTCACCGCTGTCTCTGTCAGCTCCTGTCCCTCGGTCAGGATGGCAAACAGCCGCTTCGAACACTCCTCTGTGGCAACCACGCTGTCCGTTGCCCCCTGTACCAGCCAGATGGGAACACCGCAGTCCTTGATGGCCTTCAGTTCCTCATCCGTAGGCGTCTCGCCTCCCCGGTCGCTTGCCACATCATAGGCCGGGCAGTTTATCACGGCAGCCGCAAACAACTCCGGGTGAGCGATGAGCATTCTGGAGGTCATATACCCTCCCGCGGAACACCCTGCCACCAGAACTTTCCCAGGATCTACCTTGTACTTCTCCACCACTTCTTTGATCTCATCCGCAGCCTTGTCAAGAAGCCCGTCTCTCTGGGCGTAGTACCAGGTATCCGGCGCCTGGAAAGCCATCACATGGGCTTTACCCAAAATCTCCTGGAACTCATCGCTGGCCCAGGCCACGCCGCCCCGGTTGCCAAGGATCTGAGCCACATTATTGTGGGACTCCAAAAGATCGCCCTCCCCGTTTCCGTGGAACCAGATCACAAGCTTGTCAACCCCATCACCTGCATTATAGAACTGATAATCAATCCCTCCGTCCACAAGCACGGACTCAAACTTGGCTGTCTCCTCATCCTCCACCGTATTGTCGCAGGTATACTCCGCCGTGTATTCCTCCTCAAGCACGGTTCCGTCAGCCGCGGTCAGGGTAACCGGCTTGTTCTGGGTAATGGTGTAGGTCAGATCCGCCGGATAATTTCTGGAACCTGACGTGTAAGCCAGGGTCGCTCCCTCTGACTGGTCAAAATAAAGGATCACCTTCTGTCCGTCCGTCTCCGTCTTCACGATCTTCCGGTCAATGTCATAATCCCCGTAACTTTCCAGGTCCGTCCCCTCTAAAAATTCCTTCACAGACGCCGTGGCATGGACCGTAAATGTATCATTCTCCACATTGGCCACCTTTTTGCTGTCCCCGAAATCAATGACCATCTCGCTGACCACCTGTCCCGCGTCGGTCACCGTTCCATACAGCTGGCAGCCGTAAGTATCCCCGCTCTCCTTCTTCTGGCTTTCTGCTTCCGTCTCTGTCTCAGATTCCGTAGTCTCCTGGGCAGGAGTCTGGGGCTCTGCCTGGGTCTCTGGCGCTTTCGTCTCCTGCGCGCCGTCCCCGCATCCGCCCATCACGGACGCTGCCATGGCGCAGATCAAAACCGCGGATAATGTTTTTTTCATCATAAATATCTCCTCCTCCTACTTTTTGACGCCTTTAGGGTCATCTGTTCGTATCACTATCATACCATCCAAACCAGCCCAAATCATCTCCAAGTTTTTGACACTTCCCTGTACATGTTTGCCAAAAAATATGCACGATCTTGCCCTTATGCCAAATCTTGCAAACATGAGGCAACAGAGCAATTCCTTGTTGCAGTCCCCGCCCATTTGTGCTAGAGTGTTTTTGAAAAATACAAGCGGCAGGGAGGAAGCTTGATGAAAAAAACATTTAACGGCCTCATCCTATTGTTTTCCGTCTTTTTCTGGATTTTTTTCTCCATGGTTCTGCAATTTGATAAAGCGAAGCCAGAGGAGTCTTCCTATGATTACCGGTTCACCTTCATCAGCCCTTTTGCCAACGCGGGATACTGGGGCAACACGGCTTACGGGATGCTCCAAGCAGACAAACGGCTCCACACCAACACCAAATTTACAGGCTTTCTGGAATCCGACGCCGTCTCCATTGGACAGGCCATCCGGTCGGAGATCCACGCCTGTCCTGACGGACTGATCACTGCCGGAAGCAGCGAACCCGCGGTGGTAAACGCCTTAAAAGAAACTGCCAGGGCCCGCATTCCTGTGATCCTCATTGACAATGACAACCCTGACACAGACCGGCTCTGCTATATCGGCCCCAATAATTATGAGATGGGGCGGATGGCGGGAAGAGAGATGACCGCAGGTGTATCAGAACCTCTCTATGCTGCGGTGATCATCGGAAGCAGTTCCAGCGAAAACCAAAGACAGCGGCTAAAAGGCTTTGAAGACCAGCTGTCCCTTCACCCAGACTGCCGCGTGGAGGCTGTCATGGAAGCCAACTACAGTCTTCTGACCATCCGGGAGATGCTGCCGGCCCTCCTGAAAGACCACCCCAATATCAACGCCATCTTCTGCGCCGAGGGATACTCCTCCATCATAACCGGGGAGATCCTCAATGACTTAGGGCCGCGGTACGACCACATGCGTGTCATTGTCTCCGGCCACACGGCAGAGATCTTAGATCACGTCGCGTCCGGCCGATACTATCGTACCATCACCCAAGACTGCGGCTCCATGGGCCAATTGGCAGTGGAGATCCTGAAAAACCATAAAGACGGCTCCCCTCCCAAAGAGGATGTCATCTATCTGGAAAACATCATCATCTCCAAAGAAAATTTAACCACGATCTCACCATACGAAAGCGAGGGCGTCACATGGCATCTGTACAACGGAAATCTTCTGCTGACACCACAGAGCGAAAACTGAATACCTTTTTTGCGCAGAACATTTTCTTTGTATCTCTTTTGTCCGTCTCTGTCATCCTGTTCTGCCTTCTGTCCAACTTACAGCACCGCCGGCTTGGCCGGCAGCAGCTGGAACTGCACCATTTTTACAGGGGCTTGGAAAGCCTTCACTCCCAGCTGACAGCCTACGCCACCAGGGGGGACGACTCCATACTGGCGTCAGAAGAGACTTCCCTGGCCGGCCTGGAGCGCGCCGCCGCAATCCTTAGGGCCATCCAGATCGACTCTGTCTATCAAAGGGACATGGAAGATACCGCTCTGATGCTCCAAAATTACGGCGCTGCCCTAAAAGAGGTTCTGGCCTCCCCCCGGCCTCAGGGGCGGAATAAAGCTTACTACAAAGCAGAAAGCATTTACAATACCCTTAACACCGGATTTAGAAGCCTTAATGTTCAGATCCTGGAACACACCAACCGGAAAATGGAATCCCTCCAGCAAACGCAGCGCCTTTTTGTGGCCCTCATTATCCTGTTCCTCCTTTTAATGATTGGAGCCGATATGGTCTACTCGTTTCTGCTTTCCCGCTCCATCGTAGATCCGATTGCGGAACTTACCGCCTCCATCCAGGACTACAGCCTGACCCATGTAGAAGATTACCGGGAAGTCACTCTCCGGTGCGCCTCCAACCAGGAGATGAACATTCTGGTCAGCGTCTTTAACTCCATGATAAAGACCATCCAGGGCCAGATGGAAAAGATCCGGGAGCATGCGGATATTGAGATCCGGCTCCACCAAAAAGAGGTGGAAAACCTGCAGATCGCCAACCTTCTGCGGACAAGCCAGCTCAAATCCCTGCAGATGCAGATAAATCCTCACTTTTTGTTCAACACCCTGAACATGATCTCCCAGACCGCCTACATGGAGGACGCGGAGCAGACTTCCCAGCTTCTGGATTCCACAGCCGCGCTCTTGCGCTATGCCTTGGACTCTGCCGCAAGAGAAGTTCCCCTGTCCCGGGAAATAGAAAATCTGGGCATCTATGTATCTCTGCTGGAGCAGCGCTTCGGAAGCCGCATTCAATTTACCTTTGAACTGGATGAAACCTTCCACGCCATCACGGTTCCAGCTCTGATCCTTCAGCCCCTTGTGGAAAACGCCATCACCCACGGCGTTGGCATGTATCTGAAAAACGGGCAGGTGATGATCCGGACAGAATACGATCCCGAAAACAGCCTTGGGATCATCCAGATCATTGACAACGGCGCTGGTTTAAAACAAGAGGAACTGGAGCAAGTCCGCAGGGAAATGAAACAGTCCAAACATCCCGAACAAAAACTTGGACTGTCCAATGTATACGCAAGGCTGCGGATCTTTTTCCAGGGCAGGGCAGATATGGAGATCACCAGTATTCCAAAGGTGGAGACAAAGATCTCGATCTTTCTTCCCTTTACGCAAAAGACCCTGTATCCACCAAAAAAAGGACGATAGCAATGACCATAAACAATTATTCCATTTTAATCGCGGACGATGAACCCATTGAGTGTATGGCCCTGGAAATGCTTCTGAAAAATAATTTCCCGGGTCTGCGGATCCTTCCCAGCGTGTCCAACGGCATTGATCTTGCTGCCAGCGTTGGCCGGGATCACCCGGACATCGCCATCGTGGACATCAATATGCCCGGATTAAACGGCCTTGACGCCCTGGACATGGTCCGAAGCCACAATCCTGACATGAAGATCATCATCCACTCCGCTTACAGCGAATTTGATTACGCCAAAAGGGCGTTTGCCCTGGGCGCGTCTGACTATATGGTGAAACCGATACAGAAGCCGGTCTTTCTTGACACCATGAAAAAGATCCTGGAATCCCTGGGCGCGGAGCGGCAAAAAAAGACTTCCCAGGAGACCATTCACCGCCTTACCGGGGAAGTACGCCGGCTTGCCAAACACGACATCATGTCCTCCATCCTCCTGGGACAGGTTGACGACCAGGCCGCAAAGATTTTCCTGGACTCTCTAAACCAGGAATACGAAGGCGGCTTCCTGGTAACCGTCCGCCATCCGGACAATGCCGGGTCTCGGGAACACCCAGACAGCCACACTTTCCCGAACCAGGACAGCCACACTCTGTATGGCGCAAATGCCTGCGCTCCGTGGAACGCCAAAACCGCTCAGGAAATCCTGACTCCCTTAAACCAGGTCTGCCTATGTCTTGGCCGGGCCCACTACCAGGATCTGCTGCTGTACCTGATCCCCGGTCCCGGCGTGGGGGAAAGTAACTACAGACAGTGGGCCGGCCATCTTCTGGAAAGCCTTCACAGACCCCTTCTGTTTGGGGTCAGCTCCTGGAAATTTACCCTTGATGAGCTGCCGGCTGCCTGGAAGGAGAGCAGCAGCGTCCTGATGGGCAGACAGGACTTTGGCATCTTTTTCTTCGAGCACACGCCTGGTTCCCAGGCGCAAAATGTGTTCCTGCATCAAGAAGAACCCTTAGCCCGGCTTTTGGCTTCGGGCCAGACAGACCAGTGCCTGGACGCCATAGACAGCCTTCTCCAGAAAGCCGTCTTTCTGGAAATGCCTCTGGATTCCATGAAAACATGCGGCGCCTGTTTTCTTCTTTCCCTCCATCGCCAGATGGCAGACCGCTCCGCCTTTCCCCTTCAGGCCTCCGGCTACATCCCCGGTCCTTTAAAAGGGCTGTGGGCCTGCGCCTCCTGGCAGGAATTAAAAGAAAATCTTCACCAGGCAGTATGCCGGCTGGGTGAGCTTCACACCCGCCCTATGAGCAAATCCTGGGAGTATGTGACAAAAGCCTTTCTCTGTATCGAAAACAAGTATTCCCAGGACATCTCCCTGGAAGATGTGGCCCAGCTGGTAGGGATCAGCCCCTTTTATTTAAGCCGCCTTCTAAAACAGGAGCTAAACGAAACCTTTGTGGAGATCCTGACCAAGGTGCGCATCGGCCAGGCCCTGATCCTTTTGCAGGATCCCAAAAAGACCATCCGCCAGATCGGCGAGAGCGTCGGATACAGCAATACCACATATTTTTATAAAGTATTTAAAAAGCAGACCGGGATGACGGTGGGAGAAGTGCGAAGAGTGCTGTAACTGCCAAAAAAACTACTGATCTGTAGAAAGGAAACGAAAACATGGCAAAAAAATTTTATGCAGTGAAAACAGGGAGAACCCCCGGCGTCTACCAGACCTGGGCAGAATGTCAGAAACAAATACACGGATTTTCCGGAGCCTCCTATAAAAGCTTTCCCACAAAAGAAGAAGCAGACGCCTTTATCCAGGGCCGCGCGGATCAAAAAACCCTTCCCCAGACCAAGGCCGTAGCCTATGTTGACGGAAGCTATGACGTAAAAACCAAGGCGTTCTCCTATGGGGTCGTCCTCTTTTACCGGGGAGAGGAGCTGCATTTCTCAAAAAAATTCATTGACAACGACTTGGCGGAAATGCGCAATGTGGCCGGGGAGATCAAGGGTTCCGAGGCAGCCATGCAGTATTGTCTGGACCATGAGATCGAGAGCATTACCATATACCATGACTATGAGGGCATCGCTAAATGGTGCAACGGGGAATGGGCGGCGAAGAAACCCGGAACCATCGCCTATGGGAAATTCTTCCAGAAGGCAAAAGAACAGGTGGAGATCCGTTTTGTGAAGGTAAAAGGCCATTCCGGTGACAAGTACAATGATATGGCAGATACGCTGGCCAAGAAAGCCCTGGGGATCGGGGAGTAATCTCCCCCATCCCCCACTCTTTGGCTGTCACCCGTTTTTCCCATACACCTGGATCTGCGTCAGCGCGGGAAACGGCGACGGATCGTCCGCTTTTATGAGATTGCTTAACCTAACCCAGGTAATACCTTTCTTTTTTATGTCAAACACATGGGGCTTCACGCTTTTGGCCATCTTCACCACCTCCACGCTTCCGTCGGAAAAGGTAAAGGCAGCCTCCACCCACCAGTTATCATGAGGAAAATCCGCCCTTGTGTACAGACAGATCCTGTCCACATCCACCTTCCGTCCAAAGTCCAGGGTAAACTCCGCGTCATCCTGCATATTGATCCCCCAGGACTCAAAAGGCCATGCCCCGTGGGATTCGTTGGCCACCACGCCGTCAATGGCGTTTCGCGCCGCGAACACCGACTCTCCCCGCGTCTCCACATTGGCATACGCGTGGGGATAACATCCCGTATCACCGTGCTGGTCCATCACATTCTTTGCCAGATCGCGGTAAGCCGTGTTTTCATATTCCCGGGCTTTTCTCATGGTTATGTAATGACGCTCCCCCGTAAAGCTGGCGGGATTATAGGAGATCTTCTTCTCATCAAATGGAATCACATACTCCACCCGGTTCTTCGTCAAATACACATAGGCCTCATCCATAGCCCCGTCCACCCGGATCACATAATAAGTATCCGTCTCGTCCGTCTCAAAAATAATCCGGTCGCCAGGCTCATACGCTCCTTCATAGACCATAACGATCTGGTCGTCGCCACTTGCCCGGCTCTTTTCCTCCCCCTGCCCGCTTAAGATCCGAACCCCTAATCCTGCCATCCTGTCAGCTCCTCCTTCATTTCATCATCGTTTCTTCTATCATGCACCAGAAGCTCGAAAATGTCCATATACTTTTTATCAAATGTATGCACTTTTTTAATCCCACTCTTGGTTATGGGGTGAAAAAGGGGCGTACCTGATCTGATTTTTACACACAAAAAAATCCTCCGAAAACCCGGCATCTGTCTCTAGATCCGGTATCTTCGAAGGATTCCTCTTCATGGAGCATATGGGATTCGAACCCACGGCCTTTTGAATGCCATTCAAACGCGCTCCCAGCTGCGCCAATGCCCCATTTCACCCAAGACAACTTTTCCGCTGTCCTTGTTACCAACATAGTCTACCACAAAATATGAAATTTGTACAGCCTATTTTTTACTTTTTTGCATTTTTTTATTTGCCGACGCCCATACTATATGCAGTTGAACCTTAAGGTTCACAAAACGTAACGGTTCAAGGGCTATCTGAACTGTTACCACAAACCATAAGGAGGTATCAAAATGGACCAATATCTGTGCGAGCCCTGCGGCTATATCTATGACCCAAAAGCCGGAGACCCTGACAACGGGATCGCCCCGGGCACTGCCTTTGAGGATATTCCCGACGACTGGGTCTGCCCTGTCTGCGGCCTTGGAAAAGACGTATTTGTCAAAATGTGATCTGCGCCGCGCCCTATAAAAGACTGCCAGCCGGAGCGTGTTCCCGGGATATTCAGTGTGAGACCGGACACCTCCGATGCAGCCGTGGGGCCACACTCCTCCCAGAACTGGCAGACAAGCTCATTATAAGCCTGCCGGATCAAATTTGCAAGAATTTTGCGCGAACCATCAAATAAATGTTCAAAAAAACATCTCCGCAATCCAGGGATTCACCCAAACTTCCAGAAAACATCCCCCCAGTACAAGGATTCCCGTCAGCAGCCAGATCCTGATCTTTCTAAGATCCTGCCCCTCTTTTATGGCCGCCGCAAAGATCAGCCACACCGCCCCGTAGCAAAGACCATGAGGCAGAACCGCTCCCAGCCAGTATCCCAGTCCCATCCAGCCCTTCTCCAATGTAAAAACCGCTATGACCAGGGCTGTGGCCATCCCCGTTCCAAAGGAAAGGATCAGATACCCCGGCGCCGCCACAGGCGTCATAGCCAGCAGTCCTCCGAACCCCGCCTCGCACAGCCGCTGCCTTACCACATATCCCCACAGCTGTCTTCTCGCATCCCCATCCAATCCCTTCCCTGTCTGAAAGATCCCATCAAAATAGCCAATCCGCTTCAGCAGCTCCCCGCCCAGCAGATTGGCCCATACCGTCCCCACCAGGATCCCGCCCATGATCGACACAAGCCAGAGATTCCAGAAGGAGACCCTGTTCATTCTTTTCATTATTGTCCGCCCTGTCCACTGTTGTCACAGTATATGCCAGGACGGACAAAAGTATGTTATTTTCCCTCGCCGTACTTCACCGCGTAGGCCGTGATCGCCGCCACAGTCTTGGCATCTGTCATCTTTCCGCTGTAGATCAGATCCAGCAGGTCTTTCAGCTCCCATGCCTCCACATCGATCACTTCATCCTCATCCAAATGCTGGTGGGAGGGGATCAGATCTCTTGCCACAAAAATATCAATAGCCTCATCACAAAACGCCACTGTGGTGTTTACGCTCATCAGATACTCCATGTGCTCCGTCCGATATCCTGTCTCCTCCTCCAGTTCCCTGAACGCGCACTGGATCTTGGGCTCATCAGGCGCGTCCAGCTTTCCCGCCGGAATCTCCAACGTTTCCCGATCCAGGGCGTTGCGATACTGCCGCACCATCAGGATCTTTCCGCCATCTGCCACAGGAAGCACTGCCGCCGCTCCGTCATGATGGATAAAATCCCAGTGGGCCTCATGGCCATTGGCCAGAACCGTATCCTCGTAGATCTTTAAGATCGTCCCCTGATACCTTAACTGCCTTTTTAACCGGATCACACTGTCTGCCATACTCTCAAACTCTCCTTTTCTCTGTTTTCCTGTCCGGGCTCCGCGCTATGGCGCCCATCCGTCTACTGGATCCATGCTCCTGTAGAGTCCACTCTTCTCCCACTTCCGTCCTCAATCATCTTACTGACCTGCATATCTCCATTTACGGGATCGCAGTAATAGGACTTGCCGTTCCACTGAATCCAGCCTGTCACCATGTACCCCGAAGAATTAAAATAATACCACTTGCCGTTAATCAGCTGCCAATCATTGGCCGTGTAACTGTTATCATCATTGCGGTACCACCAGCCAATATGATCCAATATCCAGCCGTACTGTCCCGGCCCTCTGACCTGGCTGGTCACCTGCCCCGGTTCTGTCACGCCCTCCGGAATCGGATTCCCGTAAAGATCCCGCATCTGCCCTGCCAGCGCCTCGTCAACATAGGAAGTCCGCTCCGACTCCGCCCATGGACTTTTTGTCTCCTCCACTCTCTTGTTCACCGCCCTCACCCGATAGCGGTAGGTCCCCGCCTTCTGCATCTGACTGCCAAGGTCGATCCTGGGTTCCTGAGTTCTCTCAGTCGCCCCTGTACTTTTGCCGTCCCGAAACAGACGAACCTCATAATATCCCGCGTTCTCCACCTTGGCCCAGGCTGCCACAGTGGCTGACTCCCACCCCATGTCCGTAAACTCACCGAGAGTCTCCGCCATAGACGGAAGCGTCACCGTCACCTCCAAAATATACGGGTTATCCATCCTGGCACTCACATAGGTTCCGCCCTGGATGGTTATATCCGTTCTCTTCACAGAAAAATAATTTCCGTCCTCCGCGTGAAGGTAAATGCTTACTTTGGGAACCGTATTGTTCTCCCACCGGTCGATCTCATTGAGGATCTGCATGTCCTCCACTGTACATTTTCCCTTTTTCACTGTAACCTGAATATCGTCCTCCCTGCACTCATCTCCTACGGACAGTTCACTGTCAATATCCAGGGTAAGGGTGGAGATACTGGCCGCTGCCTGGGTCGATACAGAACAGGTCCCCTCCAAAGTCAGAACCGAGAGAAGCAGGGCTAACATTTTTTTCATCTTCCCACACCATCCTTTCTTGGCCGTCACACATTCTCCCATACCATAACTCTAGCCCCTTGGACGGTCACTGTCAACAAAATTTTTTCTTAACGCCAAAAAGAGGCCATGCGCCGCGCAGAGCCTCTCTCTTTTCTTATTTAGCGTAATCGGTAACTCTGGATTCACGGATCACGTTCACACGGATCTGGCCCGGATATTCCATAGATTCCTCGATTTTCTTGGAAATATCCCTTGCCAGCAGAACCATATCGTCGTCATTGATCTGTTCCGGAACCACCATAACCCGGACTTCCCGTCCTGCCTGGATAGCAAATGACTTGTCCACTCCCTTAAAGGAGTCTGTGATCTCCTCTAACTGTTTCAGTCTGTTTGTATATGTCTCCAGGGTCTCTCTCCTCGCGCCAGGCCTTGCAGCTGATATGGTATCTGCGGCCTGAACAATGCAGGAGATCAGACTCTCCGGCTCAACATCGCCATGATGGGATTCAACCGCGTTGATGATCGTTGCGGATTCTTTGTATTTTCTGCACAGCTCCGCACCTAACTTCACATGGGATCCCTCCACCTCATGGTCAATGGATTTACCAATGTCATGTAATAAACCTGCTCGCTTGGCTATACGGATATCCACGCCGACCTCCGCCGCCAGCAGGCCTGCCAGCTGGGCGACTTCTATGGAATGCTTCAACGCATTCTGCCCATAACTGGTCCGAAACCTCATCTTGCCCAAGAGCTTTACCAGTTCCGGATGGATGCCGTGGATGCCGACCTCCAGTGTGGCCGCCTCGCCATCCTCCCTCATATTGATCTCTACTTCCTTCTGTGCCTTTTCCACCATCTCTTCAATCCTGGCCGGGTGGATGCGCCCGTCCACAATCAGCCGTTCAAGGGCGATCCTCGCCACTTCCCTCCGAATGGGATCAAATCCTGACAACACTACTGCCTCCGGAGTGTCGTCAATGATCAACTCTACGCCTGTCATGGTCTCCAATGTACGGATATTCCGGCCTTCCCGGCCGATAATACGTCCTTTCATCTCATCATTCGGCAGCTGCACTACGGAAACCGTGGTCTCCGCCACATGGTCCGCCGCGCATCTCTGAATGGCCGTGACCACATACTCCCTGGCTTTCTTATCCGCCTCTTCCCTGGCCCGGTTCTCCATCTCCTTGATCATCCTGGCCGTGTCATGCTTCACATCATCTTCCACGGATTTCAATAAGTATTCTTTCGCCTGTTCCGAAGTCAGACCGGAGATCCTCTCCAGTTCCTGCTGCCGCTTGTCCAAAAGCTCGTCGGCTGCTGCCAGCTTCCTGCTCACATTCTCCTCGCGGGCGGTCAGGCTTGTCTCTCTGCGTTCCAGGGTTTCGGACTTCTTGTCCAGATTTTCTTCTTTGTTCAGTACGCGTCTCTCATACCTTTGAAGCTCTGCTCTTCTTTCCTTTGTCTCTCTTTCCAGTTCATTCTTAGTCCGTAGGGACTCTTCCTTGGCTTCCAGGAGAGCTTCACGTTTTTTTGTCTCTGCGGTTTTTAATGCTTCATCTATTATCTCTCTTGACTTTTCCTCCGCGCTGCCGATCTTGCTTTCATACGTCTTCTGCCGGTACGCAGTGGCCAATGTCCAGGTAATAGGGGCTACAATAACGATCGTAGCGACTACAGCTATTATTGACACAGGAGCACCTCCTTATTTAGTTTTCATTGTACAAAAATACAACAATACAATTTTAAACTGTTTTATACATTATGTCAAGTGTCCTGTTTCCTTTTTCCTTACATACAGACCACTGTTCACAGGGCTTTTGATGAGTGAGCAAAGGGGGGCGAGGGTGTCGTGGGGCCAGTCAGAGAAGGGAAGGATGGTTCTGGCAGGGTGAATTTATGCCATGGAGATGAGACC
>CAJUFP010000026.1 GCA_910585645.1 uncultured Hungatella sp. | reverse complement strand
TCACGGTTCCTTCGGTGGAAGACTGCCGGGAGTTCTCCGGGTCTTGCGTCTCTCTGGCTCTGTTTCATGGCTTCACTGATGCTCAGGCGTTCAACCCGCTTAACCTCCACATGGATACCAGGAAGCCCCACCACATCAGCGTCACCATTTATGCCGCTGTATTGCTGACCACGGCGGGAGTCAAAACCATGTTCCCGGAGGATTCCGGCAAGCTCCCGTTCGCCACGTTTCCCTTTCTCCCTCTGCATTTTCCCCATACCGCCTCCTACTCTGCCGGGCAATAGAAAATCTTTTTCCGTGCCTGATACGCCAAGTCAAATCTTCCCTTAATTGCCCTTAGACTCTATCATGTACCAATTCTCCAAGTTCCCTCTGGCCATTATACAGCCCCTTAATGTTGGTCAATACACAGACACTACCATAAGGGGTTATCAGTGCCTGGGCTCCCAAGCCCGCAAGTATTCCCGCCAGCTGGAACTCGTCAGCCGGCTTCTGATCTTTGATCTCCTCCAGGATTATCAAGGCGGCCTCCTCCTTGAAATCCCTGAAAATGATTCTGTTAAAGTCTCCAAATATCATGTTATTCTCCTTCCTTTACTCGTTGGGGTCCCTATATACAGTGGCTAAGTCAACGAGTAAACGAAAAATTCCGTATTTATCGGGTCTTCCTTTACTGGAGGGCCCCCTCCAGTAAAGAGGGATAACCCCCTCCTGTAAAGCTCCCTTTACTCGTTGACTTATTCCCTTTACTCGTTGACCCCCTCCAGTAAATAGAACCCCCATAAATACGTGGTTTTTCATTTACTCGTTGACTTTTTCACTGGCTATAAGAAGAGGCCTCCAGTAAACGAATCAAATACCTCTTGTTCTCCCCATATCCTATTGACCAAGTTTTTATTCTTCCTTCCGCTCTCAAATCCGCTTTTGCGTTCTTTAGAGCGTTTTTACTGATGCTCATAGCCTTGGCCATCTCGTCCAGCTCCGACACTTCTTTCTCACCGTCTTTGATAAAATCCAATATAAACTCTTTGGCCTCGTCCCGTTGCGGCTTCTGCCTGGTATTAAACGATTCTTCTACCACAAAATCTCTATCCCTCTTGGTAGTATTGCCTTTAAACACGACCACTTCATCCTCAATGGTGAATAGTATCGTTTCCTCCAGAGGCCCATAATTGGACTTCTCATGGGTCAGATAACGGACACCGCCCCCATTGGTACTCCCCGACATCAGCACGCTTCTGGATATATCCCAAATGTCAGCGCTGTCAGCGATCCGTTTACGTCCCCATACACCAGACTGCTTATTTGCGTGTTCAATGATGAGAAAGCTTGTCCCATATTTTTCACCATATCCAATCAGCGGAGCTAAGCAGCTTCTCATGGCATTTCTGTCCCCCATCCTGATCTCTGGTGGTACAAACGCCTGAATCGGGTCGAATATGCATAATGCCGGCCGATGATGGGCAAGAAGCCTTTCCAGAAAGGGGTTATTAAACTTCACATCCTGAAAACGGTCATCTGCCACATCAATCGAAAAAATATTAGCCAGGTTTGCTCCATTCTTTCTTAGCCGTCTTTTAAGGGTAAACTCATAGGAATCCTCCGCCGAAAAAAACATTACTTTTTGCGGTTCTCGCTTTACCCAATCTTTCGGAATACAGCTTTCCATAAAGCTTCGCTCGCCACTGCTTACCGCCGCCGCAATGGCGCACCATACCGTTGTCTTTCCAGATCCGCCCTCTCCAGCCAGAGAGGTAATCTGGTATTTAGGTGCATAACCAGGGATTAGCCACTCTGGGTCTTTTTCCTCAACCTTATCCATGGCGGCCATCTCCAAGCCGTTATTCTTGCCTTTTTGAAAACTCCCTGTTTTGGGATTAAAATTCACCTTGTATGGCCGTTCTTCTTTCCATCCCCTATTAATAGCTGGAAATACCTGCTTGCCCAATTCGTAATCCGTAAGGGGAGGATTGCAACATTCTTCATTTTCAGCCCTGACCGCCGCCTGTATTGCCTGGTCAGAAAGTCCTTTTGATTTCAGGGAGCCAATCAGCTTTATAAGCGCATCCGTTCGTTGCCCCTCCGGAATAATCTGTCCCGTTCCAAACGGCGTCATGTCAAAGCTATGGTCTTTCTGGTGAATGAACGCATACACGGTCCTGTCTGCGGTGGCTATTGAGGGAGGAAAAGGACAAAGCCACTTATAAGGATTCCCATTAGGGTGGATACTGGGCGGGGCCACGATATAACCGCCTTCTCCTCTCACATCCACACCTGGGAGAATGTTGGTCCGGTTCCCTCCCTGACCATAATAAAGCATATGTACGCCGCCCCGGCCTGTCCTCACCATTGCGGTCTTAGGAAAGTCTGTTTCTTTTTGAGTCAGCCATTCCCTTGTCGCTTCTGACCCGTGCTTATTGTTCTTATCGTCCTCGTCCAGATCAAGTACCAAAAGACCATTTGAGGCGGTTCCTGTAGCGATCCCGATGTTGTAATCGGGGTTATTATCCCACCAGGTATTAATCTGCTGAATGTCTGTCGTGGCACTTTTAAAACCATTTGATGTGGCCGGAGTCTTATTATGTGGCTGCAGAGGGAACACGGCAAATCCCAAAACGGCATACTTTATTGCCCATTCTTTCAGGGCATTGTTTTCTAAGCTCATATTTTTCTCGATTCTCCAAAGATTTTCCTACTGCTTACTTCTCTCCTGACAGTGAATCCAGATACTTATCCACAACCTTAAAATCAATCAGATAATTCCGGCCTATCCGCCTGACGGCTCCGGCCTGCTCTGCAATACTGCGCATGGTGTTCCGGCCAACTCCATATCTGGCGCATGCCTGGTCTATTCGCCCGGTCTTTACCTCAACTCCCATGTTGTTTCGTTCCAATCTGTTGTTCATGAAATACCTCCATATAATTTCGTAGTGTTTTATTTGGTGCTTAATTCGTCACATGTGATTTTAGGGATATTATAGCAAATGAGAATTTTGGAATTTTATTAGATGATTTAATTTGACAATACTCTACAGATACATAAATTTTATATTATAAACCAAATTTATGTATATAGGATATTTTAATTAACAAAATTTAATAATTATTTTATACTAATAAATTATTTATTAAAAATATATAAATTAACCCGATACCACTTAAGGTATCGGGTGCCTTTTCCTCTCCTAGCAGCAGGAACTAGGATATAAATTTTACAAATTGGGGTATTTATTGGGGTAAAATCTCTTCCAAAGAGCCAGAAACCCGCATAGACACGGCATTTCTCACCTCATGTCATTGAATCGCTGATTCAAACTATCTCTCCAAAAAAATCCCCCCGCTGAAATCAGACCCAAAAACTCAGTCCAATCTCAACGGAGGTATCGTTTTTAAATATATCAATTCACTACTTTATGGTTATCCTTCCCTGTCCATGGGGATTGCCATACTCTTCTCCTACCACACCGCCAAGGTGATCCTGGATATAAGTAGTGATGGTATCCACATCCACCATAACGTCATCCCTGACAACCGGACAGTTGACAAACATGCTCATTCCGTCGCCGCCGGATTTGAGCCAATAATTGTGGCTTGCCACTGTGTAAATCTTCTCCAGGTCAATGGGCTCTCCGTTTACAGAGATATCTTTCACTCTGTATTCCCCGGCTACCCCTGTAAAATTACGTCTCTCGTCAGTCCTGACGCTGGACGGAATGGAACTGTCTATGGTGTATGTAAGGCCGGAAGCATGGATAAATCCGCCGCTCTCCTCCGGATAAAGGCTGGCGCCCATTTCCAGAGCATCCTTAATCTGCTGTCCTGTAGCCTCAACCGCACAGATCATATTGCCAAATGGATATACGTTCAGCGCATCCTCATATGTGATATCGCCTGCGTCGATGCTGCCTCGGATCCCGCCGCCGTTCATGATCCCGATGTCTGTTCCCAGCAGTACCCGGAAGGCATCTGCGCAGAAATCTCCCAGATTCGTCTCAGCATTTCTTACTGCCCGGAGATCTGTATCAGGATTCGTGGATGTCAGTTTCACAGTTGTGCGGCCAAGCACGGTTTTTAAAGATGCCTCGTACTGAGATTTGATCCTTGTGATAAGGTCTTTCATCTCAGGGTCAGATGCAGCTGTTCCGTCCTGGGCGGTCACGGCATCCACCAGTTCCAGCCGAATCTCCTTTGACGGCGTAATGGTTATCTTTCCGATGTTGGCAAACTTTGTGCCGGTCTGAGCAACAGGAACCAGCACTCCGTCCTTATTAGGAACCCTGTCCGTAAATGTCTCGTGAGAATGGCCGTCGATCACTGCGTTAATGCCGTTGGTGTTGGCGATCACGCTTTTTGATGTCCATTTCTCCGTCACGCCTTCATTGCCAAGATGCCCCACTAAAATTACAAAATCCGCGCCTTCGCTTCTTGCGGCGTCAACGGCATCCTGCACCTGCCTGTAGAGACTCTGGCCGTCCTCATCCTCGCACAAGCTGTAGATATAGCCCCCTGTCCCATTTTGAAAATTAGTAGGATTGGATTTTGTGATGCTCTCCGGTGTCGTCACGCCTACATAAGCCACAGATACATCATCATAAGCAATGATCTTGTATGGCTTAAATACCTGCTGCCTTGACGGTCCCTTGACCAGATTACAGGAATAGTAACCGCAGTCCAGCGTTGTGGAGAGCTTTAAGAACCGGCTCATTCCGTAATCAAATTCGTGGTTTCCCGGGATGGCAAAATCGTAGCCCGCCTGATTCATAAGGCTGATAATATACCCGCCCTCTGACAGAGTTCCCACAGGCGCTCCCTGGATCGCGTCGCCTGCGTCCACCAGGGTCACATAGGGCGTTACTGCTTTCATCTGCTCCTCATAAGCCGCCACCCCTTCAAATCCAAGATTCTCCTCGATCCCGCAGTGGGTGTCATTGGTGTGGATGATAACGATATCGCTGTCAATAGCAAATGTGGGTATCGTCATCACGACTGCCGCCGCCGCGCCGATCAATGCGGACATCATTGTGTTTCTGAACCTTCTCATAGTTTCTCATTCCCCTTTCACATTAGTTTTGGAATTGCTTTTTCCATTATACCACTCTATATGAATTAAAGAAAGAAATTTTTGTTACATCCTTGTGGAAAAGAAAAGAGCCACTCCCGCGAATGGCTCCTCAAATCTTATTCATCCTCCTTGCTGCATATGGCCAGCCGGTGCTGATATTTTTCCCTGGTGGCAAGGCCGCCCCGGATGTGGCGCTCCGATTTGTTCACGTCCAGCACTACCCTGGCTCTGGCCGCCAGAGACGGGTTGATGTCCTCCAGCCGCTCCGTCACGTCCTTGTGGACTGTGGACTTGGAAATCCCAAACTTTTTCGCCGTCTGCCGCACCGTGGCGTTGTGGTCTATGATGTAATTGGCAATGGCCACCGCACGCTCCTCGATATATTCCTTCAAGGTTTTCCCCCTGAAACTGTTTTTTACATCATATGCAGGCGGAAATGGGAATATGTTTGGACAAATTTCTTTATCCTGTGTTTTTCCGGGCGGATCGGTTCTGCCGATTTATCCGGTCTTTTTTGCTCTCGTTTTCAGGTACTCGTCGATCCGTCTTTTGATCTCCGTGGATTTCAGATATTTCAGCAGATACCCCTCAGGCTTTAGGGACAGTATCTTTGTGACGATCGCCTCGTCGTCCTTGCTGGTCAGGAAGATGATGGGGATGTCGGCAAATTCCTCCTCGGAGCGGAGCATCTCGAACACGTGCTTTCCGTCGCAGACCGGCATCTCATAGTCCAGCAGCACCAGGTCGGGGCGGTTCAGGGTGATGGTCCGGATGGCGGATGTGGCGGAGCTGGCTACGGAGACATCGTAGTTGACACACAATAACTGCTTGATGCCCTGGCGGATGGTTATGGAGTCGTCAACCACAAGGATCTTCTGTCTGGAATCTTCCCTCTTTTTAAGGTATCTCTCGATCTCAGACAGTTCGTTGTGTACTTTCAGGGGAGTGCCCGCATCTTCCAGAAGGGAGTGGGGCGCAATGACGCAGAAGGCAAAGTATCCCTGGCTGGTGTTAAACAGCAGGCTGATCTGGGGATTCTCCTTCTCCAGAATATTTTGGAACTGCTCATAGGTCAGGAAGCTTTCTTCTGTCATCTCGTATGTGCTAATGGCCGGCACATAGTCCATGACATGGCCTGTAAACTGGCTGGCCGTGTATCGGACCGCGTTCATGAACATCACGTCCAGCCTGCCGGACCTGACGCCCATCAGTTTTCCCACAGTGCCCAAAAGGAGTTTTTCCTCGAATACCAGGATGATCTCCCACTTCTCGTCGTCCTGCTCTCTGCTGTAGACCAGACGGTAGTAGATGCCTTTGCCGAATTTTTCGCCTCCGTAGGCCTCGCTGATGACCCTGGCTTTCAGATGGAACATACTGCCTAAAAGCTCCAGGATGACCTCCTTCATGGCCTGTAACTCTTCCTCCGGCAGAAGGTTGGCCCATTTGCTGGCAGTCTGGCCGGTGATGGCCCTGTCCTCTGTCAGGGTATGGCCAATGAGCCATCCGGCGCAGACTGCCAGGAAATGTCTGACGGCCTCGGGAGAATAGTCTGTGCGGCGCAGCTCCTGCTCAAGGGCAGGAAGCGTGTCCTCCCGAAAATCCCTGTGAACCCGCCTGTGAGTTTCAAGCTCCTTGTAGCCCACCAGTTCCATGTATTTTTCTTCGTCCTCAAAGTGTTTCAGCGCGTGTTCTTTAAAGTATTTGATGCCCTCCTGGCATGCCCTCATGCTCCGCTTCTCTTCCGCGCTGAGGGAAAAAAGCTTGTTGATGATCCTGAAAAGCTTCTCGTGTGCCTCGTCAATGATCTTTACTCCGATCTTGAACTCCTCTTTCCATATCAGCTGATTGTCCATGGATCGTCCCCCTTTGTTACAGCATGGACCATATCTCTGTACCGTCGTTATGCTAAACCTGTTTTAATTATAATCACCGTACTTTATAGCTGAAGGAAACTCAAACATATGGAGTGCTCCGGCAATTATCTCTTCACAAACCGGCATGTACCGAAATACTGTCTTTTTTTATTACATTATATGCACAAGGGGGCCGCTGTGTTAATGAGGGGTTGATCTGGTGTTAATGAGGAGGGGCTTGGCATTAATGAGGAAGGTGGTCTGGTATTAATGAGGGGGCCTGGCGTTATGGCCGCAGGCCCATGCCGCCTTCCAGGGTGATGGTCTCGCCGGACATGTACTTGAAGTCAGGGGAGCCAAGGTGTACGCACACCCGTCCGATGTCTTTTTCCGGGTCGCCAAACCGGCCCATGGGCACGGCCCTCAGGTTCTTCTCGTAGGCTTCGGGGTAGGAGGCTTTAAAGTTCTCCAGCTGGGAGGTCATGGCCAGGGGGCAGACTACGTTGACATTGATATTGTCCTTGCCCCACTCTGTGGCCGCCACCCTGGAAAGTCCCCGGATGCCCTCCTTGGCCGCCGCGTAGGAGCACTGTCCCGCATTGCCGAAAAGGCCGGCTCCGGAGGCGAAGTTGATGACTGACCCCTGGGTTTCTTTCAGGTAGGGGTAGCATTCCCTCATATAGTAGAAGGTGGCGTACAGACCGGAGTAGATCCCCAGGTCAAAGTGGTCCCTGGTCTGCATGGACAGAGGGATGCCGGATGCGGATGCCTGGGCGTTGTTGATCAGCACGTCAATGCGGCCGAAGGTTTTGATGGCAGTCTGCACCACTTCTTTTACCCGGTCCTCGGCCTCGTCGTCCGGGGTTACTTCGGCCTGCATCGCCAGGACTTTTATGCCGTAGAGCCGCTCCAGCTCCTCCTTGGCGTCCAGAAGTTTCTGCTCATTGCGCCCTGTGAGAACCAGGTTGGCGCCTTCTTTGGCGTAGGCTGTGGCAATGCCGTAGCCTATGGATTTTGCCTTTCCTCCTCCGGTGATGATGGCTGTTTTACCGTCGAAAATTCCCATTTGAGTCTGTCTCCTTTTCTTGATAATATTTTAACATTTCCTGTTTCACAGCATAGCAGTGAAGCGAATGTTTGTCAAGGATTCTTCCTGATATATTCCCGGTAGTCTGCCGGGGAGAAGCCGGTCTTCTCTTTAAATACTCTGGAAAAATAGTGCTGGCTGGCGAATCCTGTCCGCTCCGCGATCTCCACCAGCTTCATGTCCGGGCTCCGGACCAGAAGGGACACGGCCCTGTCAATGCGCATTCTGGTGAGAAGTTCTGAGAAGGAGCTTCCTGTCTCCTGCTTGATAAGCCTGGTGACATAGGACTGGGACAGGTGGAACTGCTCTGCCAGCTGTCCCAGGGAAAACTGCTGCTCTGTGAAGTGGTCCTGGATGTACCCCAGAATCTTTTCCTTGGTGGTGTCTTCTTTTTCCACAAAGATTTTCTGGGTCAGCTGTTCTTTGCGTATCTGCTCCAGCACTTTTTTGAGAAGTTCCACCAGCTCCTCTCTGTCAATGGGTTTTAACAGATAGTCCACCACGCCCAGATGGCAGGCTCTTCTGGCGTACTGAAATTCGTCGTGGCCGGATATGATGATGAATCTGGTGTCAATGCCCCGGTTCTGAATCTCCTCGATCACGTCCAGGCCTGCCATCCCCGGCATATTAATGTCCATAAGGGCGATGAAAGGCTTCTGATCCGCGATCAGCTCCAATGCCTGGGGGCCGTTGCCCGCCGTCCCGCTTACTTTTAAGGGGAGACCAGATTTCTCCACCCAGGACTTGAGGCCGTTTCTTAAGATCACCTCGTCGTCACAGATTACCATATCAACCATAATTCTCCTCCGTCTTCTCCCGGGGCAGCTGTGGGAGGACAATGGTTACACAGGCGCCTTCTCCCTCCCGGGACTGTATCGTCACCTCCGCCTCCTCTCCGTAGAGAAGCCGGATGCGGTTGTTTACATTTATGAGGCCGTAGCTTTTTCCGGCTGTTCCTTCATGGAGCTCTCTTCTCAGTTCTCTGAGACGGGCTTCTGTCATGCCCACGCCGTTGTCCTCCACTTCCAGAATCAGGCGCGTCTTTTTTCTGTCCGGAGCCTTACGTGGCGGGCGGGCAGACGGCTGTTTCTCCTGTTTCCCTGCATCTTCATAAGGTGCTCCGGCGGCGGCTGGCGTATCCTTCTTTCCTGGGGCTGCATGGAGCTGCCACGCAGACGGCTGTTTCTCCTGCTTCCCTGCATCTTCATGAGACGCTCCGGCGGCGGCTGGTGTATCCTGCTTCCCTGGGGCTGCATGGGACGGGCGGGCAGACGGCTGTTCCTCCTGTTTCCCTGCTTTATGAAGTGCTCCGGTGGCGGCTGGCGTATCCTGCCTCTCTGGGGCTGCATGGGACGGACGGGCAGACGGCTGTTTCTCCTGTTTCCCTGCATCTTCATGAGACAATGCGGCTGGCGTATCCTGCTTCCCTGGGGCTGCATGGGGCTGCCGCGCAGACGGCTGTTCCTGTTCCATTTCCGTTTCTGCCTCCACCTCCGCCTGCGTCACCCGGATATAGATCGTTCCCGGCGCCATCTTGGGCTTGATGCCGTGCTGGATGGCATTTTCCACCAGCGGCTGCAGGATCAGCTTAAGGACCTGGAAGGAGTCTTTTACCTCTGTCTGAATGTGGTAGGACAGCACGTCCTGGAACCGGATCTTCTGGATTTTCAGGTAGCTTTCCACGTGTTCCAGCTCTTTTTCAAGGGGGATGATCTCCCGGCCCCGGCTTAGAGAGATCCGGAAAAACGCGGACAGGGAGCTGATCATGGTTACCATCTCCTCATCTCCGGTGTCGTAGGCTTTGTACTGGAGGGTGTCCAGGGTGTTGTACAGAAAATGGGGGTTGATCTGGGCCTGAAGGACACGCAGCTCCGCCTTCCGCTTTTCCCGCTCATTTTCGGCGGTCTTAAGGACCAGGCTGTGAACTTTCTGCACCATCTGGTCAAAGGACCAGGACAGCCGGGCGATCTCGTCCCTGCCTTTCAGCTGCAGCCTGACCTCCCAGTCCCCTGTCTCCACTTTTTTCATGGCCTCCGCCATTTTTCCGATGGGTTTTGTGACGCTTCGGGACACCAGGATACTGCACAGGAACAAAAGGATCATGACAATCAGAAGGACCATGGACAGTTTTACGGTAAGGTGTCTCGTGGCCTCCATAAGCTGGGAATTTTCGATGGATGTGCAGAGATACCACTGCCGGGTGTAGGGAATCCGGGTGTAAAATACGGTGGCTGCCCCATTTTCCATGTCCAGACAGCCTTTCTGGCTCTTGTTAAGCTCTGGGAGAAGGGCTTTCACGGCTCTCTCATCCGCGCCGGAGCGGGTATAGATGCTGCCCTCTGGGTCCATGATCCAGGACTGGCCGTTGTAAAAGTCCAGTTCCGCCACGATCTCATGGAGCTTTTCCAGGGAGATGGCCGCGTTGAGGAAACCGTATACCTGGTCCCTCTGATCCCGCAGGGGGTAGCAGATCAGGGAGATCTCCGCCTGGTCGGTCCGGGAGATCACGGGAGCTGACAGCACGTATTCCCTCTCCCCTTTCATGGCTTCGTAAAAGTATTCTCTGGCGGATATGTCGATATACCGCCCCGGCCCCACCCAGCCGATGCCGTCGGTGTAGCCCACGGCAAAGGTCCCCCACTCATTGCCGTACTGGGTCCCGATGTTTTCGTTGAGCCGGGCAATGTAGGGGATCGCTTCTTCAATGTTTCCCTCCTGCAGGGCTTCGTTCATGGCAATGACCCGCAGCTCTGTCAGACGCTGCCCCAGCCACTGGCCTACTTCCTGGGATTTAAATTCAAAGGACTGGGTGGAAAAGCTGTCCACCATGTTCCGGTTGGTCCTCTCAATGGCATTGGCGGAGAAGAACATCAGAAAGAGAAATCCCACTGCGAACAGCAGGGAAAATAAGATCAGAATCCTGTTTTGCAATCTCATAATTGTACCTCTTATTCATTCCTGTTCGTAAAAGTGCAAATTCCGGAAAGATACTCCAAATACATTTTTCCATTATTATACTATACTATTTGTGTTAAATGAATCACAATCTTATAGAAAATGGAGGGAACATTATGAAAAGATTGACAGGCATCCTTTTAAGTTCCGCGCTGGTCCTTTCTCTGACCGCGTGCTCCGGTTCCGCGCCCGGCGAAACTTCCACGGCGGCTGAAACGACCACGGCGGCCCAGACGGAGGCGGCTGTGACGGAGGCGGAGACCGAATCCGCGGGCATTCCGGACGGAACGTATGAGGGTGAAGGCACGGGCAAAGGCGGAACCATCAAGGTTGAGCTGACCATCAAGGATTCTGAGATCACGGACATCAAGGTGCTGGAGCACCAGGAGACTCCGGGGTACGCGGACGCCATGGACAAGCTTCGTGAGACCATAATCGCCACCAATCAGATTGACGTGGACATGGTGTCCGGGGCCACGCTTTCTTCTACGGGATTTCTTCAGGCTGTAAACAATGCTTTTGAGAAGACGGGGGCTGCCTCGGATCTGCTGGCGGCAAAGGCAGCGGCAGCTTCTCAGGAGAAGGCGGACCACTATGACGCGGATGTGATCGTGGTGGGTGCAGGGGGCGCGGGCCTCTCGGCTGCCATCACGGCGGCTGAGGACGGCGCAAAGGTTATCGTAGTTGAGAAGATGAACAACACAGGCGGTAATACCCTGATCTCCGGCGGCGAAATGGCTGCTCCGGGCAACTGGCTCCAGGAGGGTGAGGGCATTGAGGACAGCGCTGACCAGTTTTATGAGGATATTCTGGCAGGCGGGGACAATGAGAATGACCCGGAGCTGGTTCGTGTTCTGGCTGACAATGCCATGGACGCGGCGATCTGGCTGCGGGATGATGTGAAGGTTCAGTTTGAGGATTACATGCTGTTTTTTGGAGGCCATTCTGTGAAGCGTTCTCTCGTTCCGCTGAATGCCAGCGGCGTGGAGCTGATTGAGAAGCTTCAGGCAAAGGCAGAGTCTCTGGGCGTGGAGATCCACACCAACACGGCGGCTGTGGAGCTGGTACAGACGGAGGGCAAGGTGACTGCCGTAAAGGCTCAGTGCGACGGACAGGATATTACCTACAATGCTTCCAGGGGCGTGATCCTGGCTACAGGCGGTTTCGGCTCCAACCTGGAGATGCGTATTGCCAATAACCCGGATATGGATGAGAAGATCCTCTCCACCAACTCCGTGGGAAGCACGGGGGACGGTATTGTTATGGCAGAGGCTCTGGGGGCTCAGACGGTTGATATGCAGTATATTCAGACGTATCCTACCTGTGACCCGGAGACGGGTACTCTCCTGTATGTAGGGGATGTCCGTCTGGAGGGACGGGCGATTCTGGTAAACCTGGAGGGCAAGCGTTTTGTTGAGGAGCTGGAGCGGCGGGATGTTATTTCCATGGCTGTGAAGGCCCAGACCGGCGGCGTTTCCTACATGTTCTGGGATGAGGCCAGCATGCAGGCGTCCGGCGTTAATGCCAGCCACAAGAAGGAGTATGACAATCTGATTGAGCGCGGGATTCTGGTGAAGGCGGATACCGTGGAGGAGGCTGCCGCTCATTTCGGGATTGACGCCAAGGAGCTGCAGGCTACCATTGACCGGTATAATCAATACTGCGCGGACGGGAAGGATCTGGAGTTTAACAAGAGAGGGGAACTGACCGCCTTTGGAGAAGGGCCGTATTATATTATGAAGACAACGCCTGCAATCCATCATACGATGGGCGGGTTGAAGATCAATACCAAGGCTCAGGTTCTGACTACGGAGAATGAGGTGATTCCCGGCCTTTACGCGGCCGGTGAGGTGACCGGTGATATCCATGGAACCAACCGTCTCGGGTCTGACGCGATTGCGGATATTACGGTGTTCGGACGGATTGCGGGGCATAGCGCGGCGGCGGAAGAGTGATGCCTTACATGACAGGCGTACAAACCTGGAATTTTAGAGCTGATTTATAATCAATCTTAACAGCGGCATTGGCGAAAAGCTAATGCCGCTGTTTCATTTGAGATAGTGGAAGTGTGACAATATGCTGCTTCTATGACGGCTTTTTTCTTTTACATACGAATTTATCGCAGTAAGGGCATACTTCCGGTGAACTTATTAACCTTTTTCTTCGGGCCGCAGATGGCAACACCGAAATATTGCAAGGTACTTTCGGGAACATGACCCATCTTCTCAATAAATTCGTCATAGGTCTTGCAGCCCTGGGCCAGATCGGAAAAATCCACCACTGTTAAATCTTGAAAATCCGGCTGATAGAGTTTTTCCCGTATCTGCTTGATAATCTCCCGTGTTCCCCGCAGGATTGGCACAGGAAATTCGATGATACCAAGATGCTCTTTGCCGCTTTGGTCAGTCACGTCAGCCCCTACCACCTCCGGCATTTTCTTCCCCAGAGTAATCCCCATGATTGCTGCCGTGTTTGCGATAATACCTAACGGCAGGCTCTCGTCAATAACCATGACGCATTTTTCATTTTTCCAGTCCATTTTGCTTTGCCTCTTTTCTCAAAAGTAGTTTGCTCTCTGACAGGAACAGGCCCGCCAGTGTCAAAACCGTCCCACCGGCGGCCAGGGCGGTGATTTTCTCATGAAGGACACCTATAGAAGTCACCACCGTAATCACAGGAACCATGTAAATATAAACGCTTGTTTTAACCGCCCCCAGGGCCTTGACCGCAAAATTCCAGGTGACAAAGCACAGAGCCGAAGCGCCCAGCCCCAAAAACAGAATGTTGAACAGGTACACAGGATTTCCGAACCTTGTCAAATCCGGCTTGAAATCAAACAAAAAAAGGGGCGGGAGCATAAACAGGGTGCCGTAGCAGAACACCCGCCGGGTGGTGAGAATGGTGTGGCAGCCGTAACTGCTGATTTTCTTTGTCAGCACAGAATAACAGGCCCAGATCAACGCAGCCAGCAGCGCCAGCAAGTCCCCGGTTGGGTTCAGTTCCAGTTTGGAGCCATTAAAGCTGATAAGGGCAATCCCAACCATTGCGACTGCAAAGCCAACAAAAAAGCCGGCATGAGGCTTTTCCTCTTTCAGAAACAAGTGGGACAGGATTGCCGTGAAAAATGGGGCCACGGAGATGATCACCCCGACATTGGAGGCCATTGTGTAGGTGAGCGCAATGTTCTCCAACAGATAGTAAAGGCATATTCCGCATAGGCCCGCAATGGCAAAAGTCAGTTCCTGCTGCCGGTTTGTCCCTTTCAAACGCCGTCGATAGACCACCAACAGGGCCAGAAGCCCTATGACGAAGCGAAAGAACAGTATCTCTACCGGCTGGAAATCCGCCAGCAGAATTTTGGTAGAGATAAAGGTCGTCCCCCAAATGATGATTGTGAGCAGGGCGGATAAATGTCCCGCTGTGCTTTTACCCTTCATGCGGCATTTCCTCCGTATTCTTAAAGATGTCCCGATAGATACCGGGGGCCAGTCCAATATATCGGTTGAAATAGTTGGTGAAATGGCTCTGGTCGGAGAAGCCGGTTTGCAGCGCCGCCCGGACAGGGGGAACGCCCTGTTCTAACAGCTTTTTGGCCTTTCCAATCCGAATGTTCTCCAGATAGCTGTACGGGGTCACACCCTTTGAGCGGGCGAAGCCCCGGAGCAGCGTAGATCTGCTCAATCCGGCACAGCGGCAAATCTGATCCAGATAAATCCGCTCGGCATAGTGCTGTTCCATAAAGGAACAGGCTTTTTCGATTTCCTCCCGGCACTCCGGGATACAGCTTTCAAAGGGCTGACCGTACTGCTGGATCAACAGAAAAATCAGGAACAGCAGATTTTCCTCTTTTCCAAATTCTTTGGAGCCTTTCATCACAAGTTCATGGAGAGGGCGCAGGCAGCAGGCGACTTCTTCATCTAAAATCACGTTTTTGGAAAATCCGGGCAGTTCCCGTCTGCCAGTGACTTCCTCTGCTAAATCCAGCATAACCTCCCTGGTGATGTTGAAGCCTCTATAATCCAGCATACCGCCATCACTTTGAACGCAGGCATGATTATCTCCTGGATTGAACAGGAGAACATTACCTTTTGCGATGGTGCACTCTTGATTTTTGCAGGACAGGACACGCTCTCCCTCTTCCATGAGCCCAACCACGTAGTATTCGTGAAAATGGTTGGGAAAAGGCTGCGCAATTCCCTCAAAACGGTAAGCCTCAATGTGTAACTCGTCATCGTAGACCACCGTTCGCACTCCTTTTTTCATACGGTGTACCTCCTCACTGACACTTATTATACCAGGAAACATTTTTTCTGGCTTGTAAAATATCTTCATTTTCTTTCTGGTGTTGAACTGATAAAAGCGCATCTAAGGAAATGTTTCCCTTGATGCGCTTTTGATTTATCAGCGGGATCATTTTTACTTTGTTTCTTTCAGGTTTTCGATCCTGTCCGCCAGCTCCGCGGCGGATATGGGCTTCTGGTTCGGATAGTCGCAGATATATTTGGGGTAACTGCTGTTTTTCAGACCTTCGATCAGAATGATATCCGCCTCCCCAAAGGCTTTTATGAGCATCTTTTCGTCTGGCTCTTTGTATTCTTTTGTGATCATCAGCCGTTTGGATGAGTATACGGCTGTCCCGAAGGCTCCTGCCTCCTGGAAACGGAAGCTATCGGTTCCCGGTACGTCGCTCTGAAAGTCGTGGCCGTCGTGTTTGATGACAGCTACCTTGTATCCTCTGCGTTTCAGTTCAGGGATCAGGCCGGTAAGCAGTGTGGTCTTTCCGGAATTTTTATAGCCGCTTACGGCAAAGATAAACGGGGCTGGTTTGGTCAGCCGCCGGTATTCGTCGGGGGTGTTGATGTTGATGCCGGCAGTGCTTCCTTTTTCAAGGGGAATGGTTCTGCAGCCTGCTTTCTTGATGGCTTCGGTCATCTTTCGCCTTCCTGTTTTTAGCTGATTGAGAAATATGGGCAGCGCTTCTTTGGGGTAAATTCCGGGAAACGGAAGGAGGGTTCCGTCTGATTCGGTTATGATGATCTTCTGGTGCTGTCTGTATTGTTCTATAAGCTGTTCTGTGACGGTTTCGTCTAAAAAGGGCATGTCGCATGCCGCGACGAAAAGGGCGTGCTCATGGCAAAGCTCCAGGCCGGTGCAGACCGCGCCCAGGGGGCCTGTCTCCGGATACCTGTCTGTGATAAGGGGAAGGCCCACGGACTTGTAGGGCTCCGGGGTGTCTACAGACAGGTATATGGTCTTTAACGGGGACATTCCTGTCAGGATATGACGGTAAAAGGGGGTGTGGTTGTATTCTAAAAACAGCTTCTTACAGCCGCCCATGCGGCGGTTCCTGCCGCCGGACAGCAGGTATCCGGCTATGTCGTCTGCATCCGGGGGTGTGGGGCGGTTGATTGTGGTTTTCTGATCCATCACTTTTCAACCCACTTTCCCAGTCTGCGTCCGCCGGCGCGCTCAATCATACCTTTTTCAATCATTATTTTCATAAGCCTCTTTACGGTCCTCTCCGAACATTCTATCTTTGAAGCAATTTTAGATTGGGTTATGTGGGGATTTTCTCTTATTACTGATAAAATTTTTTCTTCCAAAGTGCCATTTAAAGTGCCATTTAAAGTGCCATTTAACTCATTTGGCACTTTAAACTTTGGAAGAGCTGTAAATTTCACCATAATATCTTCTAAATGCAGCGTATATTCCGGCATAGGTACATGATAACTTTTACACGCCTCACATATTTTCTCTATTCCACGCCCCCAGGTTTCAACATAACCTGCGCGGAAAAATCCGTTAGCTATATTGGGATTATAGGGTAGTGAACGGTGGCGCTCCATCAATGTTTCTACTGTCCAGCCAACAGGAAAGACACAATCATTACTAATATAAAGTTCGTCTTCATGGATTCTAATCTGGATAGGTATAAGCGCTGCATAATTGGAATGTATGATAGCATTGTATACCGCCTCCCTGACAGCAGCTTTTGGAAAAGGATAGGTCTCAATTCTTGTAACATTATCGTAAGAAATGATTGCCTTCATATATTTTAGATAGATCAATTCAATAACCCGATCTGCCTGTATAAACAGTGAACCATGGATTTCATCCTGATAGCGCAAATCAGAACCCTGCTTAAAATAGCCGATTTTAATATACGCACCTGTTACCCACTTTTCCGGGTTGCGGTGAAACAACAAAATTGCGGCTCTCTTTAGCCTTCCATTTTCAATTAGGCCAAGGCTGTCCAAAAGCTGTTCATTTGTCATATTCAAATCTTCTTCTATCATGCGGCCGCTTCGCAGAGCTTCCCGGCGAAAGATATCAAAACTTTCTTTGTCTAAATCCTCAATTCTCACCCCATCTACGGGAACCGCATCCCATTTATATCCTGTTTTTGACAGCAAAAATTCAGTTAATGCCGCACCCTTAAGAAGCTGCTTTGTGCTTCCGCTTCGATAATGGTACTCTCCCCTAAAATTTACCGGATAACTGCTGGGATTGACACATATCTCTATATAATTTTTCCCGTCTTGTGTCAGCAGGTTAACGTCCACCATAATACCCAGGATATCTCTTACTTTATTTGGAATATCTTCCAAAAGTTTCTTACTGTCCTGAATGCCAATAATTGCACCATTGTCATCTGTACCAATATATATTTTTCCACCTTGAGCATTGGCAAATCCACATATCCATTTTATATATTCGTCCCGCCATGATTCTTTCCATTCAACATTCTGACTTTCTGCCATGAAAGCACCTCCTCTATAAAAGTGCAGTGTTCCTGTTAAAATATGCTTCCACCTACTCCGCCCTCTCCACTTCCACCAGATTCGTATGCTGCGGATTCCCCTTTGCGTAGGGGGTGGGCTTTAGGGACGTGAGCACATTGACAGAGCCTCCCAGGTCTGTCCCGTCTTTGTCCGGCCGATACCAGGCGCCCTGGGAAAGGGCCGTCACGCCTGCCATGATCCTGTCCGTTACCTTGACGGGAACTTTCATCCGCCCTCTGTCATTCCACACAAAGGCCGTGTCTCCGTCTTTTAGGCCTCTTGCTCCGGCATCTTTCGGGTTCATCCACAGCATCTGTGGGTCCAGTTTTTCCATGGCCCGGTTGTTGTCGTGGATACTGTGGCACCTTCTCTTGGTGTGCCACCCAATGAGCTGCAGAGGGTATTTTTGCGCCAGGGCATCCCCGGCGCCTTCCGGCGGTTCCACGTACCGGGGGATAGCCGGAAAAAAGTCTTTATATTGGGTCCGGTAGACTTTTTCGGAAAAGATCTCAATCTTTCCGCTTTCTGTGGGGAAAGGATATGTGTTTGGGTCGCTGCGCTCTTTTTCAAAGGCGACAACATGGGGATTATTTTTGTAGCGGTAAATTCCCGCTTTCTTAAATTCCTCATATTCCGGAAGTTCCTGTTCTGTTTTTCGCAGTTCTTCATACATGGCCTCCAGCCACTGTTCTTTCGTTCTTCCCAGGGAAAATTCCCGGCCAAGGCCGATTTTTTCCGCCACCTCACACAGCCAGTCATATTCAAACCGGCACTCATACAGGGGTTCTATCACCTGATTGCCAAAGCCAAGAAAATCTCCGTACTGCCAGGGCATGGTGATATTTTCGCACTCAAACATGGACACGCCGGGGAGCAGGATGTCCGCGTACCTGGCGCTGGCTGTCATGAAAATGTCGCTGCACACGATAAATTCACACTTGGATGTGTCTTTTAAAATCCGGGACGTGCGGTTGATGTCGCTGTGCTGGTTGATCAGGCAGTTGCCTGCCAGGTTGATTATCATCTTGATATCGCTTGTTAGGCGGAGGGGCCGGGTTTCAAAGCCGCCGGCTTCCCACCCTCCAGCAGTTCCCGTTCCTCCCACGGCTTCGCTCCCGCCGTCCCCTGTCACCCCGTCAAGTTCTGTCATCTCATGGCCCCGCTCCACTGCCTCTGTCCACAGAAACACAGGAATCTTCATGCCGTAGGGATTTTTCGGCTGGGGAAAGGACGGATTTTTGTGGCGGCTGCAGTCCGCCACTCCGCTGGCCCAGCCGCCGCTGACTCCCACATTGCCTGTGAGACAGGCCAGCATGATCCCGCCTCTGGTGATCTGTTCCCCACAGGCGTGGCGCTGGGGGCCGTAGCCCTGAATCAGCGCCCCGGGCTTTGCCCTACCGTACCGGATGGCCAGACTGCGGATCACCTCCGCCCTGACTCCGGTAATTGCCTCCGCCCACCGGGGCGTCTTTGGCGTGTGGTCTTTTTCCCCTAAAACGTAGGAGAGATAGCTCTCCGAACCGTCGATTCCCTCCGGCATGTGGTCCCGGTCAAATCCCAGACAGCACCTGTCCGTAAATTCTTTATCCCACAGCTCTTCTTTCACGATCACATAGGCCATGGCGTCCATCATGGCGCTGTCCGTGGCAGGGCGTATGGGAATCCACTCCGCCCCCAGCTGAAGAACCGTGTCATTTTTTCTGGGGTCCACCACAATGATGGGGATGCCCTTTTCTTTGGCCTTTTTCAGGTAATACATGGTGCCGCAGTCAAATTTCGTCTCTGCCGGATTGTGGCCCCACAGAATGATCAGGTTGGTGTTGAGCCAGTCTTCCAGGCAGTTTCCTGTCTCACAGGTTCCGTACATCAGCCGGGTGGCCTGGCGGATACAGGCGGTGCTGTAGGAATTGTAGTAATCCAGGAATCCGCCGTCCAGGCTTAAAAGCCGTTTGGCCAGATTGTTCCCCCTCATGAGGGCGCTGACTCCTGTGGCGTAGTTCACATACCGGGAGCCGGGGCCGTAGGTATCCCGGATCCGCACCCACTCCGACGCGATGGTGTCCACGGCCTCCTCCCAGGTTATCCGCTGAAATTTCCCTTCGCCTCTCTCCCCTGTGCGCTTCATGGGATAGCGAAGCCTGTCCTCTCCCAGAAATGTCTTGTGATAATTAAGCCCCCGGACGCAGGCAGTCAGGGGAATCTGATCCCCGGCCTGGTCTATGGTGTCTGTGGTCAGCTTTTCTATTTTTCCGTTTCGCACATGGGCGTGGATGATACACCGGCCTCCGCAGTTGTTTCGGCCTGTGGTGTGGATGATCGTTGTCTCTTCCTGACTGTTCATGTTCTGCCTCCGGGCTGATACTTATTTTTTCCTTCTGACTGCCAGCAAAAACCGATGGATCGTCCCCTCTATCACCCCGTTTTTCTCTAAAATCTCCTGGGCATGATAAAGGTTGTCCAGACAATCGCTGACACAAAATCCCGGAAATTCCCACTCAATGATCCGGGCAAACCACACAAGAGCCCCCACGTCCCAAAACTTTATGGGGCGAAAGGCTTCTTCCGCCTCCAGAGTCTCAAATCCCGCGGCCTCAAAATCTGCTCTGGCGATGTTCAGATACTGGCTGGGAAACGGAAGCTCTGGCACGTGGTTTAACAGCAGCCTGACAAGCTCCCGGTCATTTTCAGCCCCCACCTGTTCTGTGAGAAAGATGCCGCCTGGTTTCAGCACCCGTCCGATCTCACCGGGATGAAAGTTTCCGTGACGGTTTATGACCATGTCAAATCTTCCGGCTGGAAATGGCAGGGCTTTGCTGCCGTCCGCTTTCTGAAAGTCGATTCCCAGGGGAAGGAGTTTTTCCCTGCACAGCCGGACATTGGGCGGGTAATTTTCCGTGGCGGCCAGACGGTCGCAGGGGTGGCCCAGGGACAACAGAAACTCCCCTCCCCCTGTGTCTATGTCAAGGAGTCTCATGTCAGGCTCCAGCCAACGTCTGACCATGGCTTCATAATTCCACGGCAGGTCGTGTTCTTCCTCATATTTTCCCCGGATGTGGGAGAAATCCCATCCGTGAATATGGGCCGTCTCCTCCTCACGACGCCATAAGATTTCCAGTTCTTTTCGGTTTATTCGGTTATTCATCTTTTAACTACTCCTTTTCGTATTGAATGATTGGTGCTACGATCCGGTGCAGTCCTCTGATAACGAAGTCATGTGTTATTCCCAATGCAGCCTGTTATCAGATCTTACTGCTGCACCGGGTAATTACTTCGGATAAAATTTATGTGCATTTTGCCTCTCCTTCGGATTGAGTTACTTATAACCTTAGCATAGGCTGTTTCCATTTTCAACCGAATCCTCCCTCTTTGCCAAAATAAAACAGGACAGACGCCCTCCCCCCTATCCCGGAGCGTCTGTCCCTCACCGCTGCTTTTTACTCTTTATTCCCTCTGTGGGTAATGATTCCGTCTTTGTCAGTGGAATAATACACCTCATCAGCGTCTTTCACATTCTTCTTATTTTTCTGTATCTTCCCGGTCTGGTTTACCAGATAATCCTTTCCCCGGTATTTGATAACGCCGTATCTCATCCCGTATTCAATGGTCTGCAGCCGTCCCTTTTCGTAGATGCCGCCGTCGTGGATGCCCTCAACGCCTGCGCCTCTGTCCGTGCCGGATGTTTTGAAATAATAGGTGGACCGCTCCCCGTCCAGATCGATTGTACACCTGCCGGTCTTCATAACACCCTCTTTCGGCGTATCCCCAAAGTAGTACACCTTCTCCATGTCTCCTGCCTGGGGCAGCTGGGATTCGTTTTCAATTTTCTCATAGGAGAGGATCTTCTTATTCTCCACTTTCATTTTGTAAAGGCCGTGGAGCATCATACCGTTTTCATTGAAGCCGTAGGTATGGCCGTTGACGGTTTTCAGCTGGCTGGTGACCACGCCTCCGTTTGACAGCCCGTAGAACCAGTATTCCTCCTCATCCTCATAGGCCTGCATGTCAACCTCCGGCCCCGGCACGGTCTTAAACCATCCCACTGCCAGCCAGCACTGGTCCGGACGTTTGTAGTAGGAGTTGGCATTGGACGGAGTGGCTATGCTGCCGGTGGCCACAGGCGTTGACTGCCATTGGTATTTTGCGTTTCCGTCCTCACCAAACAGGTATTTATAGCCGTTTATGGTCTTTTTGGTTCCCGTAATCTTTTTGCCGTTGGCGTTAAAATAAAACCAGTATTCGTCGTTGAAGGAGCTTTCGTCATTGCCCCTGTCCATAGCCTCCAGCCGTCTCCACGCCCCCTTGACCATGGCCCCGTCATTCTCATCTCCGCAGTAGTAAACGCCTTCTTTCCAGGCCTCATCTCCTGTCACCCGCCCGGATTCCTCATTGACCCACCCGAAAAGCATGCGGCCATTGCTGTCAAAGGCATATTTTTTCGTCTCACCGCTGGCTGTCACAATGGATTTAAAGGAAGTCCGCCCGGAATCAGGGGCTTTGTAAGCTTTCCCGTTGGACTGGAAATAGTACCACACTTCATCCGGCTCATCGCCGCCGTATTCCTGATTGGGAAGTTTTCTCCACTCATTGGCTACCCTGGCTCCGGTGGAATTGACGTAATAGTAATTGTCATTGTCTTCCACCAAATGGCTGCGGACCATGCGGCCGTCGCCTCCTAAGTAAAACCAATGGCTGCCTGACCTTTTCCAGGTGTTGGTTACTGCCTCATTGTCCCGCTGGAAATAGCGCCAGTCGCTGCCGTCCCACTGCCAGCCGGTGGCTGCGTATGATGTGATGCCAAATCCAAATGCCATCAAAAATCCTGCTGCTGCAGAACAAAATCGTTTCCGTCTCATAGTTTTGCCTCCAAAGTTGTATTTCATTTTTGATAGGCCAACTATACACCTTGGAGCCGCTCCATGGTCAATGAACGGAACCTTTCGGTTTCTTTACTAATGTTTGTTCAGGAGGAGATCACCGGTATGTAGATTTCCTGATAATAGGAGCAGACGCCGTCCTTAAGCCTGGCAAAATTGGAGGTGACATAAATCTTCGGTGAGGCCACGATCCCCTGGCCGGCTGCCCATTGGCGCATGGCGCCAACCACTGAAAGGCAGGGCGCCACAGCCGATACCTCTGCCACCGTGAAGATACAGGGCGCCGATTCCCTGAAAACCTCACATCCGGAAAAATCGTATTCCGGCTCCATACACCGCATCACTTCCTCATAGATAAGCAGCTGGGAATAATCGTAGTTGATCTGGGCCTCATCCAGAGAAAATCCTGCCTGATATCGGTAACAGTCATATACATAGACCATATCCAGGCCTTCGTATTGGCGGGACAGAAGAAACCACTGTTTCAGGCCGTCAGCCGCCGAATCCATGGTGTGGAGAACCCGGCAGTTTGGAAACGGTTTCAGACAGAATCGGTTCTGACATTCCTCCAGTTCTTCATAAATCTTTTTTATGGAAAGCAGACGGGCCAGGGTCTGTCTGTGAGAACGGATGGCGCTTATCTCCGACTCAATCTGCTGGCTCAGGGTCTGCTTATGTTCACAGTCCAGCGGAGGGGAGACCATCAGCGTCTCAATGGCGTCAAGGCCCAGATTCATCTTCTTGGAAAACAGTATCCGCACCAGAAGATAAAGATCGTCCTCCGTGTAGTACCGGTATCCGTTTGATTTCTTTTTGGGGGTGAGGATCCCTCTTTTTTCGTAGAACCGCAGCGCGTCGCGGCTGAGGCCGGTGATGGCGGCTATGTCTCCGATTAAGTATTCCTGTTTTTCCATTGTGTACACACCTTTGCTGATATAATATTACATGAAAAGAGTGTAACGTAACCAAAACATGGAATCAAGAATCTTCCGTAAATTGGAAGAAAGCGAAATGAAATGGTAATAATTGTCAGGAAAAAGTCAGGAAAACATTCTTTCCAAGGGCAACAAACTCATAGGGTTTCATAACAAAAGTCCCGTTCTCCAAAGCGCCCTGTCTTTCAACCAGCCATGAGTCCCCGGAGAACATACCCGAATCCATGTCTCTCCTGGGCGGATACCCTTCCTCCGGCATCCCCTCACCCCCATAATTCCCCATCAGCGCCTTATAATCCTTCCACTCTTCCTCCTCCTTAATCCTCTGCTCCTCCCTGCCCAGGTTGCAAAGCACCAGAATCTCCTGCTCCCCCAGCACTCTTTTGTATCCCAGCACCATATCCGTCCCGGTCTCCAAAAATCTGATCTCCCCCTCAGAGATCACCGGGCACTCCTTCCTCACAGCGATCAGCTTCTTATAAAAGGCAAGAATGGAATCCCGGTCCTTCTCCTGTGCCTCCACCGTGATCTCCTTCCGGAAACCGTTCCCCATAGAAAGCCACGGTTCTGCCGTGGAAAACCCGCCGTACCTTTCCCCGTTCCACTGCATGGGAGTCCTGCTGTTATCCCGGGACCTGGCCCCTAAGATCTCAAGGGCCTCCTCTTTTGTCTTCCCCTTCTTAAGCAAAATCTCATAGTAATTAAGACTCTCCACATCCCGGTACTTCTCTATGGAAGGGAAATGGGCGTTGAGCATCCCGATCTCCTCCCCCTGATAGATGTAGGGGGTTCCCCGCATAAAATGGATCATGCCTGCCAGCATCTTTGCCGACTCTTTCCAATAGGCCTGTTCATCCCCCATCCTGCTTACAATGCGGGGCTGGTCGTGGTTGCACCAGAACAGCGCGTTCCAGCCGCCGCCTTTTTGCATACCCTCCTGCCATTCCACAAAAAGCTGCCTCAATCTTCTGTAATCCGTCCCCGTAAGCGCCCATTTATCCCCATCCTTGTAATCCACTTTCAGATGGTGGAAGTTAAAGCACATGGAAAGCTCCTTTTCCTCCGGCGCGGAATAGCGGATACAGTGAGCCAGAGACGTGGAGGACATCTCCCCAACGGTCACAAAGTTCTCAATCCCCGCATCCCTCACCAGCTCTTTCAGGTACTCATGGATGTGAGGGCCGTCGCTGTAGAATCTGCGCCCGTCTCCCTCAAAATCGTCCTCCATCACTTCCGGCTTGGAGGCCAGATTGATCACGTCAAACCGGAATCCTTTGATCCCCTTGCCCTTCCAGAACCGAAGAATGTCCTTCAGCTCCTGCCGGACCTCCGGGTTATCCCAGTTTAAGTCCGCCTGGGTCACGTCAAATAACCTGAGATACCATTTTTTCAGTCCGGGAACATACTCCCACGCAGGACCGCCGAACTTTGACTTCCAGTTTGTGGGCGCCTGATCCGGCGGGCCCTCCCTGAAAATATAATACTTCTGGTACTTCTCATCCCCTGCCAGTGCCTTCTGAAACCAGGGATGGTATGTGGATGTGTGGTTAAACACCATATCCAGCATGATCCCCATGCCCCGCTTTTCGCTCTCACTGACCAACTCCTCCAGATCCGCCATGGTCCCAAACTTGGGGTCCACGGCGCAGTAATCCGCCACGTCGTACCCGTTATCGTTCTGGGGCGACGGGAAAAACGGCGTCAGCCACAGATAATCCACCCCCAGTTTTTGCAGATAATCCAGTTTTTCAATCACCCCGGGGATGTCCCCAAACCCATCCCCGTTGGTGTCCCGAAATGATTTCGGGTATATCTGATATACGGTCTTTTTGCTGAAATCCTCCATCCTGCTTTTCTCCTCCCACTACTTTAAATTCCTTCCGCCAATCAGGCGCCATACATTCAGGGATGCCAAGTGTACCCGCCTGACTTTCATGTGCAGCGGTCCGTTCCCTGCCGAACCTATGAAGGTTTACTTAAATGTTGCCACCACAGTCTCATTTTCTTTTACATCCGTTCCCGTGCAAAACTGAATATCCCTGGCATTTCCCACATTGCTGATCACACAGACCGTCACATCCCGGTGGCCTGCCGCCTTAATCTTTGCCCGGTCAAACCTGATCAGCGGCGTTCCCGCGCTGACCTTCTGGCCCTCTTTTACCAGATACGTAAATCCGTCCCCTTTCATATCCACGGTATCAAGGCCGATATGCAGCAGAACCTCCATGCCGTTTTCCAGCCTTAACCCACAGGCGTGGCGTGAATCCGGCATCAATGCCGCCACCTGTGCGTCAGCCGGCGCGCACAGCGTCTCACTCTCCGGAACAATGGCCATGCCGTCTCCCAAAATACCTGCTGAGAAAACTCCGTCTCCCACGTCCGCCAGCGGAATCGCTTTCCCCGACGAGAACGCCGTCAAAGTCCCGCTGCCGCCCTTTTCACCGGCTTTTCTTTCCTCCAGGATGGAAGCCGTAACTCCTGCCGCCCCGCTTGCGCCTGCCCCGGCGGCAATCTCTGCCAGCTCTGCGGTTTCCTTTACATCCGCCGCCAGTTTCTTTTTTCCCACAATGGCTGTCAGCAAAAACGGAACCCCAAAAGCAATCACCATGCAGATTCCAAAAGAACCCATAAACGCAGGCTGAATGGACAAGATACCCGGAAGCCCGCCTACACCGATGGCATTGGCCGTGGTTCCTGTGGCCACACAGATCATGGCCGCCAGGCCGGAGCCGATCATGCCGCAGACAAAGGGGAATCCCCTCTTTAAGTTTACACCGAAAATCGCCGGTTCCGTAACCCCAAGGTAACAGGAAATACATGCCGGAATATTGACCTCCTGAGCCTCTGCGTCCTTCCGCTGCAGCCAGATCATGCCAAGAACCGCAGAACCCTGGGCAATATTGGACAGGGCGATCATGGGCCACAGCATGGTTCCGCCGTAATCCGCGATCAGCTCTAAGTCAATGGCATTGGACATATGGTGCAGTCCCGTAATCACCAGCGGCGCGTAGATCACGCCGAACACGGCTCCGAATACGATCTTAAAGGTTCCGGTAATCCCCGCAAATACCACTGCGGACACTGCCGCTCCAACCTTCCAGCCAACAGGCCCCAGCACAAAATGGGCGGCCATTACCGACAAAAGCAGGCTGAGGAAGGGAACCACGATCATGGAGATAACCTGGGGCGTGATCTTTCGGAAGAATCTCTCCAGGTACACCAAGGTAAATGCCGCCAGGATGGCCGGAATCACCTGCCCCTGATACCCGATCATGTTCACCTGGAATCCGCCGAAATTCCACTTGGGGATCTCCGCCGCAGCCGTCCCCGCCACCGCGTAGGCGTTGAGCAGCTGCCCTGACACCAGCGTCAGGCCAAGGACAATGCCCAGCATCTGGGTGGTCCCCATCTTCTTTGTGACGGACCAGCAGATACCTACCGGCAGCATGTGGAATACCGCCTCACCGATGAGCCACAGAAAACTGTCAATGCCTGACCAGAACTGGCTGATATCACACAGAGTCTTCGTCCCGTTTTCAAACAGATAGATGCTGTCAATGCAGTTTCGAAAGCCCAGGATCAGACCGCCTGTGATAATCGCCGGGATCAGCGGCGCGAAGATCTCCGCCAGGGCGGTGATCACCCTCTGGAGTACATTCTGGTTTTTCTTTGCCGCCTGCTTTACCGCGTCCTTTGACACGCCCTCAATGCCTGCCACTTTTATAAAATCATTGTAAAAATCAGCCACCGTGTTGCCGATGATCACCTGGAACTGGCCGGACTGGGTAAAGCTTCCCTTCACCACCTTCATGGCTTCGATGGCCCCTATATCCGCCTTCCCCGGCTCTGCCAGGGCAAACCGCATTCTTGTCATACAGTGTGAGACTGCCGCGATGTTCTCTCTTCCGCCTACCAGACGTAACAACTGTTTTGCGTCTTCTGCATATGTTCCCATTCTTCCTACCTCCACCTGTTTTTCAACTTGTTTAAACATGTTGTTGAGTAAGTTATACCATACTTGTTTAAACATGTCAACCACTTTTTCAAATTTGTTTGAACAAGCTGTTGACTTTTTGATTTTTTATTTCTATAATCTTTATAAAGCCAGGGGCAAACGATCCTGTATGACATGCCTGCATGCCGGTTGTCGGTACATAGCTTTGGGGCCTGCAGGCAGCATCATCTTTATGGGAGGTGAATGGAATATGCCAAAAGCAAGATACGAAGAGATTTATAAAGACCTGAAACAGAAGATTGAAACCGACGTTTTCTCCTATCAGGAGCTGCTGCCGTCGGAAAACACATTGATCCAGACCTACAACTGCTCCCGCAACACCCTGCGCCGGGCTGTGGGCCGCTTAGTGACCGACGGCTACGTCCAGACCATGCAGGGAAAAGGGGTGCGCAACATCTATCAGCCTGTGGCCCAGACCGCCTTTACCATCGGGGAGATTGAGACATTTCGGGAGTCCGCCGCCAGAAACGGCCATCACCCCCGCACAGAAGTCCTCCTGTTTGCGGAGTTTCCCGTCAGCCAGGGCCAGTCCCGGTACACCGGGTTTCCCCCGGGCGCGGATATTTACTATATCCAGCGTCTCCACTATCTGGACGATATGCCCCTGATCCTTAACCACAATTACTTTTTAAAAGAAGCAGTCCCCGGACTCACCAAAGAGATCGCGGAGACTTCCATTTATCAGTATCTGGAAAATACGCTGCACATGACCATTGTAAACAGCAAGCGGGTCATAACCGTGGAGAAGATGACCCAGATCGACGAAAAGTACCTGGGCATGAACGCGGAGGACTATAACTGCATGGCAGTGGTCACCAGCCAGACCTACAACGGCGACGGGGTCATGTTTGAGTACACCCAGTCCCGCCACAGGCCGGATTATTTTCGATTTTATGAAAACGCGGTGAGGAAGCCGGGCTGAATCAGCGCCCAATGAAAAAGGAAAGGCTGTCAGATAGCCTTTCCTTTTTCATTGTCCCATTCTTTCAAATCTCCATTCCTGCTCTTAAATCCAGCTCATCCCTAATACCTATGCACAGATTCGTATAACGTTCAATCGAATTCATACCCGTTTCAATATACCTCCACGATTCTTTAAAATCTCCATTTACAGAGAACTCAGACTCACAGATAAATTTAACAAATCCATCCATATTGCCTTTATATTTTTTTGCAAAAGCATATGCATCGTTTTCCTTAGCTTCATCTGTACTGTTTCTCTTATCATATAATACATGATCCAGATTACAGGACATATAATATACACGGTACGGAATCTTCCTTATGTTCCCACAAGTTCTAAGTTTATAAAGTATGTCTGACTTTACTTTATTACGGGCAATGATTCCATCTACATCGGATGTATAAATACCTTCCGATGCATAACGGACATTTGCCGCAGTCTTTTGTTCTATTACATGATCATCTGGAATATATACGCCATCCATATCCACAATGTGAATGATCTGTTTAAAATCGGTGGCTTTATAATGATTTGAGTTGGCATATCCCTGCACTTCTTTCCAGATTCTAGAAATAATATTCTGAGAATTTCCTCCTCTGCGCGTTGTTATATCTCCATGCATAATATGAATATAGACTGAATCCTTATCATACACCTGACTCAAAGCAATTCCCAAAGCAGTATCATCCGATGGTCCCTCTACAATTACAAAAACGACCTTCCTACGCGCCAAATGACTCACCTGCCTCATGGAATGCCAAAGCAATCTCAAAATTGTTTGTTGGATTATAAACCTGCTCACTCTGTTCTCCAAGTACAATGTCCCTGTAATAGAAATCGCGCAGATTATTATTACCCTTTACATTGGTCATACGAATATATCTGTTTTCCGGGTTGGTGGTGGTAAAGGCGATAAATCCCTTATCAATGGTTTCCAGCGGTCTTAAATTATGGGATGTAAAGATCAGCTGTCCTTTCCCTTTTTCGGAAATAATGTTAAGGATCTCTCCCAGCAGATACTCAAAAATCCCTCCATCCATTTCATCAATCGCAACAGTAATAGATAAATGATTATACACAACAATCAACAGCTGCAAAATAGAAACAATCTTCTTGATGCCCTCTGATTCATACTGAAAAGGAATTTCTTTTCCATTTTTCAATGACATCAGCTGAATAGATTTTCCAGGTTTTGCATCCCTAAAAGCGATTGGTCCAAGATCCTTTATTCCTATCGTAAGTCCTGGAACAATCTGCTCCAGAACAATATTCATATTGTCAATAACCTTGCTGACCACGCCTAATGCTTCTTCCGGTATGGGCGCCGGCGCATTCAAAGGCAAGGTGAGGTTCCCGACAGTATCCGCGTTATTCTCCTTATATTTAAAAGCAAGCGGAAGCGCATTCATACTAATTAAGCCCGAATTTTCTGTATTGATGACAAAAAGTTCTCTATTTCCGAACATCATAAGGCCCTCTATTACAGCCATGTATTTTTTATCATAACAATTTTTCCGAAACGTATTGATCATTTCTCTGGAAAAAATAAAGGATCGCGATGTGGCCTGAACAACCTTTTTGGTGACAAGCAAATCCGTCATCTTACTCTTATCAACACCCACTAATTCCGCAAATTTGGACCTCGGTATAAATACCTCATCGGTTCTGGTGTCAATCAGCGGACCCTTTCTTATCTTTTCAGCCTGCGATGAGAAAGCATAGGAAAGCACCTCATCAAATACCTCTGTACGTGACTCTAACTTAGAAACATCTTCCTGCATATTTAACGCGGTATCGTCAATACCCCGTCTAATGCCAAACTGATACCAGATATCAAAGCTTCCTTCCTCATCTTTTATTTTAAACTGATAACTCAACTTAGAACTCTCTGCATCAATATTTATATAATCAGCATACTTGACAGGAATCTGCTGACCACATAATACAAGCTTCAGCAATGCCAAAGCGTCAATCAGCGCTGTTTTACCTGATCCATTCTGACCATAAAGACCAACAATACTTGCCTTATAATCTTTTCTTTTATTTTCAAGATCAATAGATCCCTTTTTTACATTCTTAAAATTTTCTATCGTAATACTCTCTATTCTAACTGATCGCTTCCCCATAACACACGCCTCCGTATCACTATTTTATCACAACACATGTGGATTTTCAACACCATTATCATATTTCGATACATTTTGTTTCGATACTTCATTTCATTTTACAGATTCGGCCCAACAGCCAAATTATGTAAAAGGATCTGAGAGATCCGAAAGGTTATTGGAAAAACAACACAGTTATATTCTTTCCGTCTCTGAAAATTTCAAACCAGAAAACATCTTTGCAATATCCATGACTGGCTTTAGGAGGGATTACAGCACACATTTCCTCATATTCATCTGACAAAAATCTATTTACATTACCATCCCCCCTGTTATATGATTGCCTCAACAATACCCGCAGGCAAAGCCGGCGACAGCCGTTCACCTGTCTACCCGGACATAAACCGCCGCTCTGCCGCAAAATAAGGAGGAATCCATATGATAGCAGCAACACCGCCTATGGGGTGGAATTCATGGAACACATTTGGACAGGATATTGATGAGGAGCTGATCTTCCAGATCACGGACGTCTTAGTCCGGGAGGGCTACCGGGAGGCAGGGTACGAATACCTGGTCATCGACGACTGCTGGTCTTTAAAAGAGCGGGATGCAGAGGGAAACCTTGTGCCGGACCCGGCAAAATTCCCCCACGGCATGAAAGCAGTAGCGGATTATGTCCACAGGGCGGGACTGAAATTCGGCATGTACTCCTGCGCCGGGATCCGCACCTGCGCAGGCTACCCCTCCAGCTATGACCACGAATTTCAGGACGCGCAGCTGTTTGCCCGGTGGGGCGTGGACTATCTGAAATACGACTACTGCAATTTCCCGGAAAACGCCGACGGCATCAACCGCTACCACATTATGAGCATGGCCTTAAAAGCCACGGGACGGGAGATCTGTTTCGCGGCCTGCAACTGGGGCCATCACGATTCCTGGAACTGGATGCGGTCCATAGGCGCTCACATGTACCGCTCCACCGGGGATATTTTTGACAACTTCCGCTCCTTTATGGGGATTTTCCAGTCCCAGCTGGAACATCTCTCCCAGTCCGGCCCCTACTGCTTCAATGACTTGGACATGCTAACCGTAGGCATGTACAACCAGGGGAACGTGGCCATCGGCAAGCCCTGCACAGACGGGGAATACCGGATGCAGTTCTCCCTGTGGTGTCTTGCCGGGGTTCCTCTCATGATCGGGGCTGACATCCGGAAGCTGAATCCCCGGATGAGGGAACTTCTGCTGAACAGTGACCTGATCCGCATTGACCAGGACAGGGAGTGCCGTCCCCCTTACCTGATGGGGAAAAAACACGTCATGGTGCCTGAGGAGGACCGGGAAAACGCGGTGGAGCCTTTGAGGGCTGTGAAGGATCAGCTGTACACCTTCATCAAACATCTGTCTGACCATGAGTTTGTCATCGCCTGCTACAATCTGTTTGATGAGGAGCGGGAAATCAGCTGTATCTTCGCCGACGCCGGAGTCCCCTACACCTCCGGGTACGGATTTGCCATGAGGGATATCTTTACAGGGGAAGACTTAGGCGTAAAGAAAGACTATTATATTGTATCCGTTCCCGGTCATGACTGCAGATTATTCCTCTGCCGCCTGGCAAAATAGGGGACCTATGGACAAGAATAAGAAAGAGTATTGCAGAAAATGCAAAAAGCCCCTGACCTCTGATGAGATCGGAGCCACCAGAAAGCTGGTGAACCGCGGCAGCCAGGTGTTCTACTGCCTGGACTGCCTGGCAGAGGCGTTTGATATCACCAGGGAAGATATTGAGAAAAAGATCGTGTATTTTAAAGAGATGGGGTGTACCTTGTTCCAGTAGGTTTCTTTCAGGATTACCTGGTTTCTTCCTGGGCTGGTACTCCTCCGAACGTACAGTTTGGTCGGCAGAGCTGCAGTTTTTAATGCCCGAAAATAGGGAGTCCTCTCGTGACTCCCTTTGCTTAATTACAATATTTCCTTTGGCACACGTCCAAAGAAGAATTGTAATAGTATTTTATGTTGAAGGGGAAAAATTATGTATGAATAAAATAAAGGGAACTCGCTCGTAGTTCCCTTGTTTGAAATACTATATTGGCGTTCCACTCGTGAACACCTTTCTTGTACTTTTATACTAGCATGAAAATCTAAGTTTGTCTACAATTCTTTTAGAGATTTTTCTAAAAAATCTGCTAAATTTTGAATATCTGAAAAATGGTAGGTATCAAGCAATTTTTGGAATTTAGCAAGTTGTTGTTGCTTTGAATCCAAATCAGTTTGTAGCAAGGCGCGATTGTTTTTCAGTTTTTCAATATATTGTAGTTTATCGTCGTACATATTTTGCAATGTCTGATAATGGTGGTTTATACCAAGAGACAAAGAAATAGCTTTATCAACAGCTTTCATTTCATCAGCGGAAAGGTCAGTAATATAATCGCTAAGCCTTGCCTTGCTTACACAGGTAATATTTCCAAGAAGAACATTTCCATCAAGTATCAGTTTGCCGGAAGAATCCTTTTTCTCTTCAATCGGTACAACAATAGGAAGCGTAGAGGTGGTATGCGTTATAGGTGCAACCAGTGTATTAGGTGATGTTCTGTTAGCTGAATTATACTGGAGAACTACACAAGGCCGCTCTTTGCATTCCTCACTACCAATGCCAACGCCTAAGTTGCAACGGTATACTTGTCCTCTATATATGATACGATTTTTAGCAGAAGGAGCAATCGCATTTAGGTATAGTTTGCTTTTGAGCCATTCAAGATACTGTTGGGTTTTCGTAAGGTCAATATTCATACAAATCTCCTTTGTATTTTTAGCAAAAGAATATTAGATTAAGTGTATATCAATCAGACATATTCGTCAATTGACATATTAAATAATTCCAAAGTATCTTCTAGCCATATAGCATATTCTTCTTTATCCATATTGTCAAATAGGCAGTTAGTTGATTATTCTTTTGTGAATAGGTATTAGAGATTGACTAAATCAGATAATATGATGAATAAGCCATCTGGTGTCCGCGGCCTTAAATCCGTTTGCAAAGCTAAACATAAGCGCCACTACGCCGCTTCACAGACGAACTTAAGGCCGCAAACACCAGACGCCTTCTCCACCGGGATTTCCCCAGGAAGATATGTCACTCCTCCCTATACTCCTCCAATTCCTGTATGGCCTGGTAAATCATCTCCCCTGTCACCGGACAGGGTGTATGAACCAGCTCCTGGTTGGCCATGGTCACTGCCAGCACATCTTCAAGCCTGTCCTCTTTCGTAAGCTCCAAATCCCCCAGGCACACAGGCAGCCCGGTGCGGCGGTTAAACCCATAGGCCAGCTTCAGATTCTCATAATCCTTATCCAGCAGAAGGTTCACCAGCGTCCCGTAGGAAACCACCTCCCCGTGAAGATGATTTTCCTCAATGTGTTTTCTGCTGGTGAGACCATAAAACAGCGCATGGGCAACGCCGCCGTTATAATGGGGATGAACGGAGACAGAGACAATCCCCGGGGAAATCACCACATTCAGTATGGCGTTCTCCAAAGCTTCGCTGACCACGCCGTCCTGAACGTCCTTAAGGGCCTGCTCCCCGTCCCGCAGAAGGGGAAGAAAGCACATCCGCCCCGCCGTGATTCCCAGTTCGCTTCCATAGTCCAGAGTCTCCCCTCCCTTGGCGGACCAGGCGGACTCTATGTGCTTTGCCATGGCATCCCCGATTCCCGCCCGCAGAAAACGTACAGGCGCCTCCATCACGATCCGCGGGTCTATAAAGCAGTGGGCCGGCACGCAGTTAAGCCTTGGAATATCGTAAAATGACCCGTCCTCATGGTACATGATGCTGATCTTCGTAATGGGAGCGCAGTTGGATGCAATAGAGGGCACGGTGAACACCGGTTTTCCCAGCTTGTCCGCCGCCAGCTTCGCCGTGTCGATGCATTTTCCGCCTCCCACCGCCAGAAACATATCCGCCTCCACGGCTTTCTTATCTGCCATGATCCGCTCCACATTCTCATAGGTGGCGTCATGGCCGTAGAGCAGCGTCCCGGTCACTGTCAGCGACGACTTCTCAATGGCCGGAAGCACATACCTCCCGGAAGCTTTCCACGCCTTCTCCCCGTGAATGACCATCACGTTTTTCCCGTACCTGCCCATCTCCGGTCCGAACCGCTCAAACGCGCGCTCCCCGATGGTAAACTGGGGCAGATAGATTGATTTTATTCCTTCCATATGATCATAATCTCCTTCTATTTTACCAGATATCCGCCGTCAACCGGGATAATGGCTCCGTTGAGATAATCCGATGCCTCCGACGCCAGAAAGACGCAGGGCCCTTTCATGTCCTCCGCCGTTCCCCACACGCCGGCAGGGATTCGGTCCGTGATCTCCTTAAACCTGGGATTCTCAGGGTCTGTGAGCGCCTTGTTCATCTCCGTATCCATGTATCCGGGAGCCAGGGCATTGACATTGATCCCCTTTCCCGCCCACTCATTGCACAGGGCCTTGGTCAGCTGGGCCACGCCCCCCTTGGAAGCCGCATAGGCGGGAACCGTGTATCCCCCAAAGAAGGACAGCATGGAAGCGATGTTAATAATCTTCCCCTTGCTCTGCTGGTCCATAAACTGTCTGCCTGCCAGCTGGCACAGGCGAAATACCGCATTGAGATTGATATTCAGCACAAACTCCCAGTCCTCATAGGGAAATTCCTCTGATTTGTGACGCCTCTGCACTCCGGCGCCGTTGACCATAATATCCAGGCGGCCGCCCAGCTTTTCCACGGCCCGGGCAAATCCCGCCTCAAGCCTGTCCCTGTTTCCCAAATCCGCGACCACTCCGAAACAGCCAAATCCCCTTTCGGCAAACGCTTCCGCCACCTGGGTGACAGCGGGATTTACGTCTATGATGCACACCTGGGCGCCTGCCTCCATAAGCCCCTCTGCCATCCCGCGGCAGAGCCCCTGGGCGCCTCCTGTGACGATGGCCTTCTTACCTGTCAGATCCGTAAAATTTCTTGTCATTGTATTCCTCCATGGTTTAACCGCTTGTAATGCCCTCAATAGCTGAGAGGGACTGACACGCCTCTTTACGCACATCAATCCCCCTGGTGCTGCCCGCGCCTGAAAAATCATTTTTCCGCAACCGCCCAGCCCCCTGAACCGTTACGCCATTTTCAGCGCATCCGCCCTACAGCGTACTCACTACCTGATCTACAAAGGCCTTAAGCTCATCGTCCTTACATCCCCCATAGAAACAATCCAGGAATCTGGGAATCATGCACCCCTTCACTAACTCCGGGTCAATGGCCTTAAGGGCCTCAATCAATGGTTTTGCCACCTGCTTTTTCACCTCAAACAGCAGATTGGCGTTGCGGTTCTGAGCCTCCTTGCGGCCGTCCGGATATCCCATGCCCTTAGGGGAGCCGAACGCTCTGGTAAAGATGTTGTTCAGATTCAGCTCCGCGCCCCATCCGAAGCCTTTCGCGTAAGGGATGGACAGCGCGTTGCCGTTGTTGATCTGCAAAAACAGATAGGCGTCCGTAGGCTCAATACAGTATCCGCACACAACGCCGGGATACATATTCAGGGACATCAGCGCCCCCTGGCCTGTGCCGCAGCCTGTCACCACAAAATCCACTGCCCCGGAATTAAGAAGAAGGGCTGCCTGGATGCCTAAGTGCAGGTATGTAAGCCTTGGATTTTCCTTTGTGTAAGCCTCCGGAACATCCTGGTCCGTGAGAGGCGCCTCCATGGCCGCGTTAAACACCTGATGCCCCATAGGCTCCACAACCGCTTTTAACTCCTTCACGATAATCCCGTTTTTCGGCGCCTGGCTGAACTCGTTCAGAACTGCTATTTTCATGTCTTTTCTCTCCTTTTTCTTTTTGACGCAAATTTTGTTTACCATTTTATTTCCCGTGCCGCGGGAAGAGGCGTCCCGCCTTTTCCCTTCCTAAAGCCGCTGCTGTCGGCATTACGGCTGCTGCCCTGCACACCCACTGTCATGAATTAAGCGAATCCTGCCAGCGGGCCGGCGGCAGCCTTAAGTTAACGGCATTGTTGTACACCTGCTTATAAGCGCGTCCGCATCTGCCTTCATCCTCAGAAAATCCTCCTGTGTGAGCCCGATATCAAGTGATTTTGCGGTGTCCTCGATCTGGCTTAGCTTCCGCGCCCCGCACAACACATGGATCTGCGGCGACACCATGGAGTTCCATTTTACACACAGGTTGGCCAGGGTGCAGTGATATTTTTCCGTCAGGTCCTTCCACCCCGCCAGCATCCGGTTCACCTGCCGGACGTTCTCATTTCTCCACCAGAACTTTCCGTCCCGCACCTCCCCGGGCTTTGCCACATAATCATCCGAAACCTTTCCCGCCAGAAGTCCCTGTTCAATAGGCGAATATGTCTGCAGGGAGATCCCGCGCTCCTCACAGAAGGGCAGAAGTTCTGCCTCCGGCTTTCTGTCCAGAATGCTCAGCTTCTCCTGGATCACATCCAGCTGCCCCGCATCCGCGTAATCCTTCAGCACCTTAAGGTCCACATTGGACGCGCCGATGGCCCGGATCTTGCCTTCCTCCTTCATCCTCATCAGTTCACCCATAGTCTCCGCCACAGGAACCAGGCCGTAGGTTTTACACTGCCAGTGCGTGTAATACACGTCAATGTAATCCGTACCCAGCGCCTTTAAGCTCAGCTCCAGATCCCTGCGTATCGCCTTTGGGGACGGGTCCCTGTACACATCGTGGCCTTCCCTGGAAAAATGGTACTCTCCGTTTTTATCGTACCACTGAATCCCGCACTTGGTAGATAAAATCACTTTCTCTCTGGGAATTTCCTTTAAAGCCTTCCCCACCACTTCCTCGCTGTGCCCGAAGCCGTAGACCCTGGCCGTATCCACCCAGTCAATCCCCAGCTCCAGCGCCCTGTGGATGGTGTCAATGGACATTCTGTCGTCATTGTCTCCCCACCAAAGGCCGCCTCCGATGGCCCAGGCTCCCAGGCCGATCCCGCCGGCCATGATCCCAGACCTTCCTATTTCCCGTTTCTCCATAACCAAACCGCGCTCCTTTCATATCTCCAACCAGCCGTCCTTACCCATTCCCTCTGACCACCATCTCCCCAAACTTCTCCTTCTCCCTCCGGATAAATCCCCGCAGGCTCTCCACCGTAGGCATATCCGCGCTGCACCCATGGGACGCCACCAGCATAGAAGCTGAAGCCGACCCAAGTTCCAGACAATCCTGAATATCCATCCCATTAAAAATCCCATAGAGAAAGCTGGAGGCATACCCGTCTCCTCCGCCAAATCCCTTCAGCGCGTCCACAGGAAATGGCCGGATAAAATAAGATTTCCCATCATCTGTGTAAGCCGCGGATCCTTCCCTGCCATGTTTGATCACCACAACCGACGCCTGACAGGAACACCAATATCCCGCAGACGCCTTATCCGTGCCGTCCAGCCCCAGAAATCTCTCCGTCAGGTCATACTCCTGTCTGGACCCCAGGATAATATCGCTGTCCCTTGCCACCGCCAAATAGTAGACCGCCATCTCATCCGGACTCTTCCAGTTATAGGCCCGGTAATCAATATCAAAAATAATCCTGATTCCGTTCTTTCTGGCCAAAGCCACCGTCTTAAGCGCCGCCTCCCGCGACGGGCTGGCAGCCAAAGCTGTTCCTGATATCAGGACCGCCTTTGCCTGGGTCAGATACTCCTCATCAATATCCTCCGGACACAGAGACAGATCGGCAATACCATTGCGGTACATCAAAATATTGCTCTCATCCCGGCTTAAAATCTCTGTAAACGTCAGCCCCAGACTCTCCCCGTTCTCACATTTCCTAATATGGGAAGTGTCAATGCCCTCATTCCTAAAATAATCTACCACATACTCCCCAAACCGGTCATCAGACACCCTTGCAAAAAATCCGCACTTTTTTCCCAAACGGGAAAGGCCCACAGCAATATTGGCCGGCGATCCCCCTACATACTTTCGAAACGTCTCGCTCTCGGCCAGCGTCTTATAATAATCCATAGGATTAAAATCAATGGCTACTCTGCCCAGCAAAATCAGATCATACCTCTTATTCTCATCAAAACTTACGCCATTCATACCTGGTTCCTCCATCTTTGGCCTTACCAAAGCTTTCTGTAAAGCTCCTCCATGGCCTCAACCGTAATCTCCTTTCTGGTATTGCGCGGGCTTCCCGAAGCATACGCGTCTCTGGCCATTTTGGGAATACTTTCAAAAAACCTTTCCCTGCTGATACCGTAATCCCTGATCCCGGGAATAGCAATATCCTCAAGCAGCTGTCCGATGGCCTTAAGGAGCTTCTGAGCCGCCTGGCCTTTCCCCTCATCTGCCTTAGCCATCCCGCACCTGATCCCAATATCCCCAAACCGTTCCTCTGCCCCGTCCACAATATATTCCAGGCACACCTGTAAAAGCATGGCATTGGAAATCCCGTGAGGCACATGGAACAAAGCCCCTATGGGCCTGCTCATGCCATGAACGATCGTTACCGACGAATTATTAAAGGCTATCCCCGCCTCCAAAGCAGCCAGAGACATCTGGATACGGCTCTCCTCATCTTCCCCGTCTTCCCACGCCCTCTTCAGAAACCGAAAGATCCTGTCGCAGGCTGACAGCGCAAAGGCATCCGAAAGAGGCTGGGCTTTCCGGGAAGTATACGCCTCCAGAGCATGGGTCAACGCGTCTGCCCCTGTAGCCGCCGTGACCTTCCTTGGGGCCGTCATAGTAAAGCGCGGGTCTATGACAGCCACATCCGGCATAAGCGCGGGCCCTTTCAGCAGCATCTTCACCTGGCTTGTCCGGTCCGTGATAATGGTAAACTGAGTCGCCTCCGAACCAGTCCCCGCCGTAGTCGGCACCGCCACCATAGGAGGAAGCGCACCTGTCACTAACTTCCCCAGATAATCCCCAGGCCTGCCTCCATACCTGACGACCATCGCAATAGCCTTCATGGAATCAATGGGACTTCCGCCGCCCAGACCCACCAGAAAATCGCACCCCTCTTCTATGTAAACCTTTACGCCCCTCTCAATCATTCCGTCATCCGGCTCACCGTCAATGTCCGCGTACACCGCCCAGGCTGCCCCGGCTTTAGACAGCGTGTCTGTCACCCGCTCCAGATTCCCCAGTTTCTTCATCACAGAGTCTGTCACCACCAGCGCCTTTTTTCCCAGCTTCCCTATCTGATCCGCCGCCAGGTCCAAAGCCCCTCTTCCGCTAATGATCTTTCCAGGCCCCAAAAACACATCCGCCATTACGAAAACGCCTCCACAAGATTCTCATAAGAACTGGCTGTCTGCAGCTTTGCCATAATCGCGTCATTGCCCAGCTTTCCCGCTAACTCCGCGATCAGCCGCAGATGATCTTTGGCCCCGTCGCTGTCAGCGGGAACGGCAAAGAGAAAAAACAGCTGGGACGGTTCCCCGTCATAAGACTCCCACTCCACCATCTCCCTGGTCCTTCCCACCGCGATTCCCACCTTGTCCACAAAAGCTGACTTCCCATGGGGGATCGCCACATGGCCGCCAATACCTGTGATGCCCTCGCTCTCCCTCAAATACACATCCCTGATATACCCCTCCAGGTCGTCAATGTATCCCGCGTCCTTCAAAAGCCCTGCCAGATGCCGGATCACCTCATCCTTGCTCTTTGCCACCATATCCAGGTCTATAACCCTCCGATCCAGGATCTCTTTAACCGCCATAATCATTCCCTCTCCTCTACTTAATAAAATACTGATAAATGTCCAGGGTAGAGCCCATCCGCTTAATAGCCTCCATGTTTTCATCATTGTCCGTCAGCTGGAGAAAATCCTTGTAAAACTGCTTGGTGCGGCGGATCTCAAACTTTGTGTTCATCTTAACTGCCAACAGAAACACCACATCCACCATATCGTCATGCCAGACGATCGGTTCCTCCAAAATCGCCACCACGATCCGGGACTCATTTACCTCCGCCATATTCCCATGGGGAATGGCAATCCCCCGGCCAATGCTGGTGGTTGTGGCCCGCTCCCTGTCAAACACGCTCTGGAGATAGGCCGGGGTTACATCCCCCTTATCCTCCAGTTTTTTTACCATCATCGTAATAAGCTGATCCTTATCTCTCACCCTGGGCCTCAGAAAAAACAGATCCACCTCAAACAGCTGATGGCACAGATTGTTAAAATGAAACTCCGGCTTCTTGCGGAAATAGAAAATCTGATTCACCTTCTGTCGGATGGCCTCAATCCCCTGGTCATTGAGCCGCTCTCCCACAGACACTACCCGGTCGTCCCCAATCTCATTGCCTGACGTATTGATGATAACATCCACATCCTGGTACTGTCTTAGCTTAAAGTCATGGTAACTGACCGCGCGGATCTCCGTAATTTCTGAAATTCTGTATTTCAGCCGCTCAATATTCAGCTGGCTGGCTGCCATCCCCCCTTCGCTTATGAGAAGAGCTGTCAGAGGGCTCCCCTTCTTCCGCCTGATAATAGCAGCCTGGATGTACAGGGCAATGCCCGCCAGTTCATCCTCTGTCACCTGCACGTCATAATACTCCTCAAACAGATTGCTGGTGGACCAGGTGGCCAGAAACGTCTGCTTGTACTCGCTCTTCACGTACTTGCTGATGTTGTCCCCCACCGCGGTGGAATACTTCATCCGGAAAATAGCCGAGCGCATGTGCAAAAGCAGGCTCTCATATAAAAGCTGATCTTCGGAAAGGTCAATATCCAGAACGGAGTCGATGGTTTCAATCACCAGCCTGACGAACTTTCCCAGGTCCCTGTCATACTGTCTGGCAAAGTCCGTATCCTGTATGCTGGAAAAATTCTTCAGTTTCCTGGCAGACAAAAGAAGCACTGCCAGCAGCACCGTGTCATCATCGGAAATCGTTATCTCATAGGCCTGTTCAATCCTCTGATAAATGGATTCCGCAAAAGAATATTCATTGTAATGCTCAATATTCTCTTCCCTGGTGGAGAATACGGCCTTCTCTCCCTGACGTCTGCGGGCCATGGACAGGCATGCCATGATCCACACCATCTTAAAGGAAGTGTCCGCCAGCTCAACGCGCCAGGCATTCTCCGCTTCCAGGACAATACGCCGGACCCGGGATATATCAATTCCCGGAGCGTAGGAAGCCAGAAGGGCCTCCATCACCTCCGGCATCAGTTCTATGATGTAATCCTTTATTGCAATTCGGAAATTGTATTCATCTCCTACAAGGCACACTCCCTTGCTGCGTATGGACGCGATCTTTAAGGAGCGCTCCTCAAACCAGGGGGAAACTTCTCTAAGGAGCCCGCCTATGGTAGGGGCGCTTAAATACAGGCTGTCCGCCAGCTGGGACAGCGTGGTGGTCTGCCCGGATTTTAATTTCAGAAGTTTCCCTATGACCTGTTTTCTGCGGTCATCCGGTTGAACCGCAGAGTCCAGGCTCTGGCTGCGGGCCAGATAAGCCTGCAGATTCTTCCACTGCCTCTCATCCATCTCCAGCCAGATCCCTGTCCCCTGCTTTTTTTCAATCCTGCCCATGTCACGCTGCATCAGCCAGCGGTTCATCTGGTCGATCTTGGTACGGACTGTTTTTTCAGATAATCCCACATTTGCTGCAATCTGCAATATGGTATAGGTCTCCCCACCCAGAAGGCAATTCAATATTCGATTAAAGTATAATGCGTTCTTATCCTCTTTCAACCAAGCACCTCATATTTCCTTTTCTAAATGTGTGAAGGTTTACTCACTGCCCTTTACTGCCGCTTCCCCGTATATGTACCGCCCGCTGGAACCGATAACCTTCATATAATCTTTTACAAACTGCTTGATCCCTGCCTCCGCGGCCATACACATATGCATATAGTCAATACCCGGATTCTCCTCAAGAGCCTTTAAGGTAGCCTGTTTTCCCGCCTCAAACGCGTCGGTACACACATTGATCTTATTGATCCCGCCGGCCACAGCCTTTTTCAGATTCTCTTCCCCGGAACCGGAACCTCCGTGGAGAACCAGAGGCATTTTCAGAGTCTCCTTTAACAGATGGAGCCGGTCAAAGTCAAGCTTTGGTATTTTTCCTTTGGGATAGGCTCCGTGGGCAGTGCCGATGGCCACAGCCAGGGCATCTACCTGAGTCCTGGCGACAAAATCCGCGGCCTGGTCCGGGTTGGTGTACAGATCCACATCCGAGTCGTCATCATCCGCCGCCTGCCCCACATGGCCCAGCTCGCCTTCCACAGAACATCCCATGCCGTGAGCCAGGGCGCTGATAATAGCTGTCCTCTTTACGTTCTCCTCATAGGGAAGGGCGGAGCCGTCAAACATTACATTGGTAAATCCGGCATTGATGCAGTTTGTGATGGCATAAAAGTCCGCGCCATGGTCAAAGTTTAAGGCAACAGGAACAGAAACCCTTGCCGCCAGTTCCTTAATTAAAGGCACCATCTCCTCCAAATGGGCGTGATTGTTCATCTGCCCGTTTCCAAACTGAATGATAATGGGGGAGTGCTCCTCTTCGGCCGCCATGATTCCGGCCCTTGCCATCTCCATGTTGATGCTGTTCATTGCCATTACGCCGTAATAATTCCGGTTGGCGTCATCAAGAATCGCTTTCATTGATACAAGCATAAGTCTGTCCTTTCTCCACAAAATCTATTACACAATGTTAATATCCAGATCAATGTCAATATCTTCTTCCTCAGCGACTGTTTCCTCCGCAGAAGTTTTCTTGACCACAGCATAGGCTACTCCGGTTACCACAGACCCGATAACAAGGGCGACCATAAACATCATGGGGTTCACCATCATAGGCACAACAAAGATGCCGCCATGTCCTGCCACAGACTCGCATCCCGCGCCCACCGCGATGGCGCCTGCCACTGCGGAGCCCAGCATACTGCAAGGGATAAATCTTGCCGGGTCTGCCGCCGCAAAGGGAAGCACGCCCTCTGTGATAAAGCAAAGGCCCATGGGAAGAGCCGTTTTGGCCGTCTCCCGCTCTGTCTTTGTAAACTTCTCTTTTTTCAACATGGTGGCGATAAAAAGGCCGATAGGCGGGGTCATGCCTCCGATGATCTTAGCGCACATAGGCCCGTTGATGCCGTCCGCTCCCAGGGCGTTGGCTGCCATAGACGCTGTCTTGTTCACAGGACCGCCCATATCAAATCCCATACAGGCTCCGATCACGCCGCCGATCACCGCTTTCGCTCCGCCGTTTAAGGAGATGATCCACTGCTGGAACACATCCATGATCCAGGCCAGAGGGATAGAGAATACGCACAAAAAGATCATGCCGCACAAAAACGTAGAGCACACCGGAATGATCATAACCGGTTTTAACCCCTCGCACCATTTGGGCAGTTTCCATCCCTTCATCCAGTTCACGACCCAGCCAATGATAAAGGCCATAAGAAGGCCGCCTAAGAATCCTGCTTTGGACTGTGAAGAGCAATACCCGATCACCATACCCGGAACAATACCCGGCCTTCCGGCGATGGAATAGGCGGCTCCCGCGGTCATCACCGCCACCGCAAAGTCCATGGCATAGGAACTTAATTTGTTAACGCCCCACCAGAACCCAACCCATGTAAACGGGTTCAGATTAGAGAACGGCGTTGCCCCCGCCTCGACGGCGCTGCCGATGTTCCAGCCGCCGAAGGCCTTTGCCAGAGCCCCCAGGATACCTCCTGCTACCACAATGGGTATCATGTAGGAAATACCGGTCATAATGTGTTTCATAAACGTTTTCTGTTGTTTTGCCATACCTGTTTCCCCTCTTTTCTAAAAATTTCCCCACGGTTTCCTGCTACTTGCCCAGCTTCTCGTGAATCTTGTTGATAACCCCTTTGGGCGACTTCATCACCATACTGATGGGGATATCCACCACTGGTTTTCCTTTAAAACGGTCTTTGTTTACCCTGATGTCCGCTGAGATGAGAATTACGTCTGCCTCCTTGATCTCTTCCGGCGTGAATTCGTTCTCCACACCAATGGAGCCCTGGGTCTCTACCTTGATGGTATCTCCCAGCTCCTTAGCCGCGTTTTCCAATTTCTCCTTTGCAATGTAAGTGTGGGCAATGCCCGCTGTACATGCTGTAATGGCTAAAATTTTCATGTGCAGCCTCCTCTCTTTTTATTTAAGTAAAATTTACCATATGGACCCGGGATATGGTAAATTTGTTTAGGCATATTGTTACGGTAATTTTTCTTTTTTATCTGTTGCGCTCTGTCCCACTTATCTGGTACAATAAAAGGCGATCATCCACTCTAAGATAAATTCTATATTTTATCCATATACTCCCGAAAATACATGTGTATAGATTGAAAATGAGAGGAGATATCGTATGACTCTGGCAAAACAAATTGACAGGTGGTATCGGGCCGGAGAACACCAAGAGACCGTTAAGGCCATCCTGGATCTGGCGGAGACAGATGTGACGGACGCGCTGACAGAAGATCTGGCTGTGGCTTACAATAACCTGGGACAATATCAAAAGGCCATCGAATCGCTGAAAGCTATGGACGTCCAAAACCGCAGCCTTCCTCACTGGCATTACTGTATGGGGTACGCCCTTTACTATGCTGCCATGGATTCTCCCACCTGTGAGAAACAAAAGGCGCTTCTGGAGAGAGCCTTTGATGCCTTTTCCCGCGCTTTAAAGCTGAATCCGGAACAGGAACTGGAATCAGAATGCAGAGAGTTTCTGGCATGGATCACAGAGGATCTGCGCGGTATCGATTTTTCCAATCCCTCTCTCCACCGAGAGCGGGAGGGGGCTTTTGGCTGTTCCATACTGCTGTCCGGTCCCTGGTTTGACAAGGAAAAATTTATCCGGGATTTTTATACGGACTGGGCTCTTCCCATCGCTCCGTCCGATGATGACAGAGATGCCCTGACGCCTCAAAACCCCTGTATGGTATTTTCGGTGGAACACATCACGGCTGCCATCACCCTGATCCCATCCCCTATCCCTGATGGAGAGGCTGACAAAGCCGCAGCCTGCAATTATCTGTGGCCCAATGGGGTAAAGGTAACAGAGAAACACAAAGCCCATCTTCTGATCACCGTCCTGGACACCAGGGCATCCCTTACGGAACAGGGGATCCTGCTTGTGAAGATCGCCTCCACCTGCTGTCTGCAACTTTCCGCCACCGGCGTTTTTACCGGAGGAACGGTGTATCAGCTGGGACTTTACCGGAATCTGGCGGCTGTCATAAGGGACGGCCGGCTTCCTGTCTTTAACTGGATCTGGTTCGGGCTTTACCGGACTCCCCGGGGGATCAGCGGTTATACCTATGGATTGGAGTCATTTGGAAAAGATGAGATAGAAATATCCGATACGGATATGGAGCCTGACCGGCTGCGAAAGATCCTTGTTGATCTGGCTTCTTATATCTTAGAAGACTGCGCTGTCTTCCAGGATGGAGATACGGTGGAACTGTCCGGAAACAAAAAACTTCCCATTGTCCGCAGTGAAGGGATCTCCCTTCCGGGACCCACTTTGAAACTGGCTAACCTTTCATAAAAAGATCACCTTTCCTTTCCCATACCGGCATCACAGCCGGTTAGGAAAAGAAAGGTGATAATCCGTTTTCTCTACTCTACAGACCAGGCATTTCCTCCTACCGGGCGATACTCTCCCTGGGGGATCAGATCCTCTATGATCCAGGTGTCCGGATCGTCCTTGGTCCCGTCCGGTCCCACCATAACGTAGATCCCGTACTGCGCCAGATAACCGCCGTAAGATTCCACATCAGACGGGGCGTAGGCGTTGTTCTGCGCGGCGATCAGGTCATTAAAGCCCTTCACCACCTTTGTGGCGTAATCAGACGCCTCCTTGCCGGAGATCTCCTCCTTTACAAGGAGATAAAATTTTACTACATTCTCCTCAGGATACACTCCCGCGTTTACAGACGCCGCAAATGGATAGATGTCCGGGTCCGCGTAGATCTCACTGAAATCCTCCCAAAGCTGCTCCCACACAATACCGTCCACCGGCTGGTACTGATCGTCATACTTATTATTATTTCCATAAACAATGTTACTCTTGGTGCATCCGCTTAATAACAGGCAGATGCCTGCCATCAATATAATCCAGCGTTTCATAATTTGCGCTCCTCCTTCTCTCAATCGCTTGTATTATATAGGAAAACGAATTATTTTTACAGGGGTTTTTATAAAAAGTCAGAAAAACTTCATATTTTGCCCTTGCCATTTCCCGGTATCAGTGGTATTATGTTCAATATATTTATATTTTTATCATTTTTGAACATCAAGGAGGACTTATTATGAAACGCAACCCTCTAAATCCTGTTTCCAGAACATCCCCGCAGTTAGACCGGATCACCACAGTGGTCCCGTTTATCACTATCCTGCTTTTGTGCATCCTGTTTTTCGCAGTCCCCGAAGCGTCGGGACAGGTGGTAGCATCCATCCGCTATTTCCTGGGAGACGAGCTTGGAAGCTGCTATCTTCTCATGGGACTTGGGATCTTCCTGTGCTCCCTGTACATCGCGTTTTCCCCTTATGGGGCTATTTGCCTGGGCGCAGATAAAAAACCTCAGTATTCCTCCTTCCAGTGGGGTTCCATGATGTTTACCGCCGGGCTGGCGGCGGACATCCTGTTCTACTCCTTGTGCGAGTGGATCCTCTACGCGGGAGAGCCCCGCATCTTACAGATGGGAGAAATGCAGGACTGGGCTTCCACCTACCCCCTGTTTCACTGGGGGCCTATCCCCTGGAGTTTCTACATGGTTCTGGCCGTGGCTTTCGGCTTTATGCTCCATGTACGGCAAAGGGAGAAGCAGAAATACTCCGAGGCCTGCCGTCCTCTCCTTGGCTTTCGGGTGGACGGTTTTGCAGGAAAACTTATTGACCTGACTGCGGTATTTGCCCTCCTTGCAGGGACAGCTACCACCTTTTCCCTGGCCACCCCCCTTCTGTCAGCCGCCATCAGCCGCCTGTTTGGCCTGCCCCAGAACCACCTGCTGACCATCTCCATTTTGGTCATCATCTGCGCAACCTACACCATCACCGTATACTTTGGCATGAAAGGCGTCGCAAAACTGGCATCTTCCTGCTCCTACCTGTTTTTTGCCCTCCTGGCCTATGTGCTTATAGGAGGCGGGCAGCCACGATACATCATAGAAACCGGCATTACAGCCCTTGGCAACCTGGCGCAGAACTTTATCGCCCTATCTACCTGGACCGATTCTCTGCGTGCCTCCTCCTTTCCCCAGAACTGGACCATCTTTTACTGGGCTTACTGGATGGTGTGGTGCGTGGCAACGCCGTTTTTCATAGGCACGATCAGCAAAGGGCGGACCATCCGCCAGACCATACTGGGCGGTTATTTTTATGGACTGTCCGGAACCTTTACCTCCTTTATCATACTTGGCAACCACGGCCTTGGCCTGCAGGTAACAGGCAAACTGGATCTTATGGGACTTTACGAAAGAACCGGGGACCTTTACCAGGTGATCCTGTCCCTTATGGAAACCCTCCCTCTGGCCAAAGGGGGCCTGGCTCTGCTGGCGGTATCCATGATCGCCTTCTATGCCACGTCCTTCGACGCCCTGACCATGGTAGCCTCCACCTACTCCTACAAAGAACTTCCCGGGGGAGCGGAGCCTGACAAACGGGTGAGACTGTTCTGGGCAGTGCTCCTGATGCTGCTTCCCATTGCCCTGATCTTCTCCGACAGCTCCATGGCCAGCTTACAGTCCGTATCCATCATCGCGGCGTTCCCTATCGGGCTCATCATCCTGCTGATCGTAGCCAGCTTCTTTAAAGACGCCCGGGCATATCTGGAGGAGCAGGGGAAAAAATTGAAATTGAGTGAGCAAGGGCGAAGGTTGTCGTGAGGCCAGTCAGAGAAGGAGAGATGTCCCGTCCGGGTTCA
>CAJUFP010000025.1 GCA_910585645.1 uncultured Hungatella sp. | reverse complement strand
TACTGATCGTCGCCTTGGTGGGCCGTTACCCCGCCAACCAGCTAATCAGACGCGGATCCATCTCATACCACCGGAGTTTTTCACACCGGACCATGCGGTCCTGTGCGCTTATGCGGTATTAGCAGTCATTTCTAACTGTTATCCCCCTGTATGAGGCAGGTTGCCCACGCGTTACTCACCCGTCCGCCGCTCAGTCAAATCACCTCGCATCCGAAGAATAAAGGTGAAGTGCTTCGCTCGACTTGCATGTGTTAAGCACGCCGCCAGCGTTCATCCTGAGCCAGGATCAAACTCTCATGTTAAAAGGTTCAATCCGGTATTCAGAATCAACTCTTGGCTAATTCTTTTACCGTTCTACTGTTGTTTGGTTCGTTTGCTTTCGCAATCGTTCTGAATTTTCTCAAATCCAAGGCCTAAACCTTAAGCCTTTTTATTTGGAATTTTCAGGGTCTTACATACTGTTCAATCTTCGATTTTCAAGGTCCTGGGCTGTTTTCTTTTCAAAAGCAGCTTGTATATATTAGCACATCTCTTTTGATCTGTCAACAGCTTTTTTAACTTTTTTCTCGGATATTTTCGATCCGTTTTGGTTTTGTGTACCCCGCTCTCACGGGGCGAGTCTTATAATAACAAATCTATTTACAAAAGTCAACAACTTTTTTAAATTTTTCCATTTTTTTCCATTTTTTATTTCGCCCCTGGAGAGTCCGGATCCGCCTCTGCCTGCCATCCCACTGTCAGGTAAAAACAGCGGCATCATATTTGATGCCGCTGTCTTCTTTGCTTAATCCAGATCTTCTCCGTTGCTTGCGATCACCTTCTTATACCAGAAGAAGGAATCCTTGCGATACCGGTCCAGAGTCTTTAAGTCAAACTCATCTCTGTCCACATAGATAAATCCGTACCGTTTTACCATGCCCTCGTGGGTGGAGATCAGGTCAATGGCTGACCATGGGCAGTATCCCATCATCTCACATCCGTCGGAGATCGCTAAGCGGACCTGCTCAATATGCCTGCGCAGATACTCAATCCTGTATGGATCGTGAACCTTCCCGTCCTCGGTCAGCTTATCGTAAGCCCCCAGGCCGTTCTCGGTGACGATCATCGGCAGATGGTATCTGGAGTACATCTCCCTGATCGTGGCCCGAAAACCTATGGGATCGATCTCCCATCCAAACTCTGTGGTAGTCAGGTTCGGATTACGGAAGCCTTTGTAGAAACCTGCCTCTCCCCTGGATGTCTGCTGATCCGCTCCTGGATCTATGGTCTCGGTTCCGTCGCTTGCCTCCACAGTCCCTGTGCTATAATAGTTAAATCCAATAAAGTCCGGATGACCGTTCTTAAGGGCCTCCGCATCTCCCGGCGCAAACTCCGGCGTAGCGTCATGCTCCTCCAGATATGCCCATACCAGATTATTGTACACGCCATATACGGCCATATCCAGATACAGCCAGTTGCGAATAGCGTTGCAGTTCTGTGCTGCCAGGTTGTCCTCCGGCTTGCAGCTTGCCGGATATACCAGAGAGATGTTTGGCGCAGGACCGATCTTTGCCCCCGGAAGCATCTCATGGCACAGGGCCATAGCCTTAGCCTGAGCTACCAGCATGTGATGATTCTGCTGATAGGTCTCTTTTATTACATTGGTGCAGCCTTCAGGAATCGTCAGAGTTCCAATCAGCGGGCCTACCAGGGTCAGCATATTCTGCTCGTTGATCGTCAGCCAGTATTTTACCCTGTCTCCGAAGTTCTCAAACATCACCTTCGCGAAGTTCAAAAACCAGTCAATAGACTCCCTGTTGGACCAGGACCCCCGCTTGTCCAATGCCGCAGGCATATCGAAATGGAACATGGTAACCAACGGCTCAATGTTGTATTTGAGGCACTCGTTGATTACATTGTTATAATATTCAATTCCCTTGGGGTTTACTTCCCCCGTCCCCTCGGGAAGAATCCTGGACCAGGCGATGGAAAAACGGTAGGTCTTAAATCCCATCTCCGCCATCAGCGCGATGTCCTCTTTGTACCTGTGATACTGGTCTGCACATACCGTCAAATCGGAAGTCCCCTCCGGCACTTTCTTCACGTCCTGACAGGACGGCCCCTTGCCGTCTTCCAGATTCGCCCCCTCTACCTGGTATGCGGATGTGCTTGCCCCCCAAAGAAAATCCTTAGGAAATGGTTTTAATGTCTTGTGCAGCATTTCTTCTCTTCTCCCTTCAAATTTTATGTAGCTTGTAAGGCCTATTATACTATGTTTTTTTGGGTTTGAAAAGGGAATTTTGTCCTGTTGTCTGGTTAAACACAAGACGTTTTTGCCTCCTTGTTCCCAATGCCAGGTATTGAGGAAGCAACCGGTATTCCTGATACATTTGGATATAGGAAACATCGTCGATCACTTCCTTTCCCCTGGAAAACAGACGGTGATACAGCAAATATCCCCTTTCATCTCCTGCTTCCATGGCCTTCTGCAGGCACAGCCTGGCCGCCTTTTTATCCCGCCTGCACACCTCTCCCTTTAAAAACAAGATCCCCAGTCTCCTAAATGCCACCCCGTCTCCTACAAGAGCTTTTTTCCACAACTTTTTTACATACGCCTTTCCTACCATATTGGCTTACCTCCATTTTTTCTTCCATTTTAACAAGAAGGAGCTGTAAAACTGTAACTTGTTTCCGTCAGAATCGTATGACGGCAAAGGGCTTCCGACTGTCTGGAGACTTAATTTTTAATACTCCACTATGTCAATTATACAATGTATAGATAACGTTATTTTTGATTAACATAGACACTGTTTTGGAACGCTTTATAGTATCTAGGCGGTACTTTATATTTTAGATATGATAAAATCAATTTTTTACTTAACAACAAACTTTTCACAGATAGCGGAGATGACACATGAACGAAATCAATCCTTTAGATCGTATTCAGCAACTATGTGATGAGCGGGGCTGGTCCTACTACCAGCTGGCTAAGGCCTCCGGCATTACTTACTCCACCTTAAATACCATGGTCAATAAACAAAATATGCCGTCCCTTCCCACACTCCAGAAGCTGTGCCAGGGCTTTGGCATCTCTGTTACGGATTTTTTTGAGCCGGACCGGAGCCAGACCGGGCTTACGAAAGATCAGGCGGCCTGCCTTTCCCTTTTTACCGCCCTCTCACCCGATGAGAAGCAGCTGGCGCTGGCTTATATGAAAGGGCTGGCAAAGAAGCTGTGAGTGCTGGCGGTGTTGGACAAAGCGATAGCTGATAATGAAGTTCGGGCAAATAAAAACAGCCGGCCAGCTGGTGACTGCTGGATGGCTGTTTTTATAAAAAGTAATCACAGACCCCGAGCGTACAATCTTAAGGATTCCACACCCCGTCGGAGTTCACCCAATACCCATCAGGAGTATACGTACTTGTCAACATAGCGCCCTGGCCGCTGCCCTCTCTCGGATCGCAGTAATACCACTGATTGCCTGACCAGATCCACCCTGTCATCATATACCCTGTTCCGTCAAAACAGTACCATGCCCCGTCAATATTCGACCACGTATTCCTTGGATAAGACCCATTCGTGTATTCATACCACCATCCAACATGATTCCGCTTCCATCCCCCGCTGCGTCCGGCAGACGTCTCACTTTCCGAACTGTCAGAAAAGTAACGGAACGAACTCTCAATGTTGTCGTTTATGGTTGCTGTGTTATTTCTCGTCGTATTGGTTCTTGTTGTTGTATTGGTAGTTGTATCCGTTCCTCCTGTTCCGGTCACCGTAACCTGCCAGGTATCTGTCCGCAGCTGGCTGACATTCTCCCCATAATCTCCAAACCAGTCAGCCCTGGCATTGGGGTCGTACACCAGTTCATAGGAACGCACGGTAACCGTCATAGTTCCTGGCCGGAGGCCTGTAAGGACGCACCGTCCCTTATAGGTGCCTTCAAGCTTTGCGCTGGCAATAGTTTCATCCTCCACATTCCAGGCATAAGGATATCCTCCCTCAGCCGTGAGCGTTATGCTCTGTCCCACTTCAACAGTTCTGGTTCCCCGATCCTTGGCAAACGCCGCCGTGGCCATCAAGGCCGAGATCATCCCCACGCTTAGCAAACCTGTCAAAACTTTGTTTCTCATGTTTCTTTTCATTATATTCTCCTCTCTTTGAATATCCCAATTGTCTGCCAACTGGCAGGATACATGATATACCGCAGCACACAAAACCATATGATCATTCCCACAGCGCCATCTCCCCCTTTCTCTCTTGATCTAAATCACATGTTTGCTGCCGGTATCTGTATTTTAACCGTTGTATCTTTCTATTCCTGCAACTTTTTTCCGCTTCTCTCATGTTTAGCCCTCAAATTAAATGCCCCCGCAACTGGCTGCGGGGGCTCCCTTCTTCTAAAAAACTCAATATTCTCCGGTTCCGCCACATACAGTACAGGTACGTGTACCGTTATCACAGTAACATGAACGCCTTGTTGTATAACTTTTGCTGCCGCTACCGCTGTAATCAACAGTCCAGTTGGTTTTTTCTAAATATCCCGTACCTTTGCACGAAGTGCAGGTCACTCTGCCTGTTCCTTTGCATTTTACACACTCAACCGATATCCTGGAAATCGGATTGGGATCCGGGTCTGGAATCGGATTGGGAAATGGGCCGGGATCAGGGTTGGGATTGGGATCGGGATTTGTAATAGGATTTTCCGTTGACTTCCCCTCCATCTGCGCAATCTCAGCCTCCAGTTCCTTTATCTTTTTATCCCGCGCGTCACATTTGACAAAATAATCAGGATTTTCCATTTTCCCGTACATACACATGCCGCACTTTTCCCGGCCGCTTCCCATGCAATACCCACAGGACATCACCAAAGAAAGATTGCCTGGAATATCCGCAATTCCCTTTCCATCGCAACGTATACATGCTGCAGTGCTTCTTCCGCTCCCTCCACAATAGGAGCAGGAGATCATATATGGGATCTTTGTTTGTCGAAGCTGCTCTAACTCCTGCTTCTTTTTGATCAGATCAGACTCCTTTGTAGATTCCGTTTCTTCTTTAGAAGCCGCGCGATCTTTAGCAGCTTCTTTTCTGATCGTTAAAGTAGCCCATCCCGCTTCCGCCTGGACCGTACCAAATCCCATCATAAAATACATCGTTGTCAATCCGCATAAGATACCTTTTTTCATCCATACCATATTTCTCATCACGTTTCCTCCTCATTTTTATGGATCGTTTATATCTTGTATAACTGATTATATTTATATCCTTCCCCCTTTTCTGCAACTTTTTTCCACCCCATTAAAAGCAGCTATTTATAAAAACCTAATTCCCACAAAGCGCAATCAACTCTTTCGTCACCCCATCCATATCACGGCGCAGTTCACTGAGTCGCTTTTTCCAGACAACTTCTTCCTCTGTCAGCAGCACGTCATAATAATGGTCATACAGATTATATAATTGACTGACAGGTTGTTCCCCGCTCTGAGGCAGGCCTTTTCCCCGCAGCCTGTCCCGAAACTTTTTAAAGATCCCCTCACAGACCACGTCCTTTCGGACCCTTTCGTCCAGATCAAAGATATTGCCGCCAAAAGCCATATCATCCTGGTCTGATTTAAGGGCGTCCTGCTTCCCATGGTCCTTAGAAGCAGGCTTAAGAATATTGTCCCACATAGAATCATCATTCTTTTTGTCACTTCCCTGCCCTGTTTCTGCCGTTGATACACGGGTCAGGTTAGGGGCGGATCCGGTAACGCTTTTCAGCAGAGCCGCTTTTAGCTCGTCGGCTTTTGCCGAAAGCTGTTCGATCATCGCCGCGGTTTTGTCAGCCTCCCTCGCCTCCACATCTGTGTTAGAAATCTTTGGGCCGAAAAGCTGCCGCGCAGTGAGATTCTTAGGATCAAACTGCTCGATGACCTTTCCAATACTTCCGTCGATCAGGCCTTCTGCCCCGATATCCTGCAAAAGCAAACCTTCCAACGCCTCGGCAAGCATCTCCCTCCCATCCTGTCTCAGCCATCCACATATCACTTCCGCGCCCGGACACACAGGACCGCCTTTTCCGCCTGAGCCGGACATCATACATCTGAATCGTCCCTTTTCCCAGAGAAGATCTAGCAAATCTTGTCTTTTCACTGCCACATATCGGTTGATCTCGTCTTTTAAGCTGTCATACTGTCCCTTGGCCTCCTCCAGCATACGAGAATACATACACAGAAACGCGGCGTAACGGTTAAACATATACCGGGGGCCTGTGGGCGATATAAATTCATAGGATTCGTTAAAACCAAAAGCCCCCGAATCCTGTTTCAGATTTGCTGGCAATTTTTCCGTTATGTCATTGGCCTTTGTCCTCAAAGTAGTCTCGTTTTCATTCTCCACCGTAAATGCCAGAGTCTCCACCCCGCCAAACAGATCCCGAAAGATCTCTTCTATCTTCCTCTTCTTCTCCGAAGCATTTTCATCCTCCGCGCCGCATATCTGCCCCAGATGCCGCGCGATCCGGCGGATCTCCAGAACGCTTTTAGAAATATTCCCTTCTGCGTCCTTAGCCTGGTTTATGGATTCTTTGTCTGTCTCCTCCACGCTCTCGGACAGGTTCACCAGCATATCCACCAGCATCTTTGACTGCACCTCTTCCCACTGGCCGATATCAGAGACATAGATTCTTTTGCAGTCCCCGGAATAGTATTTTTCCGCATTGTCCAGATCATGATACAGTTCCGATGGGGTGATTATGTTATTGAGATAGCAGTTGTAGACCAGATATAAAAATTGGTCCGGCGCTTTGTTCTGTTTCCCGATAAGCTCAACCCACTTTTTGATGGTCCACTCCTTATTGACCTGGGGCTGAGGCCGCTTTAGCAGGATCATGGCGTCGCTGTCCCTCATCAGATTTTTCACCTGCTCCTCATTGCTTGCCGCGTCGTCATTGGCGCCAACGCTGTCGATCAGTTCCAGGCCGGCTATATCCCTGCACAGACTTCCCCTGATCTCAACCACTTCCACACCGCAGTAGGTGGTGTAGCGGTCCGCCCCCTGCTCCATGTGAGGATCATATTTGCAGACAAAATTTTTCACCAGCCCAAACATATGATCCGATGGTATCTGCAGGCTGTAACTGGTGTGTTCATTCCAGCTTTTTATCAGATCCTTTACCTGAAAGAAATCCTTCAAGGTTCCCGCATCCATATTGTGCTCCGAGTAATCCTGGTTCTTGGAAAAATATACAAAAGAACAAAAGTCATGGATGGATTCCTCATCCCTCTCCTCTTTATTCTGAGTCTTTAAAAGAACGCGAAACTCCGGAGACTGATAGTAGTCATTTAGGAGTGCAATGGGATCAGAATCATCGGTCAGATCCTTCTTCAGCTTCTTTATCTTCTCAAACCGATCAGCAACATGCAACCGCTCCAATACCTGCGCCATACGGCTGACGGACTGCCTGCAGTCCTTTAAAAAAGCAGCCTTATCCTTAAACCTGGCAGTTACCGTAACGCCCTCTGTATGATCATCATAGATCAGGACCGTCCGGGTGCCTGTACAGGATTTGAGTCCGTTTGCGCTGGGGAAGAGATTTTTCTTGATCGCTTCATCCATATCCCCCAGGGCAGAGTCGAGAAACGTACTTTTGCCGGCATTGATAAGTCCCACCACAGGCACGCGGATATTTTTCCGCTCCATTACCCTCTTGGTCTCCTTCAAAGTATGAAGATTGGCAGCCAGACAGTCCCTCTCTGTCAAAAGCTGATCCTGGTATGACGCGAACGCGTCTTTATGGGTAATTTCCTGTCCCCCATCTTTGTCGGAGATTCCAGCCAGCTCTCCTGTGCAGTGGATCAGCTTGTCCAGCGGGTCCATGATCTTGTCAGTCCGGGCCACCAGCCTGCCAAGCCTTTTGGCCTGCTTTTCCCTGGATGCCAAAACTGCCGCAATGGCATCGGTCACGCTTTCCTGTCTGAACCTGCTCTTTTCGTCATAAGTACAACAAAATCCGTAATCACGACATTTTTGAATGATATGATTGTCATCCCCCGCGATCTGATGAGCCATGGTATCTTCCTCCTATCTCCTGTAAAATTCTATCTATACTTCTATCTATGTTTCAATTTTCCGAATTGCAGATCAAAGATCCATTCCTCTTTCGGGTCATGGTCTTTTGGATCGTCTCCTGACACGGCAAAAATACTGATCTCTGTCTGGCTGTCCGCCCTGACAAAACAGGTCATACCCTCTTCCATGGGAAGATTCTGCTTATGAAGCATAATCGTCCTGGCGCCGCTTAACTCGCCTCCCTTTGGAAGGATCTTCGTGTAATACAGATCACAGACTTTAGAAACGGCGAAGGGAACGCTTTCCCCGATGAGAAGCCGCTCTCCCCGCGCTCCGCACAGTACATTAATATTAAAAAAGTTTCTTGTTCCCAGGTAATATAACAGACGGTCTTTCACACAGCAGTCTTCAATCTTTACCTGTTCTCCATACAGAGCCAGCCCATAGGCCACCCCTGTTTTGCCGTCCAGATCTTGAAGCCTTGGGATCCCTGCGCTCATCTTCTCTATCTGATCCTCATCCCAGACATCCAAAGGAACGCGCTCCTCAAATTCCGGCGAACCCATGGGATCGCACAGATCCACCCTTTTCACCCGACTGTGATCCATCTCCTCATTGATGTATTTTTCAAAGGTTCTTCTGACCAGCTGGGAACGGCAGGAGCTTCCCGCAAGGAACACGCACAGCTGCGGAACTTCTCTCTGCCCCTGTTCATCCAGGGTGCGGTAAAAGGTATGGAAAAACGCGGATACGCCTTCGTAGATGCGTCTCGCGATCAGCCGCAGCAGCGGCGCCTTTGAAAGCTTCATTGTCAGCCCTGAATCGTTATTTTCAGCGCCGCCCTTCCTGTTCTCTTTTCGCTCCGAAAGCAGACCTGATGTGTAGATCTCAAACTCCTCCTTGTCCTCGTCAGGTTTTTCCCAAACCGGATCCCGCAGCTGTTCCACAAGGTATTCCAGATTATTGGCGGCTTCAAAGGAAGCAGAAAAAAATTCTTCATCCCCTCCCTCATAGCAGCGGGGGCGGGCGATCTTATAGCCCTGTTCTCTGAACCATTTCATTTCCTGCCTGCACACCTGGACCGCTAAAAGTTCCAGAAGATTTTCACCTCCCAAAAAGGGATCCCCGCCGTCGCCCAACATCCATATCTTAGGATCCTCTCTGTGAAGCTTTTGGTTCTGCTCCAATCCCCAAACCCCATAATTAAAATCACAGGTTCCCCCACCGAAATCAAAGATCCCATAAAAGAAACGGTTCCGGAACCGGTTGGGCATCCCCATGCAGGCCAGGGCGCATACGGCATAAGCCGCAGGCTCACAGCAGGTACACTCAACAGAAAAATATTTCATCTTATCGCTGTTTATGACGCTGGACGGCAAAGATTTCATAAGGCCCCGCCGAAAACTTTCCCTCATTTCATTCTGAACCTGCTTCGGGCATGTGGCGGAAAAGGACAGGCGGTATCTCATAAAGATCGTATTGTCCTGATTATTATTGGCGTACAGCCCCAGATAGTAGGCGTATAATTCCACAGGGTCCACGGTGTTTTCTTTCGAACCATATGTACTCAATATGATAGGCTTATCCGGAGCGTCCTTCTGCCGCAGCACCGCGCCTCCTGAATTGGGATCCATCATCCATTGTTTCAGACCCCGAAATATCCCTAATGTTGAGTCCGAGGTTCCATTTGCCCGTGATGAGTTATCGATGGAAACAGTTTCCCAGCGGGTATCCGGCCTTCCCTTTGCCGCTGTATAAGCTTCCATAAACGCCCCCAGATCGCCGAATTTCAGTATCGTGGCATGGAGAGGGCTTCCGCCGGCATATCCCTTCTTTGGTTTAAGCACATGAAAGTTTCCCCTTGCCTGGTCGCTGATCACCGCCACCGTACTTTTCGTGCCAAAATCAATGACAACCAGGCCGCCCTCCATGGCGCTTTTCACACGTTCCGACTCCCAGGGCGCCTGGGCGCTAAGCCATTCCCCATCCGGAAAAAGACAGCGAATCTTCTTTGTGTCCGGCTGTGCCTTCTCAAATACATCCCAGCATTTTCCATTGTCAAAGATCCGGTCTGATAAACCATAATACTTGTTTCCCAGACGCAGGTGATCTCCTCCCCGAAACCATTCCTTCAGCTTTCCATATTCTTCCGTTGTCAATGTTATGGTATCTTCCGCCCGCAGGTTATACAGCCAGTCATAGATCTCCCCGGCAGCCGGAACCAGGCCATAATCTCGGTACAGATGAACCCAGGCCTCCAGAGGCCCTTTCTCATCTGTAAAAGAGCAGCTCCATACCGGAAGTAAATACCCTTTCTCATTTCCTGAACCGGGAAATAAAAGTTTATACTGCTTCCATTGGGCTCCCTCCCGAAACAGCAGATACGCAAATGAGGTCAGGAAACGAAATGCCGGATCCGTCACCTGGCCGTCCGACTTTATAAATTGGGACAGGTAAGAACGCAGCTGCCCTGTCTGCTTATTGGAAGCGGCAGGATATCTTCCATTTTCCGGATTGGGACGGCTCCACGCTTCACAGATCTTTTTCCTTAACTCATTTAACCCGGCGGGGATGATCACTCCCTGGCCTGTAAAATAATAGGCCGCCGGTTCTTCCCTGCGGTCTTCCGCGAAAAGAGGGAAATAGGGAGTTTGATACATAGCTCTCGCCGCGTCTTCGGCTCTCTGCCTCCGTTTATCCATCTCCGGATTAAATGCGGTCTTATCTCTTTTCACCCCAATACGTTCCATCTGTTTTGTTGTCAAATATGCTTCCTGTACTACCAACATGGTCATTCTCCTTCCACATAGGAATGATATATTCTGTCGTCCTTTTCATCCCGCAGCCCGTGGAGCCACACGTCCGCTATATCTCCGTACATTCCGCCCTTTCCGTTGATATACACGCACAGATCATCATCAAAGGGATCCCCTTTCTCAACGTGGATCCTGGAAAGTTTTTCTTCTTTAAAATATTCTCTTCCAAAGGCAAATACTTTTTCCAACAGCTGATCTGCATAGCGGAGCGCCTTTTTCATCCCCTCCTCGGAGGCCTGGCCGCCGCCGGATACGGAGATAAAGGATTTCAGCGACAAATAGCAGCCAATGGGGAAAGACCTCCTTAAAGCCGCAGATACAAAACAATCGAAGTCATCCATAGGCATGGCTTTTTGCAGGCATTCAAAAAATTCATGGGGAAGTTCCTCTCTTTTTTCCATAATGGCATCGTAAGCATCATACAGCCCCATAAGCGCCGGCATCTTCTTGCTTTGAGATCTGTATTGCCGGTTTGTCTCGCTGAGAGTATGGATCTCGTTGTCTTTCTCGATCAGCTGTGATCTCATCTCCTTCGCTTCACTTTCTATTTTTTGTCTCTGCCCTCTCTCTGTGTTCAGCGCTGTCTGTAACTGTTCGGCTTTTTCTGTTTCTTCCGCCAGGTCATCCCGGCACCTTTCTAGTTCCGCTTTTGCCTCATCCCTGTCATTCTTCGCGTCAGTATAATGCTGATTACAGTCATGGCGGATCTGTTCAAATTCATTCCTCAACGTCTGATAATGTTCTTCCTGGCTGGACATCTGACTAATCCGGCTTTCCAGGACTTCCTTTTCCTTGCCAAGGGCGTTCAGCTTTGTTTCCAAACTCCCCTTTGCTTCTTCAAGTATCCTGTTCTTTTCCTGCAGCGCATTGCATTTATCCATCCATTCCTGTTTCTCCCGCTCTTCCTTCTCTAACTGATCTTCCTTTTCTTTTAAAGTCTCCTCTGTTAAACGGTATGCTTTCCTCAGACTGCTAAATGCGCTGTCCCGCTTTCCTAAGATCCCGCATATCTCGCCTGCCTTTTTCATGATCTCGCTGTTTGTCTCCAGCAGCATCCCGTCCATTCCGGAAAGCTCGTCCTCTGTAAAAAACGTCCTTCTTTCATTTTCTGCCATGGCTCTCTCCTTTAAGAAAGTTTTATTGTTGACGACTTTATTTCCACTTTTTGCGAATGGATGATCACGCCTTTATAGACAAAATCTACACGATATATCCCCGCCGAATAAGCGCTTTCTGACGAATTTCCCCAGCCCAATTTCTTATTTTCTCCTTTAACCTCAAAAGAAGTTGTATGTCCTGACGGACTATTAGAAGAAGAACGGAACAAAGTGCCATCTGGTTTGTATATATCCAAATATATCATTGCCCCCTTGTCATCCTCTAACAAATACACATTAAAATCAAACATTAAATACCGCATTTCAGACGATTTCAAATCATCGCTTATTTTAGGACCTCCCTCTCGGGCATTATACACGCTGTTTACTTTGATCATCGCTGGAGCAGCATAAGCTTCCATCTCTGAAAGTTTTGCGAGAGCTTCCTCCTTCTCCGTTTTCGTATCCTGATACAATCCCTCTAACTCTGTGATCTTCGCAAGAGCTTCCTCCCCTTCTTTTTTTGTATCCTGGTATGTACGTTCCAACGTTGAAAGTTTTGCAAGAGCCTCTTCCTTTTCCGTATTTGTGTTCTGCCCCGCGCTCTCCAGCTCAGAGAGCTTCACAAGATATTCTTCTCTCTCTGCCTTAACATCCCGATATAAATCTTCCCAGTAAGAAATTTCGTTATTGAAGTAGACCCATCCAAAACAGATAATCGCCATAAGGCCAATCACAGCCGCCACTGCGGACCCTAACGCTAATCTCCGCTTTCTGAAGATCCATTTCAGCTCACGCCTGGCGGCTGCTAACTCAGCTTTTACTTTTTTTAATTCGCCGTTTTTATCCTGCAAAGTTTTAGTTATCTGATTTAGATCATCGGACTGTTGGCGGTATCTGTCTGACAGATCCCCGCACTGTCTTTCAAGGCTGTTTTTCTGTTCCGTAAGAAGCATTATCTTTTCACGAAACTCCTGATCCTTTTTCTCCCCGTCTTTCATCATTGTCAGGATCTGGTTTTCCGTTTCCTTTTTCTTCTGTTCCACAAGCGCAAGCTCACTCTCTAAATGTTCCAACTTCTCCTTTGCGGTTATAATGTTCTGTTCCAAAGCCGCGATTTCCTCTTCCAGACATAAAACCTGCACAAAATCAGAATCGGATGCCTCCTGTGCCTTTTCCCTTTGGTCCATAAAGTCCCTCCTTTGCCCACTCCCAAATTTCGACATAAATTCATTGTATCATGTGCGGGACGCTTATGCAATCTAAATATATTGTTTATTCGTCATTATTATCACTGTTTGTCACTATCCATGGAATATCTGAATTTGATATATAGTTGAGTGAGCAAAAGCGGGGCGAGGGTTGTCGTGAAGTAGGGAGGGAAGGCAAAAGCAGAATTCGCCGGTTGGGATTTGCTCACTTAGGGTGTTTCTGATAGGGGACGCCACCTCAACTTTGTAGCAGAAAGATATCTGCTTTTTATAGCTTTGGTATATTGTTGAGTAATGTTAAGGCGATGTTGTTACGAACATAAAAGGATCTGGCTCTCTGTAATTGAAGCAATACCAAGATTCGGTTTCTTTCGTAGATCAGAGTATTCGAATTTTTATGCTCATATACACGAATGGATACTCTGCGGCTTGCTTTATACTGAAACTATAAAAAGCATGTATTTTTTCACTACAGCGTTGAAACAGCGTCCCCTACCGGAAACACCTCAAGTGAGCAAAACTTAGCCAGCGAATTCTGCTTTTGCCAGGCAGAGAAGGAGAGATGTCCCGTCAGGGTGAATTTATGCCATGGAGATGAGACCAGGGAAACAGGAGGGCTGATACCCGACTGGTTCCCGCTTTAAGGGCTCATCGGAATGTTTGGCATATCTGAACCCAGACGGGACATCTCTCCTTCTCTGACTGGCTTCACGACAATCCTCGCCCATTACTCACTCCATCATCTCATACAACTTCTCCGTAGACTCCCCCAAAAACTCCGCCAGCTCATCAAGCAACCCTTCCAGCTCATCCAAATACCCGTTTAACTTCTTCTCCACCGCGTCCCGGTCATTCTCCCATGTCTCATCTTCCGCCTCCAGGGACGTCAGCTGACCAAACACCTGCTCCTCAATATATTCCCGTTCCTTTTCTCCCCACGGCGCAAACCAGTAATTAACCTCCGTATAGCCGTAAGCCCTCTGCACTTTCTGATACTTTTGATACCGCTCCAGGGCAGCCTCCAGATCCTCCATGGCCATCTCATCCAGATCTGACATCTCAAGATAAAATCCCAGAAAAGAAAGACTCTGGATATAATCCTCCAGCTCCGTGTACCTCAGATCAGCCCCGGATTCATATTCCACCACGCTGATCCCCTGGTTGGTCAGCAGCGTTTCCATGTCCTCGGACACCTGACAAGGCGCAAACCCCTGGCTGTCCGCCTCCATCTGATCCGCGATCGCCCAGAAAGCGGCGGAGACTTCCTCTTTCTTCTCCGCCCCCGGATTCTCCACGTACTCCTCCAGAATCGAAAGGGCCTGATCAAACCTGGCGCTGTCCTGGTCCTTGGCCAGGATGATGGTCTTGTAATCATCAATAATCGCTTTCCGCTCCTCCAGATCCTTCCCGCCGCCCCCAATGCCGCAGCCGGATAGGCACAAGCACACCCAGGCCCCGGCCACAGCCGCTGTCTTTAATCCTCTTTGTCCCATAAGCTTACCCAGTAAACGTTTCATCGTTATCACCATTTCCTTCCTCTGTTATGATCTCAAACCCCAAAGCCTTCATCTCCCTTGCGCAGTTTTTCAGATCCTCCTTCGCTGTCCGCAGATACCGCTCCAGCTCCTCCCTGCTCTCCCCCTCATAGGGAAACTGACGGATATAGCCGGAAAATACCGCCGTCATCTCCACGGCCTCCCACACCTCCTCTGCCGCGTCCTGGTCCACACAGCTCATGACCAGGTTCATCTCCCTGCACGCCACCTCCCCGTAAACCTCCAGGTAACGCTCATAGACCCGGACCATTTTCTCCTTGTCCGAGTAGGGTACTGCCTTTCTTCCCAGCCGCTTTTCCAAATGTGCCAGACTTCCCGCGGCGATCTCGTCCATAGCATAGGACCTTCCATAAAGGCTCTCCAGTGTTTCCCAGGGAAAGTCAGGTTCCGCCTCCCGAATCCGGGACAGCCACCGCTCCCCCTCATCCCTGCCAAATACATACCCGGCCGCCATATCCTGCTTCTGTCCGCTGAAATCTAAGAATACCGCCAGGGCTTTCTCATCCCCCTCCAGAACCTCCCGCTTTCCGGCTTCCTCCAGGATCTGTTTCTGCATATCAAGCTGCATCCCCAGGGCTCCCACATTCAGCGCCATCTGCTTTAGGGCTTCTTTAAGCTCCGGAGTCGTCTGGGCCACATACCCGCTCTCTAACCTTCGGACAGACTCCCACCGTCTCACCGCCCATCCGCTGCCAAGCACCATCACCGTCCCCAAGATCGCGGCGGCCCCGGCTTTCATCCCTCTTTCCCGCTTTACATACACTCCCACTTTTCTGCGGTTGAAAAGCCCTGCGGCGGCCAGATAGTCCAGGAAATTATCGTGGACCAGACCATAGTTGCCGTCCTCGCTTTTTGTCACCAGATTCAGCCTTTCCCACAGCTGTTCTGTCACCCCGTAATCAAACCACTCGCTGCCGTCCTTAATATCTGCCAGCATCACCCTGGATCTGCCCCTATATTCAGGAAATGCCTTACAAAACGCCTTCTGGCTCAAAGCGGCGTAGCTTCGGTCTGTCAGCCTTAAAACCTCGTTCAGCGTAAGGACCGTCTTCTTTCTGATCCTCATCTCAGCCGCTATTTCCGGGAGAAGATGATAGATCAGATACCCGCATCTAAGCTGCCTGGCCTCATCGCCGGCTGCCAGCCTCTGTTCCTTCTCCCACAATCCGTCCAGATACAGGCCGATCAGAGTATCCGGCATATTGTCAGTGTCCGAAAACCGGTTCTCCTCCACCTTCCGCCCGCTTTCCAGAGCCATCTCCATAGTCTTCTCATAGAGGACTAACATCATGGGATTGGTCAGCATAGCCATGAGACCCTTACACTCCTCCTGGTCTATGCCCTTTGCCACCAGCTCCCCCTCAACTGCGGATTCGGTCAGCGGCAGAAGTTCAGCCGCCGAAAAGTCATGCAGCCCGTACTTCTTCACAGAGTCCGACCGGTCTGTGACCAGGATCCCAATCTCCGGCTTTCTCCCCAGTTCCTCGATCTCCTTCACCAGTCCGCTCCGGCCCGGCCCCGCCTCATTGAGACCGTCTAAAAGAAGCAGAAGCCTCCAGCCCCTCTCCTGGTCCAGGACCTTCTCCACAACCTCCGGCCCGTGGTCATCCAGCAAAAACAGGCGGCGGGCCAGGTAATCCCGGATATAAAAATTCTTTTCCTTTGTCTCCTGGTAATCTGCCAAAGGCACATACATCACCACAGGCTTTGACGGACCATAGCCTTTTACCCCGTCCCCCCACATCTGGGTCAAAAACCTGGTCTTTCCCATGCCCCCAGGGCCTGTCAGCAGCAGAAGTCCGCCTGACTCCAGCCTCCTTTTGCACTGCTCCTGGGTCAGAACCTGGCTCTGATCTCCGTTTTTATCCCCCTGGGTCATCCGGATGTGCCGTTCTAGATACCGCTCTCCCTTGCCTTTATAGCCCTTAAACCGCCGGCAGCTATTTTCCCACGCCGCACTGTGGGAGACCCCTTTTCCGTCTATCCTTAAAAGAAGTTCCTCTACCTCCCCCAAAAGCTCCGGCACAGAACCGTACCGCTTCCGGGCCAGAACATGGAGGCCTTTTTTCATGATCTGTATAAATTTAAAGCAGGCAGATTCCGGCTCCCCTTTAAAAATCTCAAGAGTCTTCGGAAAGCACCGGATAAGCCCGCTTCCCACGATCTCCTCCTCGGAAAGGCGGCGCCCGGTGGCCATAAAAAACCACACCGCGCAGACCGAGTACAGATCGGTTCCAGGTCCTATTTCGGAAAAGGTTCTAAGGCGCACCTCCGGAGCCGAGTAGCCCGCTTTTTCAGAGAGATAGCAAAAACCTCCGTCCGCCTTTCCCCTGTCCCAGACGCTGTTATAGTCGATCAGCATGGCCCGCTCCGGCAGCAGAAGGATGTTATCCGGGCTGATATCCAGGTGCAAAAGACCGTTCTCATGAAAGCAGGCCAGCGCATCCAGCACCTTTACCATCACCAGAGCCGTCCACTTTAAAGATCTCTCGGCCAGTCCCAGCTCCACGATCCGCTCCAGGTTATTGCCCCCGTGGATCGCCAGCACAGAATAAAAGGTTCCGTAAGCCTCAAACGAATTAACATTACCCGACACCTTCTCCGGAGCCTTTCTTAAAAGTTCCAGATTGGCCCGGTTGCCCTGATAGAAACTCTGCCTGCACCGCTCCAGCCACTGCCGCCTGTCCTCTCTACAGCAGATCCTGCCTTCCCGGTCCCGATAGATCCCTCCCTTTTCGTCATAGGGAAACAGCTCTTTGATAAAAACGTTATGCCTGCACCCCTGATTCAGCCCGTCCTCATAGGAGGCTCTGTAGACCACGGCGCTGCCTCCCCACCCTTCCACGCCCTCGATCTCATACCTGACTCCGCCTAAGATCAGCTCCCGGCCCGGGGCTAAAAATTCCCTTCTGTCCTTCATGGACGTATGCTCCTCCATTCTGACTGTCCAGCGCTCCCAAAAACCCCCTTACACCCATCTTTGTGGCCGAGTTTCCGAAAAGCTCCTGTCCATAACGGTTACAGATAACAGCTTAACATCGAAACGCCGTCGTTTCTGAAACTTTTTTCCGTATCTCATCCCGGCTCCCCTGTCCTTTAGGCTTTCCCCGGATCTTCCCCATCTTTCCCCGTCCCATCCTCCTCTTTGCCGCTCCCCTCCGAAAACAGCACTGCCAGCGCCTCGCTCATCCTGTCGCTGGCAAAATCCCCCTCCTGGGTCCTCATGGCGTACAGCACAAGAAAATCAAAGGGATTCCCCGGGTCCAGCCCGTTCATGCCGTAGGAGTCAAGAAACAAATTCATTTTCTCCAGCCGTGTCTCCAGAACCGTGTCCGCGTCCTCCTCCTCGTCCTCAAAATAATACAGCTCTTCATCCTCGCACTGGTCAAATTCCTCCGTAGCCAGATACAAAAGGATCATGGCCTTGCGGCTTACATCCTCCTTCCGGTTCTGCATATTCACAAGGGCGGTCTCACCGGGCCAGTACCGCTTCACCAGCTTCTGCAAAAGCGTGTAGTCGGAAAGCTTTTTCTTCTCCGGAACATTCATGCGGATGTACTGTTCCACCACCTCTTTCATGGAGTATTTCTCCTCCTGCCCATCCGCGTCTCCGGGCCTTTGAAGCGCGCTTAAGAGCTCCATGAATTTTTTGTAGGCCGTCTCATGCATCTTCCCCATATCGGCCCCATGTTCCTCAAAAAAATCCATCAGCTCCTCTTCCTCCTCAATCTGGGCAAAGGCGTCCTTTACCATCCTGGTGTACACCATACCGCCGTCATTTGTCTGCTTTTCCTTCTTGCCCGTATCTGAAAAAAAGTTCTCCTCCACCCGCCGGTAAAGCTTAACCGTCTCCTGGTAGGACAGCCCTGTCCGCAGGCCAAAGGCATACACCACCTCTTTCGGCTCCCGGTAATGGATCCCGGTCTCCGAGGCTGTCCCCAAGATCAGATTCGCCCTGCTTTCATCCAGCCCCAAAACAAAGCAGATCTGAAACAGGGTCTCCCTGTTTTTGGGGATATTCTTCCCCTTTACCCAGTTGCTGACCTTTCGGACAATGCTTTCCCTGCTATCCCCTGTCAGGTCCGTCATCCCGGATTCCAGCCTTACCTTTAGATCCTGCTCCTGATACACCTTTTTCAGAACCTGCTCAAAGCTCCGGTACATGGCTCCCTGATTTAAAAACTCCACCATCTCCCCAGCGGTTTTCTCCTCCCCTTTGAGAAACTCCATATTGTGTTTTGAGATCACGGTCAGATTTCTCATTCTGCCCCTCCTTTTTCCCAAGTTTTGGACACTCCCACAGTTACAGGCCGTTTCGTTCCATTTCTTTCCAGTATACCATTGGCTTTCTGGTTTCTCAATCCGCAAATCTTTTTTGTTAAACAATAAACTTTTGAAGACAATACCCTTTTGGCAGCGTTATAATTAACAGATGGGAGGTGAGCAGGATCAACGCGGATAAGCAACTGGAACAGTGGATCGACAAATACCAGAATCTGATCTATTCTATCTGCTTCCAACTGACCAAGGATTACTTTGACGCCCAGGACTTGACCCAGGAGACCTTCCTGTCGGCATATAAAAGCCTGGCATATTTTGACGGCAAAAATGAGCGGGCCTGGCTCTGCAAGATCGCCTCCCGCAAATGCCTGGACTACTTAAAACATTCCGGCAGAAAACAGATCCCCACAGACGGCCAGTTCCTCATCTCCTGCTCCCCCGCCCAGCCGCCGCCGGAAAATGAAGTTATGGACAACGCGCTGAGGCAGGAGCTTTATAACTGCTGCATGAAGCTGAGAGAACCCTACCGCCAGATAGCTCTGGATCATTTTTACCATGAGATGGACGCCGGGGAGATGGCAGAAAAAAGAGGCATGAACCTAAAGACGATCCAGACCCAGATATACCGGGCAAAAGCCATGCTGCGCAAACTGTACAGAAAGGAGGATTTATTGCATGGATAATACTTTCTTTGAAACATTTTCCCTGGAGGCTATGGCCCAGGATGAGGCGGAGGCGGAAGCATTTGCGGACCGCCTGGAAGAGCTGGGACTTTACAGGGCGCCTGCCAACCTGAAATCCTCCATTCTTGACCGGAGCAGACAGGCGGATGTCCGGCTCATCGCCGGGAGCAACCACTTTTCCAAAAAGACCCGGCTGCTGTGCTACAGCTTAAAGGTGGGGCTGGCAGCTGCCTGCTCCATCGGAGTTATCATCGCCATGCCCCGTCTTAGAAACCGATACTCTGTTTTCCCGCAGGCATCTGACAGACTCCCCATCCATGTGGAAGCCTACGAAAAAATACAGGAATGGCACGGAAAAATCAATGAACTGTCTAAATCATTCTTTGACCTGGAGGTGTCCTTGTATGACCAATAAAAAAAATAAACTAATTACTTTTTTTGTGTCCCTGATCCCGGGAGCCGGGGAGATGTATCTGGGATTTTACAAGATGGGGGGCAGCATCATGGTACTGTTCTGGGGAGGGATCATGATGTTCGGCAATCTTTTTCCTCCTCTGTTTTACCTGCTCCCTGTGCTGTGGTTTTTCAGCTTTTTTCACACCCACAACCTTAACTGCATGTCCGACGAAGAATTTTATGCCCTGGAAGACGATTACCTGTTCCACATGAGCCCCGATGATATCCGCGGCTGGACCCTGAAAAACCGAAGGCTGGCAGCCTTTATCCTGATCTTTATCGGCGTCAGCATCATATGGAACCATCTGTGGTCAGCCATCTGGAGTTTTTCCGACTGGCTGGGACTTTCCTCCGTCCTGTTTTCCATCCTCCGCTACTGGATCCGGGCTATCCCCCAGCTGGCGGCGGCGTTCCTCATCATATGGATCGGGTGGAAGCTGATCCAGGATAAGAAGGAGACTCTGGATGAAATACCAAAACTGGATTCCAAGTCAAGCTCCCGGGAGCCGTCGGACCGGGATGAACCATGCGATTGTGACGGCTCCCAGGAGGCGTCGGCCTGACCGGGAAGAGGGTAGTACACCCCAAAGCGAAGCGCGGGTGATTTATTCACCGGAATTTTGGGCCCACATATAGAAGGACTGCCGGCTCCGGATTTTTTAAGATCCGGAGCCGGCAGTCCTTTATGCATTACGCGGTTCCCTCTTTATGAAAACAGGTATTTAATATACACAGCATAATCGGCAGTATGATCACATAGCAAAACGAATACCGAAAGGCTGTGGATAAGGGCGTTGACAAAAACAGTGTTCCTGTGACCCCTAACACCGGCAACAGTATGGCGATCCCGCCTTTATCCTTCAGGGAAACAGCCATCAGCCCGCAGATGACCGTAAGCCACAGACAATGACCCGCCCCAAAGAAATTCACATAGCCAAAGAGCTTTCGCACCGCGGCGCTTACAGCATTAGGAAGAATGGGGATATAACTTGCCTGTTCCCGTCTTCCGGTCTTCGGCAATGCATACATATAGTCAGGGTCAGGGCCAAACACGGACTGGGACGAGTTATTCGCGGTAAGAGTCGTACACCAGACCCCGTAGGTCTGATAAAGCCAGGCCGTGATATATTCTTTTCCATGTCCTCTGGCCATATGCATCCATGTCTTCAGAAAAAGTTCCTCATGATCATTAAGCCAGTATCGGTTAAAATCATCGCTCCATTTGATCGTATCCACAGCCATGGGACTGTAGCTTTCCTTCCATCGCTCCACGGGAAAAAGGCACTCTAAAACTTCTATATCTTCCGGAGAGACATCCTCCGATTTTACCAGGGTATAGGCTGCCTGCTGGATCGGTATCCCAAGCTTTTCCTGAGCCAGATTGCCGTAAGACAGATCGCGGTTAAGCAGTACGCACCCCACAAGGGCAGCCGAAACCAAAAGCTTACTTTTTTTGTCCACAAAGATCAGCGCAAGCAGCAGCAATACCAATATAATATAAAAGCCATTGTTGCGCACTGCCATCGTCCCTGCAAACGAGACCACAAAAAGCAGAAGATTAGCCGGCCTGTGAAGCCATTTGTCCGCCGTGATCAGTTCGTAAAACACGATGGCGGTCAGGGCAAGAAAATATCCGAAGGGCGTATCCTTAACCAGAGACATGTTATAATGTCCGATCATCGGCCAAAAAGCATAGTACAATGCCAGACATACGACTACAGCTTTATGAAACCCCTTTTTTGCCACCCAATACACAATATAGGAAGTGATCAAAGCACACAAAAAGATCTGTACCCAGGTCAAGAGCATCAGCCCCCAGGAGATGCTGTCAGTAAGTCCTGCAAAGAGCTGTACCCCCCCCGACCAGAAAAAGCACATAATACAGCGGATGCTGCACTGCCATACCGAGACCGTACTCAATAATGTAATTGGTATCTCCCATCAAAAAGCAGGGGTTATTGGCCAAAAGCTGCAGGCTCCAGGAAATCATGGTCAAGGCAAACGTAAACCAAAATGCTTTCTTTCCGGCTGCAGGCGTCTTTGTTTTCCTCAGATCCCAGCAGCGATTGATCAGATACACCGCCATATAACACGCCGTTCCGATCAAAGCTCCGCCCAGGAACCATTTAAAGTCTCCCGCCTGGATTTCCAATAATTCCCGGGAACGAAAATCAATCTTCAGAACTCTGTGGGAGAACAGATTGACGATACCCATCATGATCCCAAAGCCCAAAGCAAGGATGAGATCTCTTCTTTGTACGTTTCCCATACCGCTCCCCCGTCACATCCAATGATAAAACGAAGCCAGAAGATACCCCAATGTCACGCACAACCCGATACATGCCAGCATAAGCCCAAAGGAAAAGCTCTGTTCCACCAGCTCTCCCATATGCTTGAGTCTCCGCTCCCTGTCTATAAACCGGCTGACCGCGGACCCTCTGGGCTCTCCCTTTGTCCGCTTTCCGGTAAGGCCGTCCCACAAAAGCAGCCACCCGTCCACAAAGGTTCCCAAAACGTGAGCCAGCCAGTTTCCTTCCAGGTACGTCTTAGGCTCCGGAAGCTGTCTGCACACGGTCTTTCTGGCCAGAACCACCAGGCCGTCAACCATGTGGTCAAAGGACCTGCACACAAGCGCAGACAGGGCCATAAACACCTTCAGCGGCACAGAGATAATATACTGTTCCAAAACTCCGAACACAGCGCCGCAGATCCCCGGCAGAGCCTTTTCAAGCACCGGACGGTACACCAGGTTCTCCAGATCCAGCCACACAGGCCACAGGTCTGCGTAATCCCTCCCGCCTTCCTTTCGGGGCTTCATGAGGAACTGCCGTATCACAGCCACATACAGCACCGCGCCGATACCGATGGAGATCAGCCCTCCCTTTAAGTTCACAAAGGAGAAAAAGTGTATGGCATGGGCATGGCCCACTCCCTGGAAAAACCCCTGTCCCAGGTCCGCAAGCCGGTCCATGGTAAGGTGGGGAGCCATTCCCAGAACAGGAAGTATAGCCGCCGCGCCCACCAGCGCGGCCCTGCTCAAAGGCCTCATATAGTGGGAAGACATCTCATCAAACTCCGCCTGTCTGGTGGGGTGCCGATCCACAAACAGCGCCACAAACAGCTTCACCATATATGCCACCGTCATGCCGCCTGTAAAGAGAAACACCCACTCCGCCGCCTTCCACACCGACGGGTCCGTGAGAACCGGAAGCAGCGCAGGCGAAACGCCTGCCGCCTCCCCGGCCAGCGCGCCCTCCTCCAACAGATGGGCGTACTCCACAATACTTTCATGGAGCAGCGTCTTGCTCACATATCCGTTCCACAAAGGGATACCGCCGATCCCAAGAGCCCCCATCAAAAAGCAGAAGCACAGGGCAGGCTTTCCCCGCCCAAACCCTCTCACGTCATTCAGGTCCAGCTGATGAAGATTCATATACACCGCGCCGGCGCACAGAAACAGCACCAGCTTAATCAGAGAGTGGTTTACCATATGCAAAAACGCTCCCCGCACTGCCAGAAGATTTCCCTCCCCTGCCCAGGCCAGAAGACAGGACATGCCGATCCCTGTCATAATAAAACCGATCTGGGACACGGAAGAGCAGGCCAGAGTCCGCTTTAAGTTCACGGAAAACACCGCCAGAAGCGCCCCCAAAAACATGGTCACAAGGCCAAGGCCCGCGATCAGCAGCCCCCACGCCCCGTCGCTTCCAAACATAACGCAGGACACCAGTATCACGCCGAAAATCCCCGCCTTGGTCAGGATCCCTGACAGAAGGGCGCTGGCCGGAGCCGGAGCCACGGGATGGGCTTTCGGCAGCCAGATATGGAGGGGAAAGCACCCTGCCTTGGCCCCAAAGCCAAAGAGCATAAGACCTCCCGCCACGTAAAGCTGCACTTTCGCTGACGAAAAACCGCCGGCCACATGGACGGCCTGGCCGCTTTCGAAGGTCTCTTTTCCCGCCAGGACCGCCCTGGCTGCCGGGCCGATCTGATCCATATCCAGAGTCCCCAGAACATCGTGGAGCAAAAACAGCCCCATAAGCATCACCATACCGCCGATAACCGCCACCGCCAGATATGTCTCGGCCGCCCGAAGGCTTTCCGCCTTCTCGTCAAAAGCCACCCACACGTAGGAGGTGAAGGACATGATCTCAAAGAAGATAAAGGTGGTGTACAGATCCGCCGACAAAAATACGCCTACCGTGGCCAAAAACGTAGCCCAGAAGAAGATATAATACCTGGCTTTGTTCTTATAATGGGCCATGTATTCTCTTGAAAATATCCCGGCAACGCCCCACATCACCACAGCGATGGCTGTGTACACCATCCGAAACCCATCCATCTTCAGATGAAGTCCCATGCCGCAGAAGCCCGGGATCAGAATCTCCCATCCGCTCATACTCCCACCTCACCTCCAATCTTCATCAAACACTCCATCAAAGGAGCCGGATTCACACCGATGACCAGAATAACCACTGTAAACACCACAAGAGGCACCAGCATCTTCCAGGTAGGGTCTGTCACTTTGTCATCCGCCCCGTGGGCATCGGTCCCCTCTCTGTTTTCCTCCTTCTTCTCTGACGCAATCTCCCCGATCTTTGGAAAATAAGCTCTCACCAGAACCGTCATCATATAGATCCCGGTCAGCAGAGCCGACAAAAGGATCACAGCCACCCCCGCGTAGGGAAGCCACCGGCCCACACCGCCTGCCCCGCCGCCGACCTCTCCCATAAGGCCGCCGCACTCAAAAGCCGCCTGGGCCAGGTTCCATTTGCTGATAAATCCCGCAAACAGAGGGATTCCCATAAGGGACAAACTGGCCGCGGTGAGACACCCAAAGGTTACGGGCATCTTCTTTCCCATGCCGTCCAGCTGATAGATGTAGGTTTTTCCGGACTTATGCATCACAGCGCCTGCGCAGAAAAACGCGCTTATCTTCATAAAAGCGTGAGCCACCATATGGCTTAAGCCAGCCGCCAGCCCAAAGGGGCTCATGAGAGTGGCCCCAAACAGGATGTAGGACAGGTTGCTGACAGTGGAATAGGCCAGACGCCGCTTCCAGTGAACCTCCTTCACCGCCATGGTGGAACCAAACAGAATAGTCACCAGGGTCGCGCACATCACCACCCACTGGGCCCAGCTGCCCCTTAAAAAGCTGATGCCAAAGCTAAAATACGTCAGCCTCAGAATGGCAAAGGCGCCGGACTTTACCACTGCCACCGCATGGAGCAGGGCCGTCACAGGAGTGGGGGCCACAGCTGCCTTTGGAAGCCACCTGTACAGGGGGAACACAGCCGCCTTCACGCCAAACCCGAAAAACGCCAGCACATACACCAAAAGCAGCGTATTCCGGCTCTGTCCTGCCCGGGCCAGATCCAGCATTCCGCCTGCCACGAACTCCGAAGTCTCTATAGAAGAAAAACCCAGGACAAACACCAAGCCGATAAAGGCAAAAGCAGCGCCGCCTATGGAGTAGTACAGGTATGCCCGGCTTGCCCGCACCGCCTCCGTGGTAAGGGGAAACATTACCAGAGGCAGGGTCACAAACGTCAGCATCTCGTAAAACAGATAAAGTGTCACCAGGGTTCCGGCCAGGGCGATCCCCACCGTGACCCCGTAGGTCATAAGGTAAAAGGCGAAAAACGTGTTTCTTCTCTCCTCATGTTCCATATACTCAAAGGCGTACAGCGTAGCCAGAGGCCACAGAAACGCCACCATGCCCGCAAACAGCCCTCCCATTCTGTCCAGCTTAAACATGACCGTCAGGGAGGAGTACAGTTTAAACACCACCAGCCGGCGTTCCCCGTCCACACCTCCTGCCAGGATAGCCGCCACAAGAAAGCTGTTGAGCAGCACCAGGCCTGCTGTCAGAAGAGCCCGGCTGCGGTTCCACCGCACGATCCCCTCCCCGGGCCGGTGGACCAGCATAGCCAGTCCGCCGACGATGGGAAAGACCACCGGCAGGGCCAGTATTATCTCGCTCATATTCATCCCTCCGTCAAAGTACCATGGCTGCTATGGACTGGGCCATGGCCACAAGGCTGTCCGGGAAGCACCCGAATAAAAGAGCGGCAGCAGCCAGGATCCCCACAGGTCCAAGCATCCACAAGGACGGCTCCTTTCCCGCCAGTTTCCGCTTCTCGATCTCCTCGCCCTTAAAATCGTGGCCCGGAAAATATCCCTGGATGGTCAGGGGCAGCAGATACCCTGCAGTCAAAAGGGCGCTGACCAAAAGAACTGCCGGCCCCACCCAGGACCAGATGCCTGTGCCTGAGGCCAGGGCTCCGCACGCCAGATACCATTTGCTGACAAAGCCGCTGGCCGGCGGAATGCCGATCAGCGCCAGGGAAGCCACGGTGTAGCAGCCCAGAGTCAGGGGCATCACCCTTCCCAGCCCCCGCATCTGCTCCACTCTGGTCCACCCCGTGGTCACGATGATGGCGCCGGCCGCCAAAAACAGGGTATGCTTAATAACAGAGTGGAACACCACATGGCTTAAAGCCCCCACAAACCCTATGGGAGTCAAAAGGCTTAATCCGAACATCACATAGCTGACCTGGCTCACTGTAGAGTAGGCCAGACGCTTTTTCAGCACCGGCTCTTTGTAAGCCAGCATAGAGCCCATAAACACAGTCATAAGGGCCAAAAGGATCCATCCGTTCTGAACCCAGGTTCCCCGCAGCCTGTCAGGGCCCACGATAAAGTACACCACCCGGATAACCGCCAGGACGCCCGCCTTGGTGATCAGGCCGGAGAGCACCGCGCTGGCACAGGCAGGAGCCACGGGATGGGCTGTGGGAAGCCACCCGTGAAGAGGGAACATGCCCGCCTTGGCCCCGAATCCCACGATCATGCAGAACGTAGACGCCAAGAGAAGCCCTTCCTTCCCCGCAACCATATTGTCATTTAAAATCCCCCCTGCCGCAAACGTCAGATCCTCTGCCACCCCGGCCAGAAAGAAAATCCCAAACAGCGCCAAAAACGCGCCTGCCACAGAGTAGAACAGATACTTAAGGCCTGCCATCACCGCGGCCCGGCTCCTCTCATGGAGCACCAGAGGCAGGGATGTCAGAGTCATCATCTCAAAAAATACATACATGGTAATCAGGTTAGCCGAAAAGTTAAGCCCCATGAGAACTCCCACCACGATCAGGTAGTACCCGAAAAACCGGTGTTCCTCCTCCTCGTGGGACATGTAGGCCACAGAGTAGATCCCCACAAGCAGCCACACGGCTGCTGTCAAAGCCCCAAACAGGCGGCTGATCTCATCCACATGAAAGCTGATATTCATCTGCCCGGTCAGTCTCCACACCTGGATACTTCCCCCTGATGTCAAAGCCCAGGCCGTCAGCCCCGCCTCCAGCAAAAGAACCGCCAGGGAAACTGCCATCAGGCTTTTCCTGTCCTTTCGAAACATCTTTCCTGCCAGCACCAGAACGCCTGCCAATATGGGGCAGACCACCGGAAGCAGCAAAATCACATTTCCCTCCATAATTTATCTCCTTTAATCAAACATGGCAAGTCCGTCTGTAATGGCCTGGACAATGGGCTGAGAAGACATACCCAACACCAGGTTCAGTCCGATAAAGCAAATGATAGCAAACCGCAGCATCCAGGAACTTTTTACTATGGTCTGCTCCGGAAGCGGCTTGTCCCCCGGCCGTCTCCTGGAGTACAGCGTGATGACCAGCCGCAGAAAGTAAACCGCGTTTAAGAGCGTGCTCAGCGCCAGCACGATCAGGGTGGGCATCATTTTCTCCGGGCTGCCCAATGCCGAAGTGGCAAACAAAAGCTTTGAGATAAAGCCGGACAGCATGGGGAATCCAACCATGGACAGGGCACCTATGGAAAAGCCGACGCCTGCCAGCGGGTTCCTGAACGCGGCCCCCCGGAGGCTGACAAAATCCTTTCGGTCCCCGGACACCTCGTAGAGCCCTACCGCGCTGATAAACAGAAGGGCTTTTGTGGCCGAGTGGGCGAAGATGTGGAAGATCGACGCCACCATCCCCGCCGTGGTACCCAGGCCGATACCCATGTAGATGTAACCGATCTGGGCCACAGAAGAATAGGCGATCATCCGCCGCGTATCCTTCTCGCCGATAGCGTGAAGCGATCCCATGATCATACCGCACACGCCAAAGAGATACAGCACATTGACCATGTGGGTGCCCACCAGGTTCTCACGGCCCAGAACCCGGTAAAAGATCTTTATGAGCAGGAAAATATATCCCTTGGACACCAGGCCCGAAAGAACCGCGCTGCCGGTGGGCGTGGCATACCCGTAGGTATCAGGTATCCAATAGTGGAACGGGTACAGGCCGCTTTTGATCGCCAGCCCCACGCTGATGACCGCCATGATCATCAGGAGAGGAATCTTGTATCTGCCTGCCTCCACAAGCAGTTCCACAGATTCCTTGGCCGGGCTCATAAGCAGATGGCCCGTCACGTCGTACAGAAGGCTCAGTCCGATCAGAAACAGGCCGGACCCCAGCTGGCTCATGACCATATAGCGGATGGCAGCCGACAGGCTCCGCCCTTTCTGACGGATCATAATAAGCCCGCATCCGGCAATGGTGTTGATCTCCACAAACACATAGGCCGTAAACAGGTCGTTGGTGTATACCAGGGCCAAAAGGGAGCTCAGCATCAGATCGATCATAATATAAAACAGGTTTAACTTGCTTTCCTCTACATCCTCCGCGGTGTGGGTCAATCCGCCTACCACAGACAGAAACATAACAACGCCAAAGAGCACTGCCGTCACGCACTCCAGCACTCCGGCCCGGATCTCGTTGCCCCAGGGAGCCGGAAAATGCCCCATCATATAGGTGTAGCTTTCCTCTGTCCTAAGGCAGAACGCCAGCGTCCCCGCGGACAGCGCCGTGGTCACCACGATCATTGCCAGCGTCAGATTCCTGGCCTTCTTCCCGCTTAAGACCGATGACACGATCCCGGAAAACATGGCGAGAATGATGGAGAAAAACGGAAAATTCTGCACAAAACTCATATCTGTTCCTCCTCCTCTTTGGCCAGGATCAGGATCTCGTCCAGATCCAGGGAATGATACCGCTCATACAGCCGCACGACCAGAGCCAGCATCAGCGCCGTGGTACTTACGGACACCACGATGCCTGTAAGCACAAGGCCGCTTGGCACCGGGTTGATGTAGGCTTCCACATCCTGGACGCCGTCCACCACAATAGGCACCGCCCGCCCTGTGATGTAGCCCTTTGCCGCCAGAAAAAGGTAGGTGGCCGTATCCATGATATTCATCCCCATGATCTTTTTCACCAGATTAGGGTGCAGCAAAAGTATGGTAAACCCTATGCCGAACAGGATGATGGACGCCGTCTCCTCGATGTTCATCGCAAGATGTTGCAGCAAACTGACATTCATAACGATCACATGCCCCCTTTCCTGAACAAGGTGTAAAACGTATACATGGTGCAGGCCACCACCAGACCCACACAGATATTTAAGGGCAGGATAAGACCGCTGCTTAAAATGGCCCCGGGCGTTCCCAGAGGGATCCCGCTTTCCAGATGATTGGCCCCTGTAAAGAAGGAGTAGCTCTTTGCCAGACAGTAAAACGTCAGAGCGCACAGAGTTGTCCGCTTATACACTTTCTCCGTAAACAGTTTCCCCATCCTCTCATATCCAAAGGCATTTTGATACAGAATAAGGCCCGAACCAAGGACCGCCCCGCCTGAAAAACCGCCGCCCGGAGACAGATGGCCGTTGAGCACAATATAGATCCCGAAGATCAGAATCACCGGCACCAGCACGCAGGAACATTTCTGCAGGATGATATCATCCTTTGGCTCATAGTGTCTGTCATTGGTCTCCGCCACCAGCTTTTCCAGCTCCTCATGTTTGCTGTTGCCGTCCAGGCGCAAAAGCAGCAGCACGCAGCAAGAGCCGATAAAGAGCACGCAGGACTCTCCAAATGTATCAAAGGCGCGGTAATCTAAGATCATGCCTGTGACGATGTTCACAGCTCCCGTCTCCTGGAGCCCCCGCTCGATATACCGGGCCACCACCTCATTGTTGTCCGGATTGGCGGCGTCCCCTGTAATAGGCAGAGACGCCACAGTCCACAAAAGCACCAGGATCACACCCAGGCACAATAATACGGACATAACCTTGTAAAACCGCTTAAAACGCCAGATCTCCTTGGCTTTTAAGATCTCTTTTCCTTCCCCGTGAACCGGCATCACCACAGGGTCCTGGCTGCGCATGACCGCTTCATGGGCCTCCATGCCGTGCTCCAGAAGATCTGTCTCCCCGTCCAGCCAGCTTTTAAACCGCTTCCACCGGCTTGTGTCATAGTTATCCCTCTTCCTGCTCACTGTCATCCTCCTTTCTGACTGCCCTGATCTTTTTCAAGGTCAGGAAAAACAGAATACTGGTGACTCCCGCGCCTACGGCCGCCTCGGTGATGGCCAGATCCGGCGACTGGAGGATCATCCAGATGATGCACATGACCAGACTGTAGGACATAAAAATGATGATGGAGGTCATCAGATCCCTGGCAAATGCCACGGACAGCGCGCACACGATCAAACTGAGTAACAGAATGTTCTCAAACAGCTTCATCTTTCTCTGCCCCCTTTTTTCTGCTTCTTCTTTTTGGAAGGTTTCCCGCCAGATTTTTCTTTCTCAGGTTCCTCCACCCGAACGCCGTTGTTCTTCTCCAGAACAGTGATCTCACCAAGGCTCTCATCGGTCATCGCCTCAAGACGGCTTATCATGTGACTGCACACAGGGGACGCGATCCAGAAAAATATGACCACCATGGCAAGCTTTAGAGAATCCATGGAAAATCCCCGCATTAAAATGGTTCCCAGAATGATGAACAAAAGCCCCAGAGTATCTCCCATGGCCGCGGCGTGCATTCGGTTTAAAGCGTGATGGAACCGGTTTACGCCAAACACAGCCGCCACCATAAACCCCGCGCCCAGTATCAGAAGTCCACAGGAAACCGCAAATCGAATCCACTCACCTGTCATTGGGCCGCCTCCTCTTCCTGAACATGGCCCTCTGTCTGCCTGTTCAAATTATCTTCAATGGCCTTCAGATCTGCCAGCATATGTTTTCTCTGCAAATACACGCCTGTGTACACCTTGCAGAACAGCACCACTCCCAGAAAACTGATCATGGCATAGATCAGGCATATGTCCGCCAGGTAATTTTCATCCAGCATCACGGAGAATATGGCGGTAATCATGATCACCATGGTCCCGATCATATTGATGGCAACGATCCGGTCCGAAACACCCGGTCCCAGTATGGAGCGGATGATACTGATGACGATCAGTACGGCCAGAACAACGATCACTCCTGTCATCACGCCGGTATAGGCCTGCTGTATTAGCTCCATTTTTCTCCCTCCGCCTCCATTTCCTTCAATAATTCCACAAATACCGAATCCTCCACACCGTCCGCCAGTTCCTTGTCCAGATAATGGACGCAGAATCTGTCCCCCTCCACAGACACGGTGATGGTACCCGGGGTCAGGGTAATCGAATTGGCAAGAAGCATTCTCGCCGTCCCGGTCTTAAAACTGGTGTCAAAATACACAAACCCCGGCTCTGGCTGCATCTCCGGCGAAAAGATGATCTTCAGAACACATATGTTGGCTTTGAAGATCTCTTTCACCAACACCCAAAAGTATCTGATGAAAAAGGGTATCAGACGAAACAGCAAAAGCTCCTTGCGCAGGCTGTAATCCAGGAATCTGCAGGTAAACGCGAACAGCGCCGCCGAGATCACGATGCCAAACAGGAGGATTTCCGCCGTCACCTTACCATTTAAGATTAGCCATACTGCCAAAAATAACAGATACATAGACATCCCCTTTCATTTATTAAAAAAGTATAAACAAGAATATCGCGAAGTGTATTATACTGCTGTTTTGAAATAAATACAAGATTATATAGATTTTTTTATGCTTTTGAAACATCCGCAAGTTACTGTTCACTCCCGGCTTCCAATATCTCCTGGATCATATCCATATACTCCCCGCAATACTCCCCGTAGATGGACAGCATGGCCTCCCGAAACCGTCCCTTCTCCTCTGCCGACAGCTCCACCACCTGGCAGCCGGCCTTTCTCACCCGCTCCTCCGACTCGTGGATCTGCTCCTCCCACAACTGCCGCTCATACACTGCCGACTCCCTGGCGCACTCCCTTATGATCTGGTGATACTCCCGAGGCAGTTTCTCCCAGGTGGCGGCGGACACCAGCTGCATCTCCGGCACCCTGGTGTGCTCATCCACCGTATAGTACGGCGCCACCTCAAAATGTCTCATAGAATCATAGGAAGGCCAGTTGTTCTCCGCCGCGTCGATCCTTCCTGTCTCCAGCGCCGAGTATACCTCATCATAGGCCGTGGGAACCGCCGACGCGCCCAAAGCCTCCACCACTGCTTTCATAAGCTCCGACTCCTGGACCCGGACCCGCAGCCCCTTCATGTCCTCCAGCGTCTCAATGGGCTTCTTCGCGCTGTAAAAATTCCTTGCCCCCGCGTCATACCAGGACAAGGCCACCAGCCCCGTCCCGTCCAGAGAGTCCAGAAACTCATCCCCGATCTCCCCCTCCAGCACCTGCCACATATGGTCTGCGTCCGTGTACAGATAGGGCATCTGCAGCACATTCATCTTGGGAATAAAACCCGAAAGGGACGACAGGGACACCCGCGCAAAATCGATTCCGCCAAACTGCATCTGCTCAATGGTGCTCTGTTCTTCCCCCAGGACGCCGCCTGGGCTCACCTGGATCTCCACCCTGCCTCCGGTCCTTTCAGACACCAGTTCGGCAAACCGGTAGGCGCCCTGAGTCGTGGGATAATCCTCCGGCTGATTCTCCGCGTAAGTCAGCACAAACTCCGGCACCCGGAGGGCTCTCCCGGAGCCCTCTTTTCCCGCGCATCCCCCAGTCCCCATGACCAGCATCCCAACCGCCGCGATCACAAATCCCCTGGCAGCTCCCCGTTTCTTCCTAAATCCAAAATTCTTCTCAACCAAATCCCTCACCCTCTCCTTCTGCTTTTCCCACAAAAATAGGAGGCCAGAGCCGCTAAGCTCTGTCCTCCTAATCTTATCACAATATCATTTTGCCAGCAACTGGGGCAGCCACAAACTGATGCCCGGTATAAACGTGATCAAAAGCAGCGTAATGACCATACACACATAAAATGGCAGGGTAGCTTTTACCACCTTCTCCATAGGCACCTTTGCCACAGCCGATCCGATAAACAGCACGGCGCCTACCGGCGGAGTCAAAAGTCCGATACCGCAGTTTAACACCACCATAATACCAAACTGAATGGGGTCAAGGCCAATGGAAGTGGCGATCGGCAGCAAAATCGGGGTGGCGATCAGAATAATAGGAGCCATATCCATGATGCAGCCCAGCACCAGCAGAATCAGGTTCAGCATCAGAGCCAGCAGGATCGGATTTCTGGTAAGCCCCGTAATGGCGTTGGCCGCCAGATCCGGTACATGGAGCCTGGTAAGGCAGTAGCCGAAAATGCTGGATGTGGCGATCAAAATCAGCACGATGGACAGGGTATCCACACAGTCCCCAAGAACTCTCCACACGCCCTTCCAGTCAAGCCCCTTGTAGATAAACACGCTGACAAGCAGGCTGTAGATAACCGCCACAGCCGCGGACTCCGTAGCCGTAAACCAGCCGCCTACAACTCCGAACACCACAATAAGAACTGCTGCCAGCGCCCAGAAAGACACGCTCAGCTGCTTTACCAGGTTGCCGATGCTGAACTTCTCCCCCTTGGGGTAATTGCGCTTTACGGAGATAATGTAGGACCCGATCATCAGGGAAGCAGCCAAAAGCGCCCCTGGAACATACCCTGCCAAAAACAGGCTTCCAACGGAGATACCGCCCGCCGTAGTGGCGTAGATGACCATGTTGTGGCTTGGCGGCACCAAAAGTCCCTCGCAGGAGGAAGTAATGGTAACCGCGGTGGAGAAATCGTCATCATACCCCTGATCCACCATCATGGGGATCAGAATAGACCCAAGAGAGGCTGTATCCGCCGACGCGGAGCCGGAGATCCCGCCGAAGAAATAGGATGCCACGATATTCACCATGGCCATGCCGCCCCGCATCCAGCCTACGCAGGCATTGGCCAAAGCGATCAGCTTTTCCGAGATACCGCCGGAACCCATGAGACATCCCATGGTAATAAAGAACGGAACCGCCATCAAACTGAAGGAGCTGATGCCCTTTACCATCTGCTGGCAGATCGTCGTCAGAGGAAGTCCCTGGGCCATAAGACAGAAAACCGAAGAGAGGGCAACCGCATAGGCAATGGGGAACCGCAAAAATACCATCACAAAAAAGCTACCGAGCAAAATGGCGATCGCCATTGTATCCACACTCATACTTACGCCTCCTCCTTTACAAAGAATCCCTTAATATGATTATACACAGCCTCCAGCTCAAAGATCAGCATGGCGACACCGGCCAGGGGAACCGGAAAATACATCCAGAACCTGGACACCTTCGGCATACTCACATAACTTCCCTTTGCCCCCAGACCTGTGGCGTACTGCCAGCCCACCACGATCATGATCACAGAAAGAGCCAGAACCGCCCCGTCCGCCAGGATATCAAGGAACTTCACCAATCCCTTGGGAAGGTATGTATCCAGGGCGGTCATGCGGATATGAGCTCCTCTGCGGATCGCAAGAGCCGCGGAAAGCACCGCCATGTAGGACATGCAGGTCAGCACCACCTCTTCACTCCACGCCGGATCAGGAATAAAAGGAATATACCTTCCCGCCACCGCCATGGTGGTGATGAGGATATCGGCGATCAACAAAAGCTTACAGATGACCATAACCGCCTCGTATGTAAAATCATATGCCGGTTTTATCTTGTCAATGGTTTTAAAAATCTCTGGCATATAGAACCCCTCCTTATTGAAACCGAAAAAAAGCCTGCTGAAACCTTTCTTCGGCTTATAAAAGGCACAGAGGCGTGCGACCCCTCTGTGCCCACTTTTACTCCGTCTGTAAAAGAATCATGCCTTACTGCAAATCCAGAATCTGCTGATACAGATCCTCCCGGCCCTTGGTGTTGTCCTCGATAACCTTCTTGGTCGCTTCCTGCCATGGAGCGATGTCAGCTACCTCGACAACGTTAACACCCTCGCCCTTTAACTGCTCCAGAACCTCGTTCTCCTTCTTCTCGGAGTTGGCTCTGTTCTGCTCGGAAGCGTACTTTCCGGCCTCCATGATAATGGCCTGCTGGTCAACCGTCAATTTCTCCCACGCCTCGTCCGTGATGATAACCTGCACAGCGCCCAGGGTATGACCATCCAGGATCAGAGTCGGAGCAACCTCCGGGAACGCGTTGGACTTGTAGTTGGCGATAGGCTGCTCAGCGCCGTCTACCACACCGGTCTGCAGGGCAGAATACAGCTCGTTAAAGGAAACAACTGTGGGGGAAGCGCCAAGCCCCTCAACCAGGCCGTTCATAACCGGGTCGTTGGACACACGCAGCTTCATGCCCTTCAGATCCTCAATCCCCGCGATCTCTTTCACTGTAAAGAAGTGGCGGAACCCTTCCTCGCCGTAGTACAGGCCTCTGACGCCGGAACCGTTCTCCTGGGACTCCAGCAGGAACTCCTCTGCCAGCGGGCTGGTAGCGAAATTCCAGAAATGGTTGCGGTTTACAAAGGTGTATGGCAGGGACAGAAGCATGGACTTCTCTCCGCCGTAGCTGGTCAGAGCAAACGCGGAGATACGGGACATGTCAATGGTTCCGCCGCCGCCCAACATGGTATCCAGAACGTCGTTCTCAGAGCCGAGAACACCGCTGGCCTGCACGTCGATCTTGATCTTTCCATTGGAAAGCTCCTCAACCTTGGTCTTAAAATCCGTGGCCATCTGGCCTACAATGGTGTCCAGAGGGTTCACCTCCGCGTATACCAGAGTCACCTCCGGCATATCGTCCGTGTTGTACGCCCCGGAGCCGCCCCCGGCCGGAGCTGCCGCCGTAGTCTCCCCACCTGCCGCCGCAGCCGCTGTCGTCTCTGCTGCCGCAGCCGCCGTCGTAGGCTCATCCGGGCTCTTCAGCCCACAGCCCGCAAGGCTTCCTGCCGCCATGGCAGCGCACAGAACGGAAACAATCAATTTCTTTTTCATGATACACTTCCTCCTCTTTTCTAAAGTTAAACTTTGCTTTGGCTTAAAGCCTCTTAACGCATTTTTAACGCTGTATTCATTATAAAAAAAAATTTGCCCTATGAACACAGTAAATTTTTGTGAAACATAGGACAATTTTATCCATATTCTATTTTCTCTTTATACACTTCCTACAACCAGTCGTCAAATGAATATCACTCTCTCTGAAATATGCACATGCGGTACTCGGTGGGGGTCTGCCCGGTGATCCTCTTAAACACCCTGGCAAAATAGTTGGAGTCCATATACCCCACAGCCCTGCCCACATCCTTTACATTGACCGTAGGCTGTTTTAACATCCGTTTCGCCTCCTTTACCCGGTACTCCGTAAGATAAGACGTAAAGTTCTTGCTGAAACACTGCTTGAACAATTTGCAGAAATAAGCCTCCGAATAATTCATTGCCCTGGCCAGATCCTGCATGGAGATGTCGTACATATAATTTTCCTGTATGTAACAAAAAATCAGCTGCGTTACTTTGTCCATCCGCACATTGCCGGACTCCTCCCCTTCCTCCTGGCTCTGCCGCCCCAAATCCGCACAAATCCGCCCGTTTTCCACGCCTTTGCCCCGGGCGTCCGAAGCCTTATGGCCTTGATCCGCCTCATGCCCCAAATCCGCAACGTCCTGACCGGCTTCCCGTACAGTTCTCGCGTCAGCCCCGGACACCTGCGCCTTAAGCCTCTCTTCAAGACCCTCGCCATCACAGGCGTCCGCCTGCCGCATGGCCTCTTCCATTACCAGCATCAGCTCCTGCTCATCATAAGGCTTTAAAAGATAATCCAGCGCCCGGACCGTTATGGCCTTCTTCGCGTAGGAAAACTCATCAAAAGCCGTGAGAAAAATAATGCTGCACTCCTTGTCCTTCTTGCGGATCTGCTCCGCCGCCTCAATGCCGTTGATCCCCGGCATCTCAATATCCAAAATCAGGATCTGGATCTGCTCCCTCTCATAAATCTCCAGAGCCTCCCTGCCGTTCTCCGCCTGAAAGATCTCACACTGTCCCTTTAGATTCTTGTCCAGCGTCCTGAAAAGCACGGTCCTCTCGATCATCTCGTCATCCGCGATCAACACCCGATACATGATACTGCTACCCTCCTTACTGCCTAATGCTGCCCCGGATTCCCCCGGCCTTCCCTGGGAATCCACATCTGGATCACCGTCCCCCGGCCCTCCCTGCTGTAGATCCTCACCTGCCCGTTTTTATACATGGTATGTACCCGCTTATAGATATTGCCAAGCCCGATGCCGGCCTTTGACAAGCGTTTTCCCGTATCTCCGCCGCCTTTCAGCCCCTGACAGAGCTCCTCATACCGACTGGCAGACATACCAACGCCTGTGTCCGCCACAGAGACCACCACATAGTCCTCATTTTCCCACGCCCGCAGAAACACCTTTCCTCCCCGCTCCTTCTTGGCAATGCCGTGGATAATGGCGTTCTCCACCAGCGGCTGCAGGGTAAAGGCGGGAATCATCACCACCGCCGGGTCCAGCTCCAGTTTATATTCATACACGATCCTGCCGCCAAAGCGCATCCGCTGAATAAACATATAATCCTCCACAACCTTCAATTCCCGCTCCAGCATCACGATCTGCTCCGACATTTTCAGATTATAGCGAAACAGGCTGCCAAGGCTGGTGATCATCTGCTCTGTGGTCTGGGCCTCCTCCAGCTTGGCCATGCCGGAAATCGTATTCAGGGTGTTAAACAAAAAATGGGGATTGATCTGGCTTTTTAAAAGCTCCAGCCTGGCAGCCTCCAGCTGCTTCTCTGTCTCCACCTTCTCCATCTCTTCCTTGTAGAGCAGCTCCGCGATCTCACTGTTTTTCTTCAGGGTATTGATATAGCCTTCCGTGGCGTGCTTCATCTTGTTAAATGCCTTCACCAACTCCCCCATCTCGTCCTTATTGTCCATGGTCAGGTCCGGTTCGCTGAAATCATACCTGGCGATCTTCTGGCTGCTGCCTGCCAGCATGACAATAGGATTTACGATGGTCTTGGACAAAATTCTGGTAAACCCAATGGTCACAGCCACCACAAACACGGAAAAAACAAGGATCAGATACCGCATCCGATAGACAATCGGAAGTTTCTGCTGATAACTGCCGCTGCCCTCTTTCAGGGTCGCCTGCACCAGCCGTCTGGCGTAGGTCTGCAAATATGCCTGCATATCGTAAACCTTGTACAGCTGGGGGATAAACCCCTCCGCCCCATGATCCATATCCAGGACCCCGTCCCGAAACCTGCGGTAATTCTCATAGCTGTTCTTCACATTCCATGTCCTGGCATACCGCTCGCTGCCAATCTTTCCATAGTCAAACGGCAGGGAGCGAAGGCATCTCTCCGTCCTGACGCACGCCAGAACAAACTCCTGCCGCTTATCCTCATTCCTGCTGCGCACATAGGCCTCAAACGCCCTTACCTCCAGCTCCATAGCCTCCTGAAAATCGTGGCACCGGGAATTGTCGTCCAGGATCACATTAAAATTCCCCATGACAAAATTCATGGCCGCCACATTGATGACTGCGGAAATCCCCATGACAAGAACCAGCATCACCACAAAAAGGCCAAGCTTTTTCTTTAGGGAGGCATTATTCCACTGGTTTTTAACGGCTCTGACCATAGGTATCCTTTCCTTTGCGTATCCTCAATATCTGTATTCTTAACTATCATACCACATTTCCCCCGCTATTTGAAGCAAAAAGAAGCCGACGCGCCAAATCCGGCCGACGCGGCAGCTTCTATTTCTTATGGTTCTCGATCCTTCTGGTCCAATCTCTGTGTATGGCTCATCCGGCCAGCAGATTTGGCAGCCACAGGCTGATAGCCGGGAAGAAGGTAATCAGAAGCAACGTTACAATCATACACAGATAGAATGGCAGGGTCGCTTTGACTACCTTCTCCATAGGCAGTTTCGCCACCGCAGACCCGATAAACAGCACCGCTCCAACCGGAGGGGTCAAAAGTCCGATGCCGCAGTTAAGCACCACAATGATGCCGAACTGAATCGGGTCGATTCCGATTGACGTGGCAATCGGCAGCAGAATCGGGGTGGCGATCAGTATGATAGGGGCCATATCCATGATACAGCCCAGTATCAACAGGATCAGATTCAAAAGCAGGGCCAGCAAAACAGGATTCCTGGTAACCCCGGTAATGGCATTGGCAGCCAGATCCGGTACATGGAGTCTGGTAAGACAATACCCGAAAATACTGGATGTGGAGATCAGGATCAGCACAATGGACAAGGTGTCGATACAGTCTCCCAAAACTCTCCACACGCCTTTCCAGTCCAGCCCTTTATAGATGTAAACGCTGACGATCAGGCTGTAAATAACCGCAATAGCCGCGGACTCCGTGGCTGTAAACCATCCGAACACCACGCCGAACACCACAATAAGCACCGCCGCCAGAGCCCAGAACGAGACGCTTAACTGCCTCATCAGATTCCCGACGCTGAACTTGTCGCCCTTGGGATAATTCCTCTTCACCGCGATGATATACGACCCCACCATCAGAGAACCGGCCAGCAGCGCCCCGGGAATATACCCTGCCAAAAATAAGCTGCCTACGGAAATCCCGCCTGCCGTGGTGGCGTAGATCACCATGTTGTGGCTGGGGGGAACCAAAAGCCCCTCGCAGGAGGAGGTGATGGTAACCGCTGTGGAAAAGTCCGCGTCATATCCCTGGTCTACCATCATGGGGATCAGCAGAGACCCAAGGGAAGCCGTATCCGCGGAAGCAGAGCCGGAGATTCCCCCAAAGAAATAGGACGCCACAATATTTACCATAGCCATGCCGCCCCGCATCCAGCCCACACAGGCATTGGCCAGGGCAATCAGTTTTTCCGAGATACCCCCTGTACCCATCAGGCATCCCATGACAATAAAAAACGGCACTGCCATAAGGCTGAACGAACTGATCCCCTTGACCATCTGCTGGCAGATGGTCGTCAGCGGCAGCCCCTGGGACAGAAGGCAGAACACCGAAGACAGAGCCACCGCGTAGGCGATGGGAAAACGGATCATGATCATAATAAAAAAGCTGGCAAGAAGAACAACAATCGGATATGTTTCCGCGCTCATCAATGATTTCCCTCCTGTTTCATCAAAATGTCTTTTAAGTGGTTGTAAAGCGCCTCCAACTCAAAGACCACCATAGCCACCCCTGCCAGAGGAACCGGAAAATACATCCAGAACCTGGACACGCCCGGCATACTCACGTAGGATCCTTTGGCTCCGATCCCCGAAGCATACTGCCATCCAACGGTGATCATAATAACCGCCAGAACCAGCACACACACATCCGACAAAATATCCAGAGCCTTCACCACCCCTTTAGGCAGATAGCCGTCCAGAGCCGTCATGCGGATGTGGGCTCCCCTGCGGATGGCAAGCGCTGCCGACAAAACCGCCATGTAGGACATGCAGGTCAGCACCACCTCCTCCGACCATGCCGGGTCCGGGATAAAAGGCACATACCTTCCCACCACGGACATGCAGGTGATTCCGATATCCACGATCAGAAGCAGTTTGCACAGAACCATCACCAGCTGGTACACCCAGTCATACACCGGCTTAATCTTGTCAATCTTTTCAAAGACCGCCGCCATAAAAAACTCCCTCCTTATTCATTTCTGATTGTATTATAACTGGGATTTTGCACTTTGAATACGGGATAATTTTGTTATTCTTAGTACATTTTTAACATATTTTTAGACGTATTAGAGAATTATTTTAGATATATTGCACATAAACAACTGTCTATTTCCGTTTCTTTCTGATATGGCAGCAAAGAAAAGAGATACACAGTTCCTGTTCTAATTGTAACCTGAAAAAGAGCAGCCGAACAGTTAAGATTCCGTGAAAAACTGTTCGGACTGCCCTTCTAAGATTCCCCTGACAGGCTTACATCTCATCCATACAATGCTTTTGAACGGCCTGATACACCTGGGCAAACGGCGCCTGATGCTCTTTTGCAAGCCCGGCCACGCTTTCATACTCCGGATAGAACCGTTTCACCCCTCTTGCCTCACACACTTTCACCTGGGCCTGACCGAACACGGTATCCACAACCTTCTCTTCCCGTCTGAGCACGGTCCGCTCCATCTTCATCCGGCGAATCCCGATGGTGGTCGTTTCCCGGAAGATGATCTGTTCCAGCTTCTCAACATCCTCCTCCCTGCAGATGACATTAAGCTGCCAGGCAGGCCGGTTTTTCTTCATAAATACCGGCGTGTAATGGACATCCCTGGCGCCGGCCTCAAAGAGCCGCTCCATCACATACCCCAGAACCTCCCCGCTGCAGTCGTCAATATTGCTCTCCAGCTTGCAGATCATATCCTGGCTCCCGGTCCGGTCCCGGATCATCATGGCTCTCAAAATACCGGGCCGCTCATAGTTCCTCTTCCCTGCCCCGATTCCCACCTTCTCCACCGCGAAATCCCTGGGAAGCGTCTCGGACGTGCGGACCGCCGCCACGATGGCAGCTCCTGTGGGTGTCACAAATTCCCCCTCCGCGTCCACGATCCGCACCGGAAGCTTGTGGGATTTCATAATATTGGCAACCGCGGGAACGGGAACCGGAAGAATCCCGTGCTGGCACCGAACAGTCCCTGTTCCCTCGCACAGCATCGGAACGATCACCTCACGGATGTGTAAATTGTCCAGACAGACTGCCGCCGCCACAATGTCCACAATGGAATCCACAGCTCCCACCTCATGGAAGTGAACCTCATCGATTGGCACATTGTGGGCTTTTGATTCCGCCTGGGCCAGGATCTCAAAGATGTTTAAAGCCAGTTTTTTGGCCCCGTCCGTCATACTCCCCTGACGAATGATCTGGCGGATCTCCCCCATCCCCCGGTGCTCATGGTGATGGTGGTGGGTGTGGCCATCTTCATGGCTGTGAGGATGGGTATGGGCGTGACCGTGACTGTCCCCCTCTCCGTGGTCATGGTCATAAGCATGGCCCTCACCCTCTTCATCCACATGGCTGTGGACACACCCGCCGTTTTCTCCATGCTCATGGTGATGGCGGCGCATATGATCCTCCCCATGGACATGACTGTGATCATGGCCATGCAGATACTCCATATCGTGGTCGTGATTCTCATGCTCCTTGTCCAGGATCACCCGGAAATCGCAGGCGTCGATCCCTGATTTTACCACCCTCTTGATCTCGATCTGAAAACCCGAAACCGGCAGGCTTTTTAACGCCTCCGTAAGGACCTTCTCGTCTGCCCCCAGATCCAGCAGCGCCGCAACGGTCATATCCCCGCTGATTCCCGAATAACACTCCAAATAAAGTTTCATTCCCTTATCCATGTTCTCATCCTCTCATTCTCGTTTTCTTCAAAACTCCTGACCTGTTCCACGGTTTGTCTCCTCTTTGACCTTGTCAGGCAGCCCTTCATCCATGCTTCCTGACCGAAATCCCTCCAGGTCCAGGGTCACGTACCCATATCCCAGAGCTTTCAGTTTCCGCGCAATATCTTTCCTCTCCCCCAACAGCCTTTCCAGATCTTTTTCATCTGCCTCAATCCTGGCCACATCGCCATGGACTCTCAGCCGCACATTATAAAGCCCCAGGCTTTTTAAATAATCTTCCCCCTGCCCAACCCTTTTCAGCTTGTCCACAGTAAGCGCCTCCCCATAGGGAAACCGGGTGGCCAGACAGGGCGCAGCCGGTCGGTTCGCCACGGATATCCCGTATTCCGCCGCCAGCTGACGCACTTGTGCCTTCGTAATCCCCGCCTCCTTTAAAGGACTTTGGATCCCCAGCTCCTCCAAAGCCCTAAGGCCTGGGCGGTACTGCTTTAAGTCATCTGCGTTGGTCCCGTCCAGAACCACCTTCGCCCCTGCCTGTTTTGCCGCGTTCTTAACGGCTTCAAACAGATACTTCTTGCAGCGGTAACACCGATCCACCGGATTGCGCTCGATCCCGGCAGCCTCTAGCTCCCGGACTTCAAGGACCATATGCTCCGCCCCGATCTCCAAAGCCGCCATCCTGGCAGTCTCCATATCTCCCGCAGGGTGCAGCTCTGTGCCGGCAGTTACGGCCAACACCCGGGTTCCCTTCTCTTTTGCGTGTATGACAGCCAGCTTCAGAAGCAGTCCCGAATCCGCGCCTCCGGAAAATGCCACCGCCACGTCTCCATCCGCATACCCGGCCATAAGCCGGTGCAGCCGTCTTTGCTTCTCATCCATTATTCTCTCCTCCCACTGCCAACCGATTCATCTGGGTAGCCAGATATCCGGCTCCATACCCGTTGTCAATATTCACCACCGCGATCCCATTGGCACAGGAATTGATCATGGTCAAAAGAGCCGAAAGTCCGTGAAAATTAGCCCCGTACCCCACGGAAGTGGGAACCGCTATAACCGGCCTGCTTACCATGCCGCCTATGACGCTGGCCAAAGCTCCCTCCATCCCTGCTACCGCCACCACGCAGTTGGCCTTCCGGATCGTCTCCATCCGGTTAAGAAGCCTGTGGATCCCGCTGACCCCCACGTCATAGATCCGCTCCACATAGGCGCCGAAAAACTCCGCTGTCTGCGCGGCTTCCTCCGCCACAGGAATATCTGCCGTCCCAGCCGTACACACCGCCACATTGCCCACAAGCTCCTTTTCCTTACTTTGAATCTTTAAGACGCGGGACACCGGGTCATAGCTGGCCTGGGGAAACCTGCCGCGAATCAGCTCAAACTGCGCCTTCGTGGCCCTGGTGCCTAAAACTTCCCCCTCCTTTTCAAAAAGTCTCTCGTAGATAGCCTCCAGATGGTGGTCTGTCTTGCCGCTGCAAAAGACCACCTCGCCAAATCCGGTCCTCTCTTTCCTGCTGATATCCAACTTTGCATATCCCATCTCCTCATACCTGCCCATATGGAGCTGCTGACCTGCCTCCTCCACGGACAACGTCCCCTCTTTTACCTGTTCTAAGATCTGCCGGATATGATTCTCCTTCATAAAATTGCTCTCCTTCTGATATTGCCGTGTTTTCTCCTCCATGTTCCGTCCCTCTAGTTCCACACAAAAAGCCATGAAAGTAACAGCCCCCTTCTGGCGGCTCATTGCCTTCACAGCTTCCCCACATCCTGCGTCAATGCCAAATCTGTTCTCCACGGCTTCTGCCGTCTGCGCCTGCTTATACAGGCCCATTAATCTGCTCCCGATTATACCAGACCATCCATGTCCGTGTCAAGATTCCATGAAAGGCGAACTTACCATCATCCGAAAGGATGGTTACAGTTCACGGGGCGTGGAAAAAGGGACAGTATACCTGCCCCTTGTCCTGTCATCTCATATCTTTTCACCATTGATTCAACATTTTTACAAAATATAAACCCCGGCCGTGTCAAAATCCAGAAATGCTTTCTCACCGACCTCATAGATCCGCCTGTTCACCGGATTATAGTCCGTAATCTGAATCTCCATCTCCCCCACCATCACCTGGTAATACTGATAGGAGCCCATAAACGTGGACAGCATCACCTTTGCCTCCAGATACCCCTTTTCAGCCAGAGCGGCAGCCTCCGGGCGGATCACCAAAGCCGCCGTATCCCCAGCCTTGGCCCCGGCGTAATTGTTGACCATCAGGGTCTCCCCGGCCACATGGATCTTAGCCTTATCCCCCTCCACAGACACCACCTTGGCCTCCAGGAAATTAGCCTCCCCGATAAAATCAGCCACAAACCGGGAATTGGGGTGATAGTAGATCTCCCTGGGCGTGCCGATCTGCTCCACCCTTCCCTTGCTCATAATAATGATCTTATCGGAAATACTCATGGCTTCCGACTGGTCGTGGGTCACATAGATAGCCGTGATACCCACCTTCTGCTGAATCTTGCGGATCTCCGTCCGCATGGAAACGCGCAGCTTGGCGTCAAGATTACTCAAAGGCTCGTCAAACAAAAGCACCCCCGGTTCCAGCACCAGAGCCCTGGCCAGCGCCACCCGCTGCTGCTGTCCTCCTGAAAGCTGGTTGGTCATACGGCTCTCCATGCCGTCCATCTCCACCAGCTTTAAGATCTTCATCACCCGCTCCCGTATCTCTTCCTTTGGCAGCTTGCGGATCTTAAGCCCGTAGGCCACATTGTCAAACACATTATAGTGGGGCAGCAGCGCATAGCTCTGGAACACCATGGCCGTATCCCTTTTGTTGGGCGTCAGGCTGTTGATGGCCTCTCCGCCTAAGTAGATCTCCCCCTCGTCCGGGCTCTCAAATCCCGCGATCATCCGCAGGGTGGTGGTCTTTCCGCACCCTGACGGCCCCAGCAGCGTCACAAACGTCCCGGCCTCAATATCCAGGGTGGTATCCTGCACCGCGTAAAATTCCTTGCCCGTCTTCGGGTCCTTGTAGATCTTCGAAATATGTTCCAGGCGAACGCCTTTTTTCTGTTTCTCCATCTATGCCTCCTCCTTGACCCTTCTGCTGGTCCCAAAAAATCTGATAAGCGTATTCATGATCAGCACCGCGCCGTAGGTAATGGCGATCAGCACTGTGGCGTAAGCGCAGGCCACACCGTAATTTCCCTTCTCCGCCTGCTCATTGATCTGGCAGGTGATCAGAAGGAAATCCGGGGTAACCAGAAGAATGATGGCTGAAATAGCCGTAATGCTCCTGACAAAAGCCGTAACCAGTCCGCTGAAAAACGAATCCTTGATCAACGGCAGCGTGACGGTCATAAACACCCTGGCCGAATTGGCGCCCATGTCGTAAGCCGACTCCTCGATGGATTTGTCAATCTGGCGCAGAGCCGAAATACCGCTTCTGGTCCCTGTAGGAAGGCTCCGCACAATAAACACGATAATCAAAATCAGCCCTGTGCCATAGAGCCCGCTCATGACGCCTGTGCGGAACAACCCGTTGGCATACCCTCTGATGTACCCGATGCCCAGCACTGTCCCCGGCACAGCCATGGCAAGCATGGACACGAACTCAATAAACCCCTTGCCCTTAAATCTCTTTTTCACCACCAGGTAGGCAATGACCATGGACAGAAACGCCGTCAGCGGAGACGCGATCAAAGACAGCACGAAAGAATCCTTAAAAGCCTTGATCCCGCTGGTCCGAAGCATGTACTGGAACCATTTCAGGGACAGGCTGTAATCCCTGCCCCACAAGGTAAACAGCGCTCCAAAAGGCACCATCACATACATCAACACCACAAACGCCGCCACAAGGGTACAGAAGATGGTCAGAGGCACCGTAACGCTTCTGTCCTCAATCAGCATCCTCATGCGGGACGCCTTTCCCGTAAGAGTGGCCGCCGTCTTTTTCTCCAGATAATACTTCTGGATCAAAAACAGCACCACAGTCAAAGACAGCAGGACCACGGACATGGCTGCCGCGCCGGTAGAATCGTAGGCCCCGGTTACCTGCAGATAGATCGTGGTGGCCAGCGTATCGTAGGAACCGCCGATAAGCATGGGATTGGCAAAATCGGCCACAGACTCGATAAATGTCACCAGGAACGCATTGCCCAGTCCGGGAAGAAGCAGAGGGAAGGTAACGCTGGTAAATACCTTCCACCTGGTTGCCCCCATGTCCCTGGTGGCCTCCTCCAGAGACGGATCAATATTCTTTAACAGTCCTTTAAGCATCAGGTAACACACCGGAAAAAATGTCAAAGTCTGCACAATGGCAATGCCTTTAAGCCCGTACACATTAGAATCGTAAATCTTCAAAAGCGAACGGGTGATAATGCCGCTGCGCCCAAACAGCATGATCATGGACAGAGACAGCACAAAAGGCGGGGACACCACCGGCAGCATGGACACCACAGAAAAAAGCTTTTCCAGGATCTTTGTCCGAAGCTTCACATAGACTTCCACATAGGCGAACAAAAGTCCGATGGCCGTAGACGCGATACCTGTAATAAATCCCAGCACCAGGGTATTTTTAAACGCCGTCTGAAACCGCTCCAGACTCAGCACCCTTCCAAACACGGCAAATGTTACCTTCCCCTCCTCAAAAAAACTGTCCACCAGCAGCATGAGAAGCGGATACAAAATAAACAGCGCCAAAAATACCAGCAAAACCGCGATCATGCTGATCAGGATCGGATCAGAAAAGAATTTCTTTCTCTCCAGCGCCGCGCTCTGTTTCTTGGACATATCCATCCCCCTTTCCCCGCAAAAACAAGTTTTCAAAGGCAAAATGCCGCGTGTGCGACCACGCATCACGCAGCATTCCCCTGTGGTATGTTTTTAATTTCAGTTACTCTGTCTTAAACCTGTCGTCAGCAGAACTTCCCAGAGCCCCGAAGAAATCCTCCACATACTTAGAACTGTTGGCCTTGGCATCCTCAAAATCATAGTCAATGGTATTATTCATATCCAGTCCAAACTTGGCGGCCTCCTCCGGCTGAGCCCCGTTGGACAGCACCAAAAACTGGTAGGAGCCGGCTTCCTTGGCGTGGTCCACACACTCCGGTGACAGGGCATACTCGATCCAAAGCTTCGCCGCGTTGGGGTGAGCGCAGCCATTAAAGATCGCGGTAGCTCCCACCTCAAAGGAGGTTCCGTCCTCAGGCACGATCAGCTGAATATTGTCATAGCCCTGAAGGATCTGGTATATCCCGTCGTGAAGGAACCCGATACCGATCACGCACTCCCCCGGGCCTACCATCTTGGAAGGGCCGGAACCGGACTTGGTGTACTGGCTGATATTCTTGTCAAGAGCTTTAAAATACTCCATAGCCTCATCATGGCCCTTCATCTGGATCATGGTGTTGATCACCAGCTTGGCCGTGCCCGCGGTGTTGGGGTTGGAAAGCATAATCAGGTCCTTGTACTCTTCCTTTGTCAGATCATCCCATGTCTTGGGGGCTTCCAGGTTCAGACGGGCCAGTTCCTCCGTGTTGACCATAAAGCCCAGAATGCCTTTATAGATGCCGTACCAGCAGTTGGTGGGATCTTTGTAATCCTCGCTGATCAGGTTGGCCGCGTTCTCTGCCTCATACTCCATGAGAAGGCCGTCAGCCACTGCCTCATTATAGGGGTCTGTAGTTCCGCCGAACCACACATCCGCAGACGGTTTCCCCGCCTCCTCAGAGATCTTGGTGTACACCTCAGAAGTAGAAAGTCTCTGGAATTTCGTCTTAATCCCGTACAGCTGTTCAAAATTCTTGCACGCCAGGGACAGATACTCCTCCTCGCAGGAGCCATACACCGTCAGCTCCCCCTCTGCCTTGGCCGCCTCGATCAAGGCGTCCATGCCGCCTGCCGCCTCCTGTTCTCCGGCGTCATCCGCCCCGGCCTTGTCAGCTGCCTCCGTCTGTCCGGAAGCTTCCGCAGAGGTAACCGCCGGCTCCGTGGGAGCAGCCGTAGTCTCTCCGCCGCCGCTGCCGCCGCAGGCAGTCAGACCCATTATCATAGAACATGCCAACAACAATGCCAGTTTTTTCTTCATAACCTCATCCTCCTTAAAATATGAATTACATGGGTAAATAATACCACAAATATGTTAAAAATTAAACCCTTTTTGTAAATTTTATACAACTTTTTTATTGCGGCTCATAAAGGATTCTTGATATATAATTGAGTGAGCAAAGGCGGAGTTAGTCGTGGAGCCAGTCAGAGAAGGGAGGCTGTGTGCCGTTCGGGTTCAGATATGCCAAACATTCCGATGAG
>CAJUFP010000024.1:20490-51898 GCA_910585645.1 uncultured Hungatella sp. | reverse complement strand
GATGTCGTCTTGTTTTTTTATTTCTTAATATTCCCCAGGTAAAGTTACACTATCGGGGCTGTAAAAAATCCCTGTAAAACCCGTATGCGCAGAGACGCATACATGATTTTACAGGGATTTCTATTCAGCAAACGATCAGAAGCGGAAGATCGCCGTCCCGTAAGCCGGAAGAGGATAGGCAAAGGAGAATGGCTGATCGTCGCACTCGGACTTGGTGGAGCGGTACGTCACCTTATCATCGCCTGTTTTATACAGGCCGTGGGTCTGGTCCAGAAGCAGGGAGTAGTTGCCCTTTTTGGGAACGCCAACCCGATAGTCAGGCCTTGCCACAGGCGTAAAGTTGCAGATAAACAGCAGGTTCTGCTTGCCGGTCTTGCTGCGGCGGATAAAACTGAAAATGCTACGGTCGCCGTCATTGGCATTGATCCACTGGAATCCGTCCCAGTCATAGTCCAGGCTGTACATAGCAGGATATTTTTTGTAAATATGCAGCAGATCCTTAAAATAATTCTGTAAATCTTTGTGGAGAGGCTCCTCGGCAAGATACCAGTCCAGGGACACCTTTTCATCCCACTCGTGGAGCTGGCCGAAATCCTGTCCCATGAACAGAAGCTTCTTGCCCGGATGGCCCATCATAAACGTATAGCCCACCTTTAAGTTGGCGAATTTGTCGTCATGAAGGCCCGGCATCTTGTTGATCATGGAACATTTCAGGTGGACCACCTCGTCGTGGGACAGCACCAGGATAAAGTTCTCGCTGGTGGCATAAGTCATGCCAAAGGTCATCTTGTTGTGGTTGTACTTGCGGAAATAGGGGTCCAGCTTCATGTACTCCAAAAAATCATGCATCCATCCCATGTTCCACTTAAAGCGGAAGCCCAGCCCGCCGTCCTCCGGCTTTCCCGTGACCATGGGCCATGCCGTGGATTCCTCGGCTATAACCATGGCGCCGCTGCACCGCTGGTTTACAATGCTGTTGAGATGCTTAAAGAACTCGATGGCTTCCAGATTTTTATTCTCGCCGTATTTGTTGGGGACCCAGTTGCCGCCTGAGCGGCCGTAATCCAGGTACAGCATGGAGGCTACGGCGTCCACCCGAAGCCCGTCGATGTGGTACTCTTCGATCCAGTAAAGGGCGTTGGCAATGAGGAAGTTAGAGACCTCATGCTTTTCATAGTCAAATACCTTGGTGCCCCAGTCAGGGTGTTCGCCTTTTCTTGTGTCCGCGTACTCGTACAGAGGCTGTCCGTCAAAGTCAGCCAGTCCATGGGCGTCTCTGGGGAAATGGGCGGGAACCCAGTCCAGGATAACGCCAATGCCTTTCTTGTGGAGATAATTGACAAAATACATAAAGTCTTTTGCCGAGCCGTACCGTGAGGTGGGAGCGTAGTAGCCGGTCACCTGATAGCCCCAGGAGCCGTCAAAGGGGTGTTCCGCGATCCCCATCAGCTCTACATGGGTGTATCCCATCTCCTTTACATAATCAGCCAGCTCGTGGGCTGCCTCTATGTAAGTGTAATATCCGTCCTTTTCTTCCCGGTTCATCTTCCTCCAGGAACCTAAATGGACCTCATAGATCGAAAGGGGCGAAGAAAGAAGGTCTGTCTCCTTTCTCTTTTTCATCCACACGTCGTCCTTCCACACAAAGCCGGAGATGTCGGCAGTGATGGAGGCAGTGCCCGGGCGGTACTCCGCTTCAAAGGCGTAAGGGTCAGCCTTAAACAACACCTTGCCGCTGGCTGTGGTGATGGCGTACTTGTACAGCTGGCCTGTGCCAAGGCCGGGAACAAATACCTCGTAGATGCCTGAAGACGCCAGGGCTTCCATGGGAGTGGCGTCAGGATTCCAGTCGTTAAAATCTCCTACAACGCTGACTGCCTGAGCGTGGGGAGCCCACACAGCAAAATACATGCCCTCTTTTCTTCGGTAAGTTTTGGGGTGGGCTCCCAGTTTTTCATAGATCTTGTAGTGGGTTCCTTCTCCATAGAGATATCGGTCGGTCTCCGTGATAATGCCGGTTCCCAGTTCTTTCTTGCGTGCCATAACTTTTTGTCCTCCTCCATAAATCTTACTGCCTTTTCCCCTTTGCCGGATGTCACGAAAAGCGATCTTGCGCTCTTCGCGGCATCCGGCAGCTTTCATGCATCAATTTCCAGATTCTTAAATCTGCGGAGCAGAAACTGATACCGCAGCTGCGCGGCATTCAGTTCATAGATATAGCAGTCGATCAGCGTAGGGTCCACCACTTGCTCAAAATGATTTCTCACAGAATCAATCTTGTGGCGGGTCTGCTCAATCTGCGCCCGAAGAGCCTGTCTTTCCCGAAAGCGGGTCGTGGCTGCACCTAATTTTTTACCATGTCTCATATTCCATCATCTCCTGAATAAACTGTAGTGGTATAGAAACAGTATTTTACCGAAATGGAATTTTTATACATGGAGATACATTCTATTTTACCATCTTACAGGCGGATGGTCAACGGAGAGCGATAAAAAATAAACAAATGAAACAAAAAAATTAAAAAACATATTGACATTTTACCTAAAGGCGTGCATAATAAAGAAACAGTCAGCAAATTCACAGAGATTCATTTTATCAGATTATTCAGTTGTTGTTGTACCGCCCGTTTCGGGCAGAGATTTCCGTGAGAGATGGATGAAAGGAAAAAGGGAGGTGAAGTGTTTATTTTTGTCAATTCAGGACTTTTGCTTGTGATCCTTATGGTGGGAGCCGGGTATGATATCCGGGAGCAGAGGATTCCTAACTGGTGGTGTCTTTTGGGGTGCCTGTGCGGCCTGTGCCTGACATGGGGAACAGCCCCTCCGGGACAGAAGGCAGTTCCTTTGATCCTTTATGGGATACGGCTTTTCATGGCAGTGGCAGTGTGGTTTCCGCTGTTTCGGCTCCGCATGATCGGGGCGGGGGATGTAAAGCTTATGGCTTTGATCCTTGGTTTTCTGGGGTTTAAAACAGGAGCAAATGTTATTTTATATGGATTTTTCATTGGAGCCGTTCTGGCTTTTCTGAAAATGCTGGTCAGGAGGAATCTGGTCCAGCGTCTTACCTATTTTTTCGCCTACATCAGGCGGTTATTCCTGACGAAAGAAGCAGTGCCTTATTATCAGGCGTCAAGAGACGGGAAAAACGCGGTGATACCCCTGGCGGTCTGTCTGCTGGGAGGATATCTGTGGTATTTGTTAAGGTTGATGGTCAAGTAGGGAGGAGAGGTCCGCGGCGGCCTCGGATGGATCACAGTGGATGTCTGACTGTAAATACGAACATACAGGAGGTATCATGGAAAAAATAATGGCGGTCTGGGATGTGGACGCCTGTTACGCGGAGCGGTTTGCCGACGTGGTAAATCAGAAAGAAAAGGCGCCGTTTACGGTAGTTCCCTTTACGTCCCTGGAGGCATTGAAAGAGTACGCAAAAGGGCATGTGATCGAGATTCTCCTTGTCAGCGGGGCCGCGCCGGAAAAGCAGCTGAACGAGATCGGGGCCAGATCCGTGGTCACGCTGGCAGAGGGGGAGATCGTGTCCTCCACCGGCAGTTACCCCAGCGTCTATAAGTATCAGTCCACGGACAGCGTGATCCGGGAGGTGATGGCGTACTATTGTGAGAAACCCCAGCCAATGCTGGTGGCAGTGGGGCAGAGAGCCAAGATCATAGGCGTCTACTCGCCGGTGGCCAGGTGTCTGAAAACATCCATGGCTCTCACCATGGGGCAGCAGCTTGCCCGGGACGGGAGAGTGCTCTATGTGGGATTTGAGGTGTTTTCCGGATTTAGCAGCCTTCTTAAAGGCGACGGCAAGGGGGATCTGTCGGATGTGCTGTATTTTTTTAGACAGGAAAGTTTCAGTGTCATGAGACTGAAAAGCATTGTGTATAACTGGAAAGATATGGACTACATACCTCCCGTAAAGTACCCCCAGGATCTGGAACAGCTGACCGGGGACGAGGCGGGGAAACTGGTGGAGAAAATGGCGTCAGAGTGCGGGTACCAGTATGTGATCGTAGATCTCGGCCAGGTCATATGCAATATGATCCCTCTGCTGGAGCGGTGCGATATTATCTATATGCCGGTAAAGGAGGACGGGGTTTCCTCCGCAAAGCTGGAGGAGTTTGAGGAGTATCTGGATGTGACCCACCGGGAGGATTTAAGAGAGCGTATCATGCGGGTGAAACTGCCTTATCACAGCAGCTTTGGGAGAAAGGATACCTATATGGAGCAGCTTCTCTGGGGAGAGCTGGGGGACTATGTGAGAAAATTGCTGAAAGGAGTGCCATGGAAATGACGAGAGGGAGAGGAGAGAACCCTGGAAGCGCCAAAGGGATCCGGGAGGAGTTAAGGCGGCTGATCCGGGAGGAGGTAAACGGCAGCAGGGAAACCAGCGACGAGGAATTGTATGAGATCATTGACAGGCTGATCTTTGAGAAGGGGGAAGAGGAGTATCTTCCTTTAAAAGAGAGGATCGAGCTTCGGACAGGCCTGTTTAATTCTTTCCGCAAACTGGATATCCTGCAGCAGCTTCTGGATGACCCGGAGATCACGGAGGTGATGATAAACGGTCCCAGACATATTTTTATGGAGCGAAAAGGCAGCGTGGAACTTTGGGATCAGGAGTTTGACTCTCAGGAACAGTTAGAGGACATGATCCAGCAGATGGTCAGCAGGGTGAACCGGACGGTGAATGTGGCGTCCCCCATAGCGGACGCCCGGCTGCCTGACGGCTCCAGGGTCCATGTGGTGCTTCCGCCCGTCTCCTTGGACGGGCCTGTGGTGACGATCCGCAAGTTTCCCAGGCAGATCACCATGGAGATGCTGATCGAAGGCAAGACCATAAGCCGCGAGGCGGCGGATCTTCTGAAGAAGCTGGTCCGATCCGGATATAACATCTTTATCAGCGGCGGGACGAATTCAGGCAAGACTACTTTTTTAAACGCGCTCTCGGCTTATATCCCAAAGGGGGAGCGGGTGATCACCATAGAGGATTCGGCGGAACTGCAGATCCAGCAGGTCAAAAATCTCATACGCCTGGAAACCCGCACAGCCAACCCTCAGGGTGAGGGTCAGATCACCATCGGAGATCTGATACGGGCATCCCTTCGGATGAACCCTGACAGGATCGTGGTGGGGGAGGTCAGGGGAAAGGAGGCCCTGGAGCTTCTCAACAGTTTTAATACCGGTCATGACGGCGGCTTAAGCACCGGCCACGGCAATAGTCCGGCGGACATGCTTGCCAGGCTGGAAACCATGGTTCTTATGGGAGCGGACCTGCCGCTGGAGGCTATCCGAAGTCAGATTGCCTCGGCGTTAGATGTGCTGATCCATCTGGGACGGCTGCGGGACAGGAGCAGAAAGGTATTGTGGATCACGGAGGTGGACGGTTATGAGAAAGGAGAGATCCGGCTCCACACCCTCTATGAATTTCAGGAGGAGGGTGAGGGAAACGCCGGGAATGGATATGGGAAACAGGAAAAGGCCGTGGCCGGGAACCTTCAAAAGAGGGGACAGCTTCGGCATCAGGAAAAGCTTCGGACAGCAGGGGAAACTCTGTAATGTGCCGGATGTGATCGGCCCTATGGGAGTCCGCCACTGGATCACGGGAGTCTGTCAGGGAGTTTTCATGGCTGCTATTGTGGCCTACGGGTTTTACCGCAGCATGGCGGCGTTTGTCCTGCTTCTGATCCCGGCCTGCGGATATCTGTGGATCTATCAGAGGTCCTGGAGAAAAAAGAAGCTCCTTTGTCTGGAACAGCAGTTTAAAGAGGCCATAAAGGTCCTGGCAGGTCTGCTCCATGCAGGCTATTCGGCAGAAAATGCCATTATGGCAGGCTGCGGGGAGTTAGAACAGCTTTACGGGCGGGAGGAAATGATCGTGCGGGAGTTTGTGTATATGCGGGAGCAGATGAACCTAAACCGTTCTGTGGAACAGGTGATCCAGGACTTTGCATGGCGCAGCGGCATGGAGGAGGCGGAACGTTTTTCGCGGATCTTTCAGATCGCCAAACGCAGCGGCGGTCAGCTGGCGCCGGTTATCTGCCATACAGTATCCATCATGGAGGACAAAAGCCAGGTAAAGGAGGAGATCCGCACCATGTCCGCGTCGGTTCAATTTGAGCAGAAGGTGATGATGGTTATACCCTTTCTGATGATCCTCTACATAGACGCTACCTCTCCCGGGTTCTTTGGGGTGATGTATGAGACTGCCTTTGGCCGGATCGTTATGAGCGGATGTCTTGCCATGTACCTGCTGTCCTGTTATCTGTCCTGGAAGATCCTGGATATCCATGTTGGGTAGGAAACGCTATGGCGGGAAGGTGGACGGCAGGGATAGGCAGATGGAAAAAGCAGATGCTCAGCATTGGAGGAGCGTTTCTGCTTTTTGGGATCGCCATGTATCAGGAATACACGGACAGTTCGTTAAGCCAGGGGTATCTGGAACGGGGCGGTTACGGGGAGGACAGCAGACGCTATGACCTGATTGTGGACGGGGCTTTTGGAGAACCGGTGACATGTACTGTCGATATCGGGCCGGTACAATATGAGGAGGTCATGGCCTGTAACTTGATGGAAGAGCTGTTTGGCCAGCTGCCAGAGCGGATCCTGGGGGCGAACGGATCTCTGGATCAGGTCAGGACAGATCTGAATCTTGTGACTTCTTTTGACGGAACCGGGATCCGGGCCGTATGGCAGAGCAGGGATCCGGAGGTGGTAGATTCCTACGGGCAGATCACAGCAGAGGATATAGGACCGGAGGGGATCCAGGCAGTTTTGGCGGTGACTCTGACAGACGGCGTATATGAAAAGGAGGGGGAGCTGACACTGCGGGTCTGCCCGGCAGTTCACAGCGAAAAAGAAGAGAAGGAAGAAGCGCTTCGGGAACTGATACAGATGTCAGACTGGGAGCAGCCCTTTCAGGAGCAGGTCATTCTCCCAAAGGAATATCAGGGAAAGAAACTGCGCTATCGGGACGCCGGGGCTTCGGATTACTGGATCCTTCCGGTTCTGGGGGTGGCGCTGGCAGTCCTGTTTTACGGACAGGAAAAGACAAAGGAGGAGAACAAGAAAAAACAGAGACGACAGATGCTTTTGTTGGATTATGCGGATGTGGTATACCAGCTTATGGTGTACATAGGAGCCGGGCTTACGGTGCAAAAGGCCTGGGAGTGTATAACGCAGGGGTATGAGGCGAGGAAAGAGCGCCATGGAGGTCCGGTCCGGCCTGCCTATGAGGAAATGGCGATTACACTGCGCCAGATTCAGTACGGAGAGCCGGAGGGAAAGGCCATCGACGCTTTTGGAAGGCGATGTAATCTGCAGCCCTATATGAAATTAAGCAGTCTTTTGGAGCAAAACCGAAGGACAGGAACAAAAAATCTGCAGCAGCTGTTGGAACAGGAGATGACCGCCGCGTGGGAGGAGCAGAAACACACGGCACGACGTCTGGGAGAGGAGGCCGGCACCAGGCTGCTGATACCGCTGTTTTTGATGCTGGCAGTGGTGATGGTGATCATCATGGTCCCGGCGCTGCTGGCAGTGCAGTAGAAGAAAAAAGAGGAGGAACTTATGATACGAGAAGAATTGAGCGCGTTTTGGGTTGAGGAGGACGGGATCGGGGTCATTGAGGTGGTGCTGATCCTGGTGGTTCTGGTGGGGTTGGTGATCATCTTTAAAAAGCAGATCACCACATTGCTGGAAGGGATCTTTAAGGAGATCGAGAAACAGACCAAAGAGGTGTACTGATGAAGAGAAGCGGACAGATCACCGTGTTCTTAAGTATGTGTCTGCTGTGTATATGGGCGCTTCTCTGCGTCATGCTGGAATCGGCCAGAACGGCCGGTTCCAGATATTACTTCCAGGTGGCCACAGGGGGAGCGCTGGATACGCTGTTCAGCCGTTATCACCGCCGCCTCTGGGAGGAGTACCGGGTGTTTGCCCTGGAATACGGGGAAGAGAAGGAGATCATCCAGGATCTGGAGAGCTATATCCAGGAATATCTGTCCGTGAAAAACTGGTATCCGATGAACCTGGAATCCGTGGAAGTGACCGGTCTGACGGGAATCAGCGACAGAGAGGGAGATCTTCTGGCAGAAGAAGTCCTGAACTTTATGAAGCTGGGGGCAGTAACGCAGCTTTTTGTGGAGTCGGAGCAGGGAGAGTCGTTTTTCAGAGACGTGGCAGAAGCGGCCAGCGTACACACGCTGTCAGATATCTATGACGGTCAGGAAAAAGAAGCGAGAAAACTGGAGCAGGCAGTCGATAAACTGATCCGCAATGTTCAGGAGCAAGAGAGTCTCTGTCAGGAGATCGCCCATGCCCTGGAGCGGGATGACGACAGAGGATTTTTCCGGGCGGCCAAAGATTACAGAAAGACGGCAGGCAAGTACCCTGGCCTGATGAGGCAGTATGAGAAGCAGGCCCAGGCGCTTTCGGCCAAAAATCACCAGTCCCAGTTAAAGGTGGATGAGGTAAGCGGCGATCTGCAGGAGGACCGGGAACAGCTTTTCAGACAGCAGTGGAATCCCTATGACGCCTATCTTGCGAAAGACGGAGAAAGGCGGCAGGAGTTTGCCCGGTGGGAAACATGGACAGATCATAACCTGCGCCTTCTGGATGAGACGGAGCAGCTGGTGGAAGACTGCATGGATCATCAGGAGGAGGTTGAGGAGGAAGAAGATCAGGAGCTGTCCCTGGCCGCTGCTGCGGATCATTGGAGATATGGGTATAAGAACAGCGGCCTTGCCCGCAATCCTTCTTCCGGTGATAAGGAGAAACAGAAGCTTCTGGACCAGGTAAGGCAGCTGGCAGAAGGCGGTCTGGTGGAAGCGGTAATGCCAGCCGGAACCGTCATCTCCGGGGCAGCTTTTCCGAAGACAGATCTTCCTTCCGGCAACATGGCAGCAGGCGCTAAGGGGCAGGTGGGAACAGCCGGAAACCGTCTGGCAGAGCGAGTGCTGATAAACGAATACTGCGGCCGATTTTTTACAAATGCCTTAAGTGAGGACAACCATCCGATTCAGTATGAACTGGAATATCTTCTGCACGGAGGCGGCACGGACCGGGAAAACCTGGAAAGGACGGTGACAGAGCTGTTTGTTGTCAGGGAGGGCATGAACCTGATCCATATTTTATCTGACCCGGAAAAGCGGCAGGAGGCGGAAGCGCTGGCGGCTGTGATCACAGGAGTTACCGGGCTGGCGCCTTTGGTCAAGATCGTGGCTTGCGTGATCATGGGAGTTTGGGCTGTGGGGGAATCGATCCAGGATCTGCGAAGGCTGATGTCTGGCGGAAAAGTACCCTTGTGGAAGCAGAAAGGCGACTGGACTACAAGTCTGGACAACATCCTGGACATGGGGCGGGGGCAGATGATGGATGCCGGGGCAGGAGAGAGCAGTACAGAGCGGGGGTTTACCTATGAGCAATACCTGAAACTGCTCCTTCTGAAAACGGATCCTCAGATAAAGCACATGAGGATGCTGGATGTGATGCAGCTGAATATCCAGAGGCAGCAGCCAGGGTTTCGGGTGGAAAACTGCGCCTATGGTGTGGACATCCGGGTAAAGGGATGTGGAAAACATATGTTTTTTAGGCTGCCCATTGTGGAAAACATGGTCAATGGCCAGGAGGGATATTCCCTGGAGGCAGCAGGGGAGAAAGCATATTGATCCTATCAAAAACAGAAGCGGAGGTGGAGAAGGGTGCCTTTTTTCGGCTTATTTCCAAAGAAATCAAAAAATCGAAGCGTGACTCTCCAAGTACGAATCCTTATGATCAAAAGTTGTATATCTGGAAAAAAGGCATCCCTCTGCGCCTCTGCCAGTCTCACACTGGAGGCTGCTTTGGTCCTGCCGCTGTTTCTGTACGCGGGAGCTGTTTTCATAACCCTTTTTCAGGTGATGGATGTACACAGACAGGTTCAGGCCACGGCAGAGTATGTCAGCGAGAACATCGGGCAGACAGCCTATTTGTCAAAATATACGGAGGAAAACCAGGGGTTAAGCGCCGCGGCCGCCTATGGATACGCGGAACTGACCCTGCGGACAAGGCTGGAGAAGCTGCCTGTCCGGAAACTGTCGCTGGCGCGGTCCAACCTGTTAAAGGACGGAGAGACCATAGATCTGATGGTGGACTATGAGATCAGGATGCCATTCTCCGTCCTTGGCAGGAGAACGGTAAAACAGACCAACAGAAGCTTTCGCAGGGCATGGGTGGGACAGGAGGGGCGAAGCGGGGACAGGGGGGATGGGGAGGAAGATAACATGGTAGTCTATGTGGGAAAGAACAGCACTCGCTATCATGTAAGCCGCGCCTGCCATTATCTGCACAATGATCTGACGGCAGTTTCCATAAAGGATATCGGGGATAAGAGGAACCAGGACGGGAAGCGATATCATCCCTGCGCAAGGTGCGGGGATGACAACGCGGCGACAGTGTATATCATGCCTTCAGGGGAACATTATCATACCAGCCCTTCCTGTTCGGCCATCAATGCCTATGTCAGGTCGGTTTTAAGATCCGAGGTGGAATATTTGGGAGCGTGTTCCTACTGTTCAGGGACAGAAACGAAATAATGGAGGTAACATAAACAGAGAAAGGGGGAGGACGAATATGCGGTGGTTCTGGTTTTTATGTCTGACCATTGGGGCAGTGTCAGATCTGAGGGAGCGGATGGTTTCCTGTAGGGTTTTGGCGGTCTGCGGCGGCGTGGGGATCGTCTATGCCCTTTTAACCGGGCCGGCTGGCCATATCCAGGGGCTGGCCGCGGGGCTTGGGCTTTTGCTTGTGAGCAGGGTCACCCGAGGGGCCGTGGGAACGGGAGACGGATGGTTTTTGCTGGCAAGCGCCTGGTATCTAAAGGGGGAGGAGATCTGGCTGCTGCTGTTGGGAGGTCTGGCGGTCAGCTGGTTTTGGAGCGCGGGGATCATTTTGCGGGGAAACTGGGTCGGAAAAAACACGGCCAATGCCACCTTGCCGTTTCTGGCCTGCATGTGGCCCATGGGGGCGTGGCTTTTGATGGCAAAGGAGGGGATGCCATGATGAAAAACGTCATGGGGACAGGCAGAGTTTCTGCCAGTATGACAGTGGAAGCTTCTTATATTATGGCTATGGTCCTTTTGTCTCTGGCTGTTTTGATACGGACAGCATATGTTGAGTGCGGAAAAACTGCCAAGATCATGGAGCTTCATCGGGCTGTGGAACGGCTGCGATTTGGCGAGGAGGCGCAGGAGAAGAGACTGCCACACGGCCAGGCAAAGAGAGACAAAGATCAGGTGGAGGGATATATAGAAGGAGGTTCATGGAAAAAGGAAATCCTTTCCGGGGTTTATGAACCAGAGGAGATGCTGAGAAAAATAGCTGCTTTTGAGAAGGACGAAGCGATGCAGAACAGGAAAGGGGAGTGATGCGGGGATGGAAGTGGAGTATCTACGGGAGATGCGCCAGAATTATCTGATGATACAGGCAGAGGAAAGTCAGGAACAGGGATATGAAGCCAGAATGATGATAGGAAATACCATAGATGGATTGTTAAAGTTCCGCATAAAGAAGTCAGATAACCGGTGCAGGTTTTGCTATGAGATCACGTCAAAGCAGCCATTGAGCCGGATGTTGGAGAAGAAGGCCATAAACGCGGCGCAGATCCGGGGCTTGCTTTTGGGGATCGCCCGGACGCTGACCAGAATGGAGGATTATCTTTTGTCAGAGGAACAGATCCTTCTGGATCCGGATTACATTTATGTGGATCCGGAAGAATATGAGCCGTTTCTCTGCCTGCTCCCAGGGAAAAGGGGCAATTTTCCGGAGGAGTTCAGCCTGTTTTTACAGTATCTTTTGGGCAACACGGATCACGAGGATAAAGAGGCTGTGGTCCTTATTTATGGGCTGTACCGCGAAAGCCTGAAGGAGAATTATGGTTTGGACAATCTTCTGCGATGGGTCATGAAGGAAAACTATCCAGATATGGAGTATCGAAATAAAGGGGAAACCTGTGAGAGAATAAGACCAGAAAATACAGAATCATGGGATAAAAAGGGGATAGCGCCGGAAACTGCGGGGATAGCGCCTGGACAGACAGATGCGTCGGAAAAGGTTCAGAAGTACGCAGGTTCTCCGGGGCGGATAAGTTATCTTTACTTTTTGCCGGGATCTGTTATGATCTTGTTGGCAGCCGGGATCCGGTTTTTTTCCGGAAGATATGGGTTAATACCATATGCGGTCTTCTTAGGGGCAGCGGGAATCGCGCTTTTGCTGCTGGGAGGGAGCCTGGGTTGGTTTAAGTGGTTTGCCGCAAGAAAACGAGATCGGACAGAGGATTCCCGCAAAGTATCCTATGGTTTGTCATCTTGCACACACACATCATCTAACACTGACAGACAGACATCTTTTAGAGAGACATCTAATGAAGCATCAGGATTGAATCCATTGTTCAGCAATCAAAATCCCCAACCAAACGTATCTTCTCAGCCGGGACAGTGGCAAATGGTATTTGATGAGCCGGAAGAAGAGCAGACAGAGGAGCCATCGATGCCGGCAGTCTCCCAGGCGGAGGAAATGCGCACAGTGCTGCTGTGGAACCAAAGTGAAGAAAAGCCGGTAAGAAGTCTTGTAAGCCGGGACGGAGAGGGTGATATTGTATTGTCCTATTACCCCTTTATCATCGGCAAGCAGGAAGGACTTTGCGACTATGTGCTGGATAAAAGCACGGTCAGCCGTCTCCATGTCCGGATCGATGAGACGGAGGAAGGATACCGGGTGACGGATCTGAATTCCACCAACGGGACGTTTGTTAACGGCAGGCCCTTAGACGCCAACGGAACCGCATTGATACAGCCAGGCGATGAGATCGGGGTGGCGGATTTAAGATTCCAGCTAAAATAATACCTTAACAAAACAGGCACCCTATGATAAAATATGGTTACATAAGTTTTAAGGGAGACTGTTATGGGACAGGAGAGAAACCATAAGACCGCTTATGTAACGATCGCTGTTATAGTCATAAACATATTGGGATTTCTGTATCTGGAAATCAGGGGATCTACAGAGGATGTGGAGTTTATGGTCGCTCACGGAGCTCTGTTTGAACCGATGGTTTTGTACGGAAAAGAGTATTGGCGGCTTTTGACGTCGGTTTTTATGCATTTCGGCGTGGAGCATCTTGTCAACAATATGCTGATCCTGTTTGTTTTAGGCGATAATCTGGAGCGGGCTCTGGGAAAAGTAAAGTATGCCTTTTTTTACCTGGTATGCGGGATCGGGGCCAATGTCGTATCCCTGTGGGTGAATGTGATCCAGGGGGATTACGCGGTATCGGCAGGGGCTTCGGGGGCGATCTTCGGCGTTATCGGAGGGTTAGCCTACGCTGTAGCGGTGAACAGAGGGCGGCTGGAGGATCTGAACGCCAGACAGATGGTGATCCTGGTGGCGTTTTCTCTTTACCACGGTTTTACCAGCAGCGGTGTGAACAATACGGCTCACGTGGCGGGGCTGCTTCTGGGGATCCTTATGGGGATGATCCTGTATCGAAAGCCTGTAAAAAAGAACTGGATGGAGGAAGACATATGGTAAAAGATGATTGTATTTTCTGCAAACTTGCTAATGGAGTGATCCCTACGGCGTCTCTGTACGAGGATGATACGTTTCGTGTGATCCTGGACGCTAATCCGGCTTCCAGGGGACACGCCCTTATCTTGCCAAAGCACCATTATCAGGATCTCTGTGAGCTGGACGAGGCAGTTGGCGAAAAAGTCCTGAAGGTGGCGGCAAAGATTGGAAAAGCCATGATGGAAGGTCTTGGCTGCGCCGGATTTAACCTGGTGCAGAACAACGGGGAAGCTGCCGGTCAGACAGTGATGCATTTTCATATGCATGTGATTCCCCGCTATGAAGGCGGATCCAAGATGGTGGCCTGGGAGCCAGGTAAGGTTTCCGCCGAGGAGACGGAGAGGATTGTTGAGGCGGTAACGCCCCTGTTGTAGTCAGGAAGGTTCGCTTACTATGTACAGTCAGCAATTCCTGCAAACATGATGAGAAACCTGAACCATAGGAGAATACCATGCATCAAGAGCATAAGGAATTGTTGCGGGAACTGTACGAGACATATCAAAAGGCGCTCCGCCTGGCCGCCCTGAGCAAAAAGGTGCCGGAATGCGAGGTTAACGACATTATCCAGGATACGTTTATGGCATTCATGGATAAGTACGAAGCCAAATTCCCGATCTGGAATATCGCTCAGCAAAAGGCGATGTTGATGAGGATTCTCGAAAACCGGTGCAACGACTACTTCCGCAGTTTGAAACGTCATGAGGAGATCAGCATAGAAGCAAATGAGTTCGCGCTGACTGCGGAGATCCTGCAGTCTCAGGGATTTAAGGATGTCAGCAGCGACCTGATCGAGAAAGAGAAACTGGAAGAGATACGCAAGGCTATTTTGGAGATGTCGCCTGCTCTTAAGGAGGTGGCCATCCTCCATATGGTGGAGGGAAGGCCACGGGATGAGGTGTGTAAAATCCTGGGCATCAACGATTCTACTTGCAGGATGCGTATTTCCAGGATCAGAAGGCGGATAGCGAAACTGCTTAAAGAGCGGGATTAGTTTTTGCCGGCCGTACATTCCTGGATCAGATCCGTGATGGTCTTCACCGCATTGTTCAGATGGCTTTGCTCCATTGTGTGGATGAAGGTTTCCCGGTTCTCGTAGGTGTCGCGGATTGCCTGGTACAGGCTGTCGTCAGTGAGAGCTTCCTCTTCTAAGACTGTGCTGAATCCCTGCTTGGCAAAGGAATTGGCATTGAGGATCTGGTCGCCTCGGCTGGCTGCGGCTGACAGAGGGATCAGAACATTCGGTTTGCGCAGCGCCAGGATCTCACAGATGGAGTTGGCGCCTGCTCTGGACAGCACCAGATCGGCAGCGGCAAAGAGATGCTTTAGGGGCGCGTCCACATATTCATACTGCACATATCCTTTGGCATGAATCAGGCTTTCATCCAGATGTGCCTTTCCGCAGATATGTACTACCTGGTAATCGGGCAGCAGACGGGGCAGCAGGTTTCGCACAGCAGTGTTGACGGTTACGGAACCAAGGCTTCCGCCGATGACCAGAATAACTGGTTTATCGGCTGTGAGATGGGCATATTGGAGACCGGACAGGCGGTCGCCCTGGAGTAGTTCCGCCCGAATAGGAGAGCCTGTCAGCACGGCTTTGTCTTTGGGAAGGTACTGGAGCGTTTCGGGAAAATTGCAGCAAACTTTTTTTGCGGAAGGGATGCAAAGTTTGTTGGCAAGGCCCGGAGTCATGTCAGACTCATGGATAATGGTGGGAATGCGGTAATGCTTAGCAGCCAGCACCACAGGGACAGCTACAAAACCGCCTTTGGAAAAGACCACGTCAGGTTTATATTTTTTCAGAAGCTTGCGGGCTTCCCCATATCCTTTTATCACGCGGAAAGGGTCAGAGAAATTTTTCAGATCGAAATAGCGGCGCAGTTTGCCGGAGGAGATTCCGTCATAGGGGATCCCGGTGTTTTCGATAAGTTTTTTTTCAATGCCCTCATAAGAGCCGATATAGCGGATCTCGTATCCTAAGTCCCGCAGGGAAGGGATAAGAGCCAGATTTGGTGTTACGTGGCCGGCAGTTCCGCCGCCGGTTAGCATGATCATTTTCATAAGACGCGGCCTCCAATTTTACAATACATATGACTTAAATGTACTCATATACTTATATTATACTAAACGAACATCTAAAAAAGTCAACCCCAAAACCCTATGGAACATGATTTCCTGAAATCAGAAGAAATATGCGAGGTAGCCCTGTGAAGAACAATGAGAAAAGGCAACTGGACAACAACTTCATAGAGCAGCAGATAGCAAAAGCTTTCGGATATTCGGATGAACAGCTGGCCAGTGAGCTGGACCGGTTTATGGAAGAGGCCGAAAAGAGCGACGACAAGGCCCTGGAAGCACCGGAAGGCGAGTTTGAGAGGATCTGGAACCGACTGGAACGGGAACATGGCGAAAAACGGCGTAAGGGCAGCAGGGTGAGGAAGATGGTTAAGGTGATGGCTGTGGCCGCGGTTCTAGGGACTGTGCTGTTTGGTGGAAGTATGTGGGTGGGAGCGAAGCGGTACTATGTGAATGAGGTTCGGGAACGGGGAGATTTGGAAAATGTGATAACAATTAATAATAGTCCTGATAATATAATTGAAGATGAAATTACGAAGGATAGACTCGCCTATACCCAAATAGCTAATGAATTGAATATAAGTGTCCTTGAATTATCTTATTTGCCAGAGGATGTTATATTTCACAAATTAATATTGGATAGAAACAAAGCAAAAATGGTATTTCTTGATAGTAGTTCTATAGCTTTATATTTTTATCAAGGTACAAATGATAAACCAAGTTCTCTTAGCTATGTTTCTGATATGAATAAGTATGATAGTGTATATAATGCATTTTTAGACGAAGAGATTACTATTTATGAAAAGGACTTAGAGAATGGACGAAAAGAATTAAGTATTAGGATTATTAGGGAACATCAATATTATATTTTACAGAGTGATATAGATAGTGATAAATTTGCCCAAATTGTTGAAGGGATTAAGCCATATAATGATAATGATTGAAATTAGTTGAGAGGTGTTATTGATGAAAAAAAGATTAATAAAAGTATGTAGTTTAGTGTTAGTTATGTTAATGGCAATGTCAAATGTGGCGTTTGCTAATACTGAACAGGCCAATATAGTGTTATCTTCGAAAGATGTGGATACATCGGTACAGCCAAGAAGTCTTTATTTGGCAAGTGGTATCTCAGAAGTAACAAATCAGGGAGAAGGGGTATTATCAATTTATGCGGATTTTGCTGCGTATAGAGCAGTTGATTGGGCATGTCTCACGATTACATTAGAAAGACGAAAGGGAACATCTGGATCGTGGAGTTATGTGAAGACATATAAGAAGGAGTTTTTAGCAGAGGATGAAGGCGGAATGTTACTAACTGGAAGCACTGATTTTGATGTCTATGGATTGACGACAGATTACTATTATCGTGTGAAGTGTGAACATAAGGTAAAGACTCCTAGTGGAACTTATGAAACTAAAAATAGTCAAACGGATGGAGTTCTTTTAACATCTTATCCCGTTTATCGTAATGTTGATGAGGTGAAGTAGAAAATAATATTCGACAGAATCGTTTTTGAAATAATGGTAATTTCGAAGTTTTTAAGAGTATCGTTTTAGACTATGGATTGATCCATGTTGAGGCGATACTCTTATTTTGGTTTTGGGAATATGTATGATGAATGTCCTATGTATCTTTAATTTTAACTATATCTATTTTGAGTTGTCAGACTGGCACCCCAAACATATCTGATACAGAATTGTAAAATTGCTGTATATATATCCTGACGAGAATGGATAGAATAACTCAGACAGCAAATTCCCCAATAATTACAAAAAATACTACTTGGATTAAAAACAGTATTTTGCTATAATAGGACTATTATTAGATAAACAGCGGAAAATATCATAAAAAGTCATAGCAGGTGCTATTAGCGTAAAAGCGATGACGGGAAGTGGAGATGCACATGGTTAGCAGACAGATGAGTGATATTTATCGAAGACTGTCAGAAAACGAATATCAGACAGCAGAGGCGTTAGCCGAGGAACTGGGAGTCAGCAGCAAGACCATACGGAACCAGTTAAAGAATCTAAATGAACTGTTAAGCGAATTTGAGGTTTATGTGGAGTCAAAGCATGGATCGGGATACCGGTTGGTGGTGGAGAATCCCAGCCGGAGGAAAGAGTTGGAAGAGCTGATGCAGAAGCGGGAACTGCAGGAGTCAGCCATCCCCAACTCCTCGGAGGAGCGGGTCCAGTATCTCCTGGAATACCTGCTCAATGCGGAGGGGTATGTAAAACTGGATGATTTAAGCGAACTCCTTTACATTTCCAAGAAAACTCTGACCAATAACCTGAAAGAGGTGGAATGCCTTCTGGGAGAATACAACCTGTGCCTGAAAAGGAAGCCTAACTATGGGGTCCGGGTGGAGGGCAAGGAGTTTGACCGCAGGCTGTGTATTGCAGGGTATGTGGCAAAGAAGATACGGCTGTTGGAGAAACTGGACGGAGATCAGGATGTGACGGAGGAGATCCAGTGGATCTATCAGTGCGTGCGGGGCTGTCTGTCCAAATATAATTTTGATATCTCGAATGTGGCTTTTCAGAACTTGATCCTTCATATTCAGATCGCTATTCTGCGGATGAGAGGGGGACATTACGTACCTATGGCGGAAGGCGATGGGGAGAAGGTGCGGGACAGAAAGACTTATCGCATGGCAGAGGAGATACTGGGAAAGATCAAGGATAAGTTTCGGGTGGAATTCCCTCCCAGCGAGATCGTATACATAGCCATCCATCTGGAAGGCAAGAAAATGGTCGCCAATATCGGAGGGGGCGAGGATGCGGAGGGGAATCTGGTCATTAGCCAGGAGATCAGCGATCTGGTGGATCAGATGCTGGGAGCGGTCTATGATGCCTTTAAATTTGATTTTCGGGATGACCTGGAGCTGCGGATGTCCTTGAGCCAGCATATGGTTCCTCTGGTGGTGCGGCTGCGGCATGACATGAAATTGACCAATCCTCTGTTGAAGGACATAAAAGAGCGTTATTCTTTTGCTTACACCATGGCTACCACGGCCTGCGTGGTTTTGAATCATAAGTATCATAAGACATTGAAGGAGGACGAGGTCGGATATATTGCCCTCCTGTTTGCGCTGGCTCTGGAGCGGAAAAAGACGGAGGTGGCCAAAAAGAACATCCTTCTGGTCTGCGCTTCAGGGAGAGGGAGCGCTCAGCTTATGCTTCACAGATACAAGACAGAATTCGGGCCATACCTTAATAAAGTCAGCGTCTGCGATGTGGGGCGGATCGGGGAGCAGGATTTTTCGGAGATCGACTATGTGTTCACCACAGTGCCGATCCCTGTGAAAATCCCGGTGCCCATCCAGGAGGTGGAGTATTTCCTGAAAAGCGCTGATATCCAGGCCGTGAAAAAGACGCTTATGGGGAAAAAGGACAGTCCGGTGCTGGATATCTATCCGGAAGAATTGTTTCTCCCACATATGAAATTTGCCAATAAGGAGGAGGCCCTTAAGACCCTGTGCGGGTTTGTGTGCGATAAAGGGCTGGCTCCAAAGGAATTTATCGATTCGGTTCGGGCCAGGGAGGTTCTGGCCAAGACGGCTTTTGGCAATTTTGTGGCCATGCCCCATCCCATTGAGGTTATGGGGGAGTGTCCCTTTGTGTGCGTGGCGGTTTTGGATAAGCCGATCCTGTGGACGGAAGATGCCCCGGACAGCCTGATCCAGGTGATCTTTTTGGTATCCGTAGCCAATTATGAGCATTTTGATGTACAGCGGTTTTATCAGGTGACGGCGAAACTGCTCTTAGATGAGGACAGTATGCAGGAGCTTATCCAGTATCAGAGCTATGATACCCTGAAAAATCTGCTGCTGAAAATGGAACAGCAGGTGGAAGACGAGATCTAGAGGAGATCAGAAAATATGCCCAAAAGTGAAAATTCCCAAATTGCCATAAAAAAGTAAAAATCGGCGTGTATTATTACACAAGAAAACAACGTATATTTCCCCGAAAAACTGACAGATTTAACATGAAAAATGCTCGAAGGGAAAAATGTTCCACTTTAAAATGGAAAAAGTTGATATGGAGTTCTATTTCTTGTCATGGTATGATAATTATCAGTCAATATGACAGACCTAATAAACGCGCGCACATTAGGGAATGAAAACTTAGGAGGGTTCGCTATGAAAGATAAAATGATGAATGGATTTCTCATGTTTGCCACGAAAATCCAGGGTCAGAGGCATATCAATGCTATCAAGAATGGCTTTACGAACTTGATGCCTATCATCATTGTGGGTTCTGTTTGTACATTGCTTTCAAACGTTGTATGTAATACTACAGAAGGTTATGTCAGCCTTGCTAATCTCCCAGGTATGGCTTGGCTGGGCGCTTTGAAGCCCATTTTTGACGCGGCAAACTATGGTACTATGAACATGATGGCTATCGGTGTCTGTGTTCTGGTATCCATGGAATTAGGTATGGCTTTGGGGCAGAATGACTGGGCGATTCCGGTTACGGCTCTGGCCTGCTATATTTCTGTAGTTGACACAAGTAATGGTCTGGGTTCCAACGTTACTGCGGCAGCTGGTCTGTTCGTAGCCCTGATGGTTTCCCTGGTTGCCACCGAGTTCTACTGCAAGCTGGTTTCCAGCGGCAAGTTGTCCATACATATGCCGGAAAGCGTTCCGTCTAACGTTGCAAAATCATTCAGTATTTTGCTTCCCTGTGCGGTGGTGATCTTTGCTGTATCCGCGTTTGGCTTTGCGTTTACGGCGATTACCGGTATGATGGTTCCGGAAGCGATCATTAAGTTTATCCAGACTCCATTGAGCGGCGTTATGACTCACCCGCTGGGTATTCTTGTTATTGCTTTTATGTGTTCTCTGCTGTGGGTATTTGGTATTCATGGTCCCAATACTCTGAACGGTATTTTCGAGCCCATCTTCTTGGCGGCATATGCTGAGAACGAGGCGGCTTACGCGGCTGGACTGGCTGCTCCGAACATTGTATGTTCACCATTCTGGAGCACCTTCTTCTCACTTACCGGCAGCGGTATCACAGGAGGACTGTTGATCGCGATCTTCCTGTTCTCCAAGAGAGAGGACTTCAGGGCGATTGCCAAGCTGGCGCTTCCCTGCGGTATTTTCAACATTAACGAGCCGTTGATCTTCGGTATCCCGATCGTTATGAACCCGATGCTGATGATCCCGTTCATGCTTTCTCCGTTGGCATCCGTAGGTATCGGCTATATCCTGACAGCTATCGGATTCTGTCCTAAGCTGGTAGTGAACGCGCCTTGGACCACGCCTCCGTTCCTGTGTGGTTTCCTGGCTGGCGGCGGAAGTATCACTGCGGGACTGTCACAGATCATCGTTATCCTTGTGGCCGCGGTTATCTACACGCCATTTGTTATCGCGCTGAATAACCAGGCGCCTACAGAAGAATAATAGCTGCATAAAAGTTTTTTGGAGGAAACAGAATGAGTTCAAAGGTTGGCAGAAAGAAAAAGTCCTCAGCGGAAAAGTCGGAGCAGAGATCAAAGCTTAGTGAGCGTAATCAGAAGCTGAAGGAGGAATTGGCAGCCGCGCCCAGGCAGACGAACGTGCTGGAAAAGCTTTCCAAGTGGCGTGTGGCCACCTATGCGTGGATCGTTTTTCTTCCTCCCTACGGGCTTTACCGGGTTTGGTCGAAAGAATCCACATTTACGTTTCCGGAAAAAGTGGTTTGGACTTTTATATCGATTGTTATTATGCTGCGCTTCTTATGGATCATTCTGTTTGCGTAAACGTGATATCAGAGCAGCATAGCTCTGGAATATAAATTAAGGAGGGGTTACCAATGGATGAGATAGCAATCATGAACCTGGTGGTTAACAGCGGCAATGCCAGAAGCCTGGCGCTGGAAGCTTTCCGTGACGCGAGAGCGGGTAAGTTCGAGGATGCCGAAGCAAAGCTGAAGGAAGCGGATGAGGTTTTGCTGGGGGCTCATGAGGTTCAGACCGAGTTGATCCAGAATGAGTTAAATGGTAAGGGGATCGACATCAGCCTTCTGGTCGTACACTCTCAGGACCATCTGATGTGCGCGATGGTTGTGATCGACCTTGTAAAAGAAATGGTTGAGATGCTGAAGAACAAATAAAGTAAGTAATATAAATTTATATAATCAAGGTTTGAAAGGAGAACTACTATCATGAGAAAGATTGTTTTGTTATGTGCAGCAGGTATGTCCACCAGCCTTCTGGTAAACAAGATGAAGGCAGCGGCAGCAGACGAGGGATATGACTGCGATATCGCGGCATTTCCGGTTGCAAGCGCAAGAGACCATGCGGATGCTGACATCATTCTGTTAGGGCCCCAGGTTCGTTTCGCTAAGGGCAAAGTTCAGGGCGAAGTTGGCGCTGATAAGATCGTGCAGGATATTGATATGCAGGCTTATGGCACCATGAACGGCAAGAAGGTTATTGCTCAGGTTAAGAAAGCTCTGGGCGACTGATCGTCAGAAACTTAAGATGGCTTTATAGATGACAGTCCCCGGCCTTGGGGGAGGCTTTCCGGATATTGAGGGGTGTCCGGAAAAGGGGATTGTCATAAGGACATACATGTCGGGAGGAATCTGCCGACAGGACATTCGAGGGGAGACTAATCAAAGGAGTACGGGATCATATGGAGAAAATATTGTATTTGATGCGGCATGGACAGACTTTGTTCAATGTGCGGCGCAAGATTCAGGGTGTGTGCGACGCGCCATTGACAGAACTTGGTATCGAACAGGCGCGAAAGGCGGCTGAGTATTTTGCGGAGCATCAGATCACATTTGACCATGCATACTCTTCTACATCAGAGAGAGCCTGTGATACGTTAGAGATTGTTACGGGGATGCCGTACAAACGTATGAAAGGATTAAAGGAGTGGAATTTCGGGGTTTTTGAAGGGGAGAGCGAAGACCTGAATCCAAAACTGCCTTATGGCGATTACTTCAAGGCCTTTGGCGGTGAGGGGGAGATTGAAGTACGGGAACGAATGAACCGGACGCTTACCGAGATCATGGATCGCGAGGAGCATCAGGTGGTGCTGGCTGTATCTCATGGGGCTTCATGCAGGCAGTTTATGAGGCATTGGGAGCATACCAGTCCGGTGGTGCCCAAGGGCCGTCTGGGGAATTGCTGTATATTAAAATTTAAGTATAGTAACGGAAGGTTTGAGCTGTCGGAGATCGTGAACCCGAATCCGTAAGGGGGACAGCAGAATTTTCCGGAATGGAGGACGTTGCATGAAGGGAGTGCGGCGTCCTTTATTATGTACTGGCCTGCGCAGATGAAGTATGCCGTTAAGGCGGCGCGCGGGCAGGGGAAACGATCATGTGCAACAGTTCAGATAACTCTTGAACTGTTGTGGTTATTCCCCTATTTGCTTTGCATGGGGGCAGGAGGCTTGACGCTGGCAGGGAGCCATGATAGAATACGGAGATAAATGGAATAGAGCGAGGAGGATGAATGATGCTTGGAATTATTGGGGCCATGAGTGAGGAAGTGGCGAATCTGAAGGCTGAGATGGAGGATGTGCTTGTATGTTCGGCAGCTGGGATGGATTTTTATCAGGGAACCCTGCATGGCAAAGAGGTGGTGATCGTCAGGTCTGGGATCGGCAAGGTCAACGCGGCTATCTGCAGTCAGATCCTGATAGACCAGTATCATGTGACTGGTATCATTAATACAGGGATCGCGGGTTCTCTGAGGAATGAGATCAACATCGGGGATATTGTTCTGTCTAAAGATACGCTTCAGCATGATATGGACGCCACTGGTTTTGGGTATCCTGTTGGACAGATTCCTCAGATGGATAACTCTGTTTTTAAAGGGGACGACCGGATGATCGAGGCGGCCCGGGAGTGCTGTGCAAAGGTGATTCCTGAGATCGGGGTTTTTGTTGGACGTGTTGTCAGCGGGGATCAGTTTATCTCGGATAAAGGGAAGAAGGCATGGCTGACAGAGACGTTTGACGGGTACTGCACAGAGATGGAGGGGGCGGCGATTGCCCAGACGGCTTACCTGAACAAGATCCCGTTTCTGATCATCAGGGCTATTTCCGATAAAGCGGACGACAGCGCCATCATGAGCTATGAGGAGTTTGAGGCAAAGGCCATTGAGCACAGTGTCAAGCTGGTTACGGCGTTGGTTGAGAAATTAGATTAACTTCATAATCGTTTTGTAGGAGAATTTGACGAACGATTCCTGGCTCCCTGAACTTCCCAAAATGAAAAGGGGCGGTTATAATAAAAACCGTTGAAAATCATTTTGTGAAGAAAGGGGAGCTTTTTATGATGTTGGAATTTTTAGAAACAGGAAAAGCTTTGTACGTGCTGGCAGCTGTGTGCGGCCTGGGACTGCTTAGCAGGCTGGTGGCGCGGAACCTGTACAAAAGATTGATGAAGGAAACGGACAATATGACGCTGACCAAAAACCGCTATCTGCGGGATTTGAAGCAGAAAACGGAAAATACGTACCGATTAAATCAGGGTATCCACAACAGCAGGGTGTACCTGGAGAAGCAGCTGACCAATTACCGGTTTTTGGGTGTGTCGTTAAGCGGCTGGGGGAGCCTGGGGGGACAGATGACCATCCTGTGTTTTCTGCTGGGAGGGGCGGCGTCTTTTGGGGCGTATTGGTATCGGTGCGACAGCTATTACATAGTGCTTTACAGTTCTGTGGGAATCCTGGCCGGGCTGGGGACCATGGTTGCGGACTACTGGGCGAACCTGGGCGAGCGGAAGCAGCAGCTTTTAAATGCCCTCCAGGATTATATGGAAAATTCTCTGTTTAATCGTCTGGTGAGGGAGACGGCGGCGGCCTCGGATGACGGGAGGCGAGACGGAGGGAAAGGGACAGGCAGTTTGGGAAACCGGGATTCGGCCCGGGCTTTGGACAGAAGGGGCCGGGACGGAGCAGCCAGGGTATCTGCCCGCCAGGGCCAGGACGGTGAGGATCAGGAGGACCAGGATTTTAAGGGGCAGGACCTGGCAAGCCTTAGCCAGGGGGAATATGCCAAGAAGGGCGGACAAGCCCAGCCGGCGGAGCGCCCGGGGAAGAACGGCGTTCGGCCCGAGCGTGGGGAGGAGAGCGCCATGCGCAGCCAGCGTCGGGCCGGACGCGTGGGAAAGAAGGGAGCGGATATGGGGGATGATAAGCCGGAGGAAAAGAGCCGGCGGGATGTGGATTATCTGAAAAACAGTCTGGAGCAGATTGCCGCCAGCAGGGAGAGGAGTCAGGCGGACGGGGAGTGGATCAAGGATCTGTCACCGGATGAACTGGAGTTGGTGGGGCAGATCTTGAAACAGTATCTGGTGTAAGGGCTGCGGGCTAATGTATTTGTCAAAAATTATAGGGAATTTGCGGGAATTGTATCGCTAATCGGGGGGGATTGTGGTATAATAAGGAAAGCCCGGATATGCGGGGGTGTACATATTACATGAATACCAGAAAAGGAAAAGGAGAGGAACACAATGGGAAGAGAAGTGACATTTGATTATTCCAAGGCAGCCGGCTTTATTTCAGCAGAGGAAGTAAAGAACATGAAAGCGCCCGTGATGTGCGCAAAGGAAGTGCTGCTTGCAAAGAGCGGCGCGGGAAATGATTTTCTTGGGTGGATTGACCTTCCGGTTGACTATGACAAAGAGGAGTTTGACAGAATCAAAAAAGCGGCCGCTAAAATCCAGGGTGACTCCGACGTCCTTCTGGTGATCGGTATCGGCGGTTCTTATCTGGGAGCCAGAGCTGCCATTGAGTTTTTGACTCACAGTTTTTATAATGTTTTGGGCAAGGAGGAGCGTAAGACTCCGGAGATTTATTTTGTGGGAAACAGCATCAGCAGCAAGTATATCAGGGATCTTCAGGATGTTTTGAAGGGCAAGGATTTTTCGATTAATATCATCTCCAAATCCGGCACGACGACGGAGCCGGCTATCGCGTTCCGCGTGTTTAAGGAGATGCTGATTGAGAAGTATGGCAAGGAAGAGGCCAATAAGAGGATTTACGCCACCACGGATAAGGCTAAGGGCGCCCTTAAGAATCTTGCGAATCAGGAAGGGTATGAGAGCTTTGTGGTTCCCGACGACGTGGGAGGACGGTTCTCTGTTTTGACGGCAGTGGGTCTGCTTCCGATCGCGGTCAGCGGCGTGGATATTGACAAGCTGATGGAGGGCGCGGCTTATGGAAGGAAGAAAGCCCTGGATACCCCCTATGAGGAGAACCCGGCTCTGCTCTATGCGTCCATCCGCAATATTCTGCTGAGAAAGGGGAAATCCGTGGAGATCGTGGCAAACTATGAGCCAAGTCTTCACTATGTATCTGAGTGGTGGAAACAGCTGTACGGCGAGAGCGAGGGCAAGGACCAGAAGGGGATCTTCCCGGCAGCGGTGGATCTGACCACAGACCTGCATTCTATGGGACAGTTTATTCAGGACGGCGCCCGGATCATGTTTGAGACGGTTCTGGAGATCGAGGATTCTTCTGCTGAGGTTGTGCTGAAGGAGGAAGAGGTTGACACGGACGGCATGAATTATCTGGCCGGGAAGACGGTTGATTTTGTAAATAAGAGCGCCATGAACGGGACGATCCTGGCTCACACGGACGGACAGGTTCCCAACCTTAAGGTGAATATTCCGGCTCAGGACGCGTACTGTCTGGGACAGCTGTTCTATTTCTTTGAGTTTGCCTGCGGCATCAGCGGATATCTGCTGGGTGTGAATCCGTTTAACCAGCCGGGCGTGGAGAGCTATAAGAAGAATATGTTTGCCCTTCTTGGGAAGCCGGGCTATGAGGCGGAGAGAGAGGCGCTGCTTAAGAGACTGTAGATGGTAGAGATTCCCGGTTCCCTGGAAGGGAGCCGGGGATTTTTTTGATTGGCCTGTCTTTACAGGGGATTGTAAATCCGGTATACTAAGGGTTATACAGTGCCGAGGTCCATTGGCAGATTAGCAGACTGGGAGGGAGGACAGGGATGTTTCGGATGTGGGGGAAATTGTGGAAGGATAACCGTCTGGTGGATGATACGACCGTCTGTATCGGGGATTATAGTTTGAGCCGCACCCAGATGGTGTTTCAGGCTCTGGAAGAGCTGTGCTATTACTTTGATTTGGGGAAGCCTATATGGCTGGATGCCAATGTGCGGGATTTTCAGATTCATGCGAAGACGAGGTTTCGGCAGGATAATTTTATTGAGCATATTGAGTTTGATTTTTTGGAGATCCAGGTGATTGAGGAGTGAAAAAATGTTGATTTTTTCACTGGATTGAGTATAATATAAGTAAGGCAGTAATGCCACGATGAAAGAGCATCGTAAAAAGTTGTGCTGCAGATGGAGCAGGTTAATTTTCCATCTCATCAGATGCCTTGACTGGGCATTGGGTCTGGCAGTTTGAATGAAACTGTAGTCCACGCAGGGGACTTAATGATTCCTGCGCCGTAATAGGTATCTTAACTGGGTACCAAGGCTGACAACCAGCATAAAACTCTTATTATAAGTACAAACAGGGGGGTGTAAGGACACCCCTCTCTTTATGTTAGAGGAGATTAATGGCATCAAAAGCAGATAAAAAGAATGATATAAGGCAGGGGATTTTGGATGCTGCCAAGGTATATAGCATCAGTTTGGCAGGAAAAAATTTCCTTTATGTGTATGGGGAGGAATACTTTGAGGTGTCCTTTCCAATAGACCATTTTTTACACCTTACCGGAGTGGAAACAAAGCTTTCCGCAAGGGCGTTTTATAAAGACGCAAAAAAGGGAAAACTTGCCAGCAATCAATTTTATTTTTCAGATAGGCATTCTTTTGCAAATGCAAAGAAAAAATTGCCCTGTTTAAAGCGGCTGCCAGAGTTAACCAATGATATTGTGTGCATTCTGAAAGATATGGAGACAGTCAGCATTACATACAGATTAAGTGTTACAAATCTCGAATTTACATTAGGGCTTATCGAAGGTGTATGCAGTCATGACGAAGGCAAGAGAAGACTGTTTTTTCCGAGGTCTTTAAGAGTTGAGGATTCATCTGTCAGGAAAAGCGCAGATGGTGAGATTGTTGATTTCATTTTTTCTAAAGATGCCAGTTATACTAAGTATACGGATTTGCTTGTTGAGGATAAAGATAAAAATATACCGAAAAGTATACAGTATCTTATTGCGGACAGATTCTATGAAAGTAGAGGCAGGGAAATCTAATTTATCGGATAGTTGCAGCACAGAAGGGGAGAGAGCAGAAAATCGGTTAGATACCAGTATAAAGAACCAAGGAGGAAGCGTACATGGATCAGCCCATTACTGATTACGGAGCATTTTTGAGGGAAGCCAGACAGGCGGTGGCGGAGCTAAATGAGATGCAGCAGAGGGAGGGAGCTTTGAACCAGCAGCTGAACCAGAGCAGGCGGCAGCTGGAGGCGGAGGAGAAGGCAGTGGCGGACCACATCAGCCAGACCATAAAGCGGAGGGCAGCGGACCTTGCGTCTGGTTATGATAAGGAACTGAACCGAGGCCAGGAGCGGCTTAGAAAGGCGAAGTCCCGGAGGGAGAAAGCAAAGAGTCAGGGGATAAAGGAGCGGATCTCGGAGGAGACGGCGCCGATCCGGGAGCAGAACCGGCAGCTGAAATTGCAGTTAAAGACCGTGTTTCAACAGAACCATGTGCCGGCCTTTTGCAGGAGCAGTTGGTATTACCGGTTGTTTGCGCCCAGAAGGCTGGCGGAGTTTGCCGTGTTTCTGGCCGTGTTTCTGATCTGTTTCCTTTTGATCCCTTATGGAAGCTATCTCCTGATTCCGGAGAGGAAGCCTTTGTATCTGGGGCTGATCTATTTTGTATGTGTTCTTGTATTTGGCGGGCTGTACGTTTTGGTGGGAAATCGGACCAGGGACAGATATTCTGACACCATTAAAGAGGGACGTCAGATACGGAACCAGATGTATTCCAATGAAAAAAAGATACGGAAGATCACCAGAGAGATCAGGAGGGATAAGAACGAGGCTATCTATAATCTGGAGAAGCACGATGACGAGATTGCCCAGATCGAACAGATGATGGCCGAGACGGCGGCAAAGAAAAAGGAGGCTCTTAATACTTTTGAGACGGTTACCCGAAATATTATTGCGGATGAGATAAGCGCCAATAATAGGGAGAAACTGGATTTGTTGAAGGAGACCTGTGAGTTCCAGGCAGGGGAGCTGCATACCCTGGAGGGGGAGCTGAAAGATAAGAGTCTGTTTGTCACCAGCCAGTTTGGGGCTTATCTGGAGAAGGAATTTTTACAGCCTCAGCGTTTGGACGCGTTATTGGAGATCGTGGAAAATGGGACTGCGGCCAATCTGTCAGAGGCTATGGATCAATATAAAAAACAGCACGCATAAACAGGACAAACCTGGTCTATAATAGGATTAAGAATAAAGACCAGGTGAGACATTGATGAGCGTATGGAAACGAATGGCTCCCTTTCGTCAGAGGGAGCTTTATTATTATGATACAAATCGAAATTTTGAGACAGCCCAGCTGGCGGCCAGGCTGTATATGATGATCCGGGAAGAGCTGGACAAAAGCGGAAAGGACAAGGTGCTGCTTCTGTGCATTGGCACGGACCGCTCTACCGGCGACAGTCTGGGGCCGCTGATCGGATACCAGCTAAAAGATCGGGAGCTGAAACATATCCGGGTTCTGGGGACGCTGAACCGACCGGTCCATGCCATGAATCTGGAGGATACCCTTAGCATTGTGGAGCAATATTACCAGGACCATCTGGTGATCGCCGTGGACGCGTCTGTGGGCATGCATGACCATATCGGCTGTATTACCGTAGGCCGCGGGTCTCTGAAGCCGGGGCTTGGGGTCAGCAAGGAGCTGCGGTCTGTGGGCGATCTGTTTATTACAGGGGTGGTCAGCAGCTGCGGGGATTATGATCCGGTGATGCTCCAGAGCATTCGGCTGAGCGTGGTCATGAGGATGGCGGAGTGTATTAGCGAGAGCGTGTGCATTGTCGAAAAATTATGGGAATCCATGGCCTTGGTTTGACATTTTTCGCATAGGAATCGTGCTATGATTCGTCTTAGTGTAATGAAGAATGATAGCGGGGTGAGCCTATGGGAGAATTATATAATCCATTTCCGAAGCTGCCGAAAAATATCAGGCAGATAGGAGAAAGAGATCAGTCTGTCCGGTTATATCTGGAAGACTATGTGAATACGTATCTGAAACGGCTTTATCCGCGGGGCGGACAAGACCTGCGGGTAGGGATACTGCTGGGCAATGTGGAGGAACACGACGGAACGCCGTATTTATTTGTGGACGGCGCCATGGAGATGGAAGAGGTAACCGAAAACGGGGAAAAGGTGGCCTTTACGGAACCTGCCTGGAAAAAAGCCTACCAGGGCATGGAGCAGATGTTCCCCAAGCGGGTGATCTTAGGGTGGTTTCTGTGCGGCGTTCCGGGAAGCACGCTGAGTCCTTTGAATTACTGGAAAGAACACGGACAGTATTTTGCCGGGAAAAATCAGCTGATGTACCTTAACTCCGGTCTGGAAGGGGAGGAAGCGGTTTACATAACATCTGAGGATGGATTTTATAAACTGCGGGGATACAGCATTTATTATGAGCGGAACCAAATGATGCAGGACTACATGATCCTGCGCAAGGACGCCCGCCGCGTAGAGTCAGGAAGCGGCGACACCGTGATCCGTGATTTCCGCCAGAGAATGGAAGACAACAAGATCCAGGCCGTATCCAGACGGGGAACCATCCGCGTCCTGGGCAGCCTGTGCAGCGCCCTGTCAGTCGTGGTGCTGGCAGGAGGCGTGGTGATGTTTAACAATTATGAGAAAATGAGAGAGATGGAATCTGTGCTGACCTCCGCGTTTCCTGTAGCCGCAAAAGAAAAAGAGGACGTGGCAGCCATGTCAGGGGACGAGCTGTACGGAGATTACAAGGACTACAGTGAACTGGGCGAAGGCGACGAACTGCTGGTAGAAGAAGCCCAGGGGAAAGTCTCGCCTACAATCGGAACAGAAACCATGTCCCCTACATATCCAGGAGAAGAGCAGACAACCACAGTAGACAGCAACACAGGAGGACAAGCCGGCGAAAATACAGGCGGGGCAGTCCAAGAAGAAAATGGAAACGAATCTCAGGAAGGCAGCCTGGCAGAGCCAAGCAGCCAAGAAAACAACGCGCCAAACACACCAACACAAGAAACAACCCCGGCATCAGCTCAGCCAGTCCAAGGAGGCCAGGGAGAATATAAGACCTACGTAGTGCAAGACGGGCAGACACTGTATAGTATATGCTTGGAAGTGTATAGTAGTTTAAACAGAGTAGACGAAATATGTGAGTTGAATAATTTAGAAAGCGCGGATAAAATAATATCCGGTCAGAAATTGATTCTTCCTTAGGGGGGAGAGGTGTGGTATAATGTCCACGTAAGCAATGAGCAGTGCGAAAAAAGGCAAGGAAAAAGATGCGTCGTGCTGGCACGTAAGCAGCTTTTTCCTTGCCTTTTTTCATAGGGCGAAGCCCGTGAGCGAAATGGAGCGTAGCGGAATTGAGCGGCACTGCGGAGTCGATGCCGCGACCACCTCTCAATCCAGGCAAAGATGGAGCGAAGCGGAATCGAGCCGAGAGCGAAGATTAAGCGCAGCGCAATCCAGCAAAGTCCAAGCAAAGATGAAGCGAAGCGGAATCGAGCCAAGAGCGAAGATTAAGCGCAGCGCAATCCAGCAAAGTCCAAGCAAAGATGAAGCGA
>CAJUFP010000024.1:0-20390 GCA_910585645.1 uncultured Hungatella sp. | reverse complement strand
AGCGGAATCGAGCCAAGAGCGAAGCTTAAGCGCAGCGCAATCCAGCGCATCCCAAGCAAAGATGAAGCGCCCCCACGCCCCCCCATAAAAAACGGAGAACCAAAGATATGACAGACATGAGTTCCATGAGCAGAGAATCCAGAAAAAACCAACTACGCAGCCGCGTCATCACCGGTGCCCCCCACCCCTCCTCCCCCCAGGAGGAGGACACCGACCAGATCATCAAAAAAGCCGAGACCCGCGCCCGCCGCCGTCATCTCCTTATTTTTTTAATCATCGTCACCGCCATCACCATTTCCACCATAGCCAACTACTGGTACAACCGCAGCTACCAGTACAAAGAAGCCTCCGTATCCTGGGAGCGGAAATTCGAGCGTGACGACACCGGATTTGTAGCCTTTGCGCATTTTTGCGACAACATGATAAAATACAGCAAAGACGGCGCGTCCTACATTGACGCCAAAGGAAAGGACGTCTGGATCCAGTCCTACCAGATGCACACCCCCATCATAGCGGTTAACGGGGACTACGCCGCCATAGCCGATCAACAAGGAAACACCATACAGATCTTCAACAAAGAAGGCCCCATAGGGACGGCCACCACAGAAATGCCCATTACCAAGATCACCATATCAGCCAAAGGCCTGGTGGCAGCTATTCTCCAGTCTTCAACTGCCAGCCACATTTACTACTATACCAAAGAAGGCGCGCGTCTGGATCTGGGGATCACCAGCTATCTCAACGGTGAAATCGGCCATCCCTTAGACATCAGCCTGTCCCCGGACGGAAGCCTTCTCATGGGTTCCTACATCTACCTAAAAGGCGGCCAGCTGAAAAACCGGGTGGCATTTTACAATTTCTCCGAGGTGGGAAAAAATGTTTCCACCCGTATGGTAGGCGGCTTCCACGAAATGTACGACAGCAGCATGATACCCAAAGTGTGTTACTTAGACGATACCTATTCCGTAGCATTTGCCGACAGCAGCATATCCTTTTATAGTTCCCTTGATGTCATGTCCCCGGAACTGCTAAAACAGGTCCCTGTAGAAGAAGAGATCAAAACCATATTCTATGGAGGAGACTATGCGGGCATCATCGTAAAATGTGTCAACGGAGAATACGATTACCGTCTTGATCTGTACTCTGAGGAAGGAAATCACATATTTAGCAAAGATTTTAGCTATGACTATGCCCATGTAGATATTGACGGGGATAACATCTTTTTGTATAATGAAGATTCATGTAGGATATATAATCGATTTGGCAATTTGAAATACGAAGGCACATTTGATTTCCCGGTATCAAAGATTGGCAATGGCAATTTCCCCAACCAGATCATTGTCACAGGACCCCAGGCGATCAAAGAAATCAAATTACACTAGGAGGCTATCACAAATGAAAGAGATTGAACAGCTGTCCATTAACGCCATCCGCACCCTTTCGGCTGACGCTATTCAGAGAGCCAACTCCGGCCACCCAGGACTCCCCCTGGGCGCGGCTCCCATGGCTTACGAACTTTGGGCAAACCACATGAACCACAATCCGGCTGACCCGGATTGGCCCAACCGGGACAGGTTCATACTGTCCGGCGGACACGGTTCCATGCTTTTGTACTCCCTGCTCCATCTGTTTGGCTACGGCAATCTGTCCATGGAAGATATCAAGAACTTCCGCCAGCTGGGGTCCCCTACTCCAGGCCATCCGGAATACGGATGCACTCCCGGCGTGGAAGCCACCACCGGTCCTTTAGGGGCGGGTATGGGTATGGCTGTAGGCATGGCCATGGCAGAAGCCCATCTTGCCGCTGTTTTTAACAAAGAAGACTATCCCGTTGTGGATCACTATACCTATGTTTTAGGCGGCGACGGCTGTATGATGGAGGGGATCTCCTATGAGGCCTTTTCCCTTGCAGGCACTATGGGCCTTCATAAATTGATTGTTTTGTACGATTCAAACCGCATCTCCATAGAGGGAAGCACAGACCTGGCCTTTACCGAAGACGTAACCGCCCGTATGGCTGCCCTTGGTTTCCAGACCCTTACTGTGGAGGACGGTAATGATCTGGAGGCCATCGCCGCTGCCATTGAGGAGGCAAAAAAAGATACCCGGCATCCGTCCTTTATTACGGTAAAGACCCAGATCGGATACGGCTGCCCGGCCAAGCAGGGCAAGGCCAGCGCCCACGGGGAGCCGCTGGGAGCGGATAATGTAACCGCGTTAAAAGAGACCCTTGGCTGGCCGTCAAAAGAGGATTTCTTTGTTCCCCGGGAAGTTTACGATCATTTTGCGCAGATCGCCCGGGATAAGGCTGAAACCGAGGCTGCGTGGAACGTGATGTTTGCCGCATACTGTCAGGAATACCCCCAGATGGAGGAGTTGTGGAATCAATACCATGATACCAGCCTGGGCCTTGAATTTGGGGAGGATGAGCAGTTCTGGCTGCATGGGGACAAGCCGGAAGCCACCAGAAGCCTTTCCGGAAAGCTCCTCAACTATATGACCGAGAAACTGCCCAACCTGTTTGGCGGCTCCGCGGATCTGGCTCCGTCCAACAAGACTACCATGAACGGAAAAGGCGATTTTACTAAAGACACGCCGGAAGGATGTAATATCCATTTCGGTGTCCGGGAACTTGCCATGACCGCGATTGGCAACGGCATAGGGCTTCACGGCGGACTTCGGCCTTATGTGGCTACGTTCTTTGTGTTCAGCGATTACATGAAGCCTATGGCCAGGCTGTCTGCCCTTATGCAGGTGCCATTGACCTATGTATTGACTCATGACAGTATTGGAGTGGGGGAGGACGGGCCTACCCATGAGCCGGTAGAGCATCTGTCCATGTTGCGGGCGATTCCTAATTTCCACGTATTCCGTCCCTGCGATTCCGTGGAGACCGCGGCCGCGTGGTACAGCGCCGTCACATCCAGGAAGACCCCTACAGCCCTGGTGCTTACCAGACAGAATCTGGAGCCGGTTCACGGTTCTTCCAGAGAGGCGTTAAAGGGCGGATATGTGCTGGCTGACTGCCAGGGTACGCCGGAGGCGATCCTGATCGCCACCGGTTCCGAGGTGAATCTGGCCCTTAAGGCAAAGGATGTTCTGGAAGCAGAGGGAAGAAAGATCCGCGTGGTGTCCATGCCCTGTATGGAAGTATTCGAGGAACAGACCAGAGAGTACCGGGAGTCTGTGCTTCCCAGATCCGTGAGAAAGCGGGTTGTGGTGGAAGCCGGAAGCGATTTCGGATGGGGAAGCTATACCGGGCTTGACGGAGCCTGTGTGACCATGAACGGGTTTGGCGCAAGCGGGCCTGCAAGCCAGCTGTTTGAGCATTTTGGCTTCACGGTGGACCATGTGGTTGAGACGGTGAGATCGCTGTAGAAAAATAAAAAAGGAATGAACTTGCGTATAACTCTTGCGCAGTTCATTCCTTTTGTTGTAAACTATAGAAGAACTATAAAATACATAAAGGAGAGAAACTATGGGGAAGAAATGTATTGGCGTTGACGTAGGCGGGACCAGCGTAAAGCTGGGATTGTTTGAGACTACGGGAGAGTTGGTGAAAAAGTGGGAGATTCCCACAAGAAAAGACGATGGCGGGAAATACATTATCGGCGATATCGCGGATTCCATTCTGCATCAGGTTCTGGCCCAGGAGAATGTTTCCTTTAAGGACATAGAAGGCGTAGGCATGGGAGTTCCGGGGCCAGTAATGCCTGACGGGTATGTGGAAGTGTGCGTGAACCTTGGATGGAGAGATAAAAATCCGTCAAGGGAATTAAGCGATCTTTTAGAGGGGCTTCCTGTGAAGTGCGGCAATGACGCCAACGTGGCGGCTCTGGGCGAGATGTGGCAGGGCGGCGGCAAAGGCTTTACGGATATTGTCATGATAACCCTTGGGACCGGCGTAGGCGGAGGCGTGATCATTGACGAGCAGATCATCACCGGAAAGCATGGCCTGGGCGGTGAGATCGGTCATATCCATGTAAGGGACGAGGAGACAGAGCACTGCAACTGCGGCGGCGTAGGATGTCTGGAGCAGGTTGCCTCCGCTACCGGCATTGCAAGGGAGGCCAGGAGAAAGATGGCTGCCAGCGACGCCCCTTCCGTGCTGAGAGAGGCGGGGGATCAGGTGACGGCAAAAGATGTTCTGGACGCGGCCAAGGCGGGAGACGCTATGGCGCTGGAAGTTATGGAGGTTGTGGGTCATTACCTGGGCGTTGCCCTGGCATCCCTGGCTCTCACTGTGGATCCTCAGATGTTCGTTATCGGCGGCGGCGTGTCAAAGGCCGGTCAGTACCTGATTGAGGTGATTAACCGTCACTATGCGCAGTACATGCCCATCTCCGAGAACAGAGGGACAGTGGGTCTTGCAAAGCTGGGCAATGACGCGGGCATCTACGGCGCCGCAAGGCTGGTGTTAGGATAGACAGAGGAGACCCCGGTTGGCAGCCAACCGGGGTAATTATGAAAATCTATGTGCAAATTGACGATGTAAGTATTGCTTAGCGCAACAATCTTATACAAATACTATAAAAAACGCATATGAATAGATTGTGAACAAGGTGTAAATAGATTATGAAAATATGGGAGGGACTATGGCAGAATACGATAAGAAAAAGACCATTGTAATCGGACACAAGAATCCGGACACGGATTCTATCTGTTCCGCCATCAGCTACGCGAACCTGAAACGCAAGGTAACCGGCCTGGAGTTTCAGCCTGGCAGGGCAGGTCAGGTAAATGGGGAGACCCAGTTTGTGCTTGATTATTTCGGCGTGGAGGCTCCAAAGCTGATCGAGCATGTAAAAACCCAGGTGCGGGATATTGAGATTCGCCAGACCAAAGGGGTGAAGAAAAATATTTCCCTGAAAAAGGCGTGGAATATCATGCAGGAGGCCAATGTGGTGACTCTCCCGGCGGTAACCGACGACGGCATCCTGGAGGGGCTTATTACGGTTGGCGACATTACCAAGTCCTATATGAATGTGTACGACAGCAGCATTTTGTCCAAGGCAAACACCCAGTATTCCAATATTATCGAGACAGTGGAAGGGGATCTGGTGGTGGGAGACAAAGATGCCTACTTCTGTGAGGGAAAGGTGCTGATCGCCGCCGCAAACCCGGATTTAATGGAATATTATATTAATAAAAATGATCTGGTCATTCTGGGTAACCGGTATGAGTCCCAGCTTTGCGCTATTGAGATGGGGGCTGCCTGTATCATTGTCTGCGAGGGGGCAGGCGTATCCATGACCATCAAAAAGCTGGCACAGGAGCGGGGGTGTACCATCATTGCCACTGCCTATGATACCTACACCGTGGCCCGTCTGGTGAATCAGAGCATGCCTATCAGCTATTTCATGAAGACGGAGAATCTTATCACCTTTGAGGACAGTGATATCATTGATGAGATTAAGGATGTGATGGCCAGCAAGCGCCACAGAGATTTCCCCATTCTGGACAAAAACGGCAAGTATGAGGGCATGATATCCCGGCGAAACCTGCTGGGAGCCCAGGGGAAAATGTTGATTCTGGTGGACCACAATGAGAAGACCCAGGCTGTGGACGGGGTGGAAAATGCCAGGATCATGGAGATCATTGACCACCACAGGCTGGGGACTATTGAGACCATATCGCCTGTATTTTTCCGGAATCAGCCTCTTGGATGTACGGCTACGATTGTGTACCAGATGTACCAGGAGGCCGGGGTAGCTGTGGAGAAGGCCATTGCGGGGCTTTTGTGCAGCGCTATTATTTCCGATACCCTGCTGTTCCGCTCGCCTACCTGCACGGAGATTGATAAGAAGGCGGCCGTGGAGTTGGCGGGGATTGCGGAAATCCAGCTGGAGGAGTATGCCAGGGAGATGTTTACCGCAGGCAGCAACTTAAAGGATAAGACAGACGAGGAAATCTTTTATCAGGATTTTAAGCGGTTTACCGCGGGAAAGGTATCTTTTGGCGTGGGGCAGATAAGCTCCCTTAATGAGCAGGAGCTGGACTCTTTAAAAGAGCGGCTTCTGGTGTATATCACTGAGGCCCATAAGCATCAGAGGAGCGTTGACATGATGTTCTTTATGCTGACCAATATTCTGGATGAGTCTACCATGCTCATCTGTGAGGGGCTTGGGGCAAAGAAGATGATCCTTGGAGCGTTCCACATTGAGGATGACGGAAAAGACGGGCGGAGCAGCGTAGTAAAGCTTCCAGGCGTGGTGTCCCGCAAGAAACAGCTGATCCCTGCTATTGGAATGGCGCTGCAGTCGTAACAGCAGGATTTTGAACCAGGAGGATGGATTATGACATTTATTTACCCGGCGGTTTTTACCCCTCACAAGGAGGACGGAGGCTATCACGCGTATTTCCCGGATCTGGAGGGCTGCGAGGCGGACGGACCGGACCTGGAAGATACCATGGATCATGCCAGGGAAGCTGCCTACAACTGGATCTGTGTGGAACTGGAAGAGGATTTTGTGGAATTACCGGAAGTAAGCCACACAGATGATCTGGACCTTGAGGAGGGCGCGTTTGTGCGGCAGATGATGATCGTGGTAAAGCTGATGCCTGACAATGATTAGAAAAATGGTCTGTATCAAAGGGGAAGTGTTATGGAACAATTAAAAGAAGTGTGGAAGCCGGGAAATATGCTGTATCCGGTTCCTGTGGTCATGGTCAGCTGTGGCCGGCCGGGCGAAAAGCCAAATATCATTACCGTGGCCTGGGCAGGCACGGTCTGTTCGGACCCGGTGATGGTGTCTGTCTCTGTGAGAAAAGAGCGTTACAGCTATGATATGATAAAAGATACCGGGGAATTTGTGGTCAATCTGGTGACAAAAGACCTTGTTTTCGCGGCGGATTACTGCGGGGTAAGATCAGGGAGAGACGTGGATAAGTTTCAGGACATGAAACTGACTCCTCTAAGTTCCTCCTTCATCCAGGCGCCGGGCATCCAGGAGAGCCCGGTAAACTTAGAGTGCCGCGTCAGCCGGGTATTGGAGCTGGGCAGCCATGATATGTTTCTGGCAGAGGTTGTAGGTGTGACTGTGGATAAGGCACATATGGACGAAAAGGGGAAGTTTCATCTGAATGAGACAGGCCTGGTGGCTTATTCCCACGGAGAGTATTTTCTTTTGGGGGAAAAGCTGGGCAAATTTGGCTATTCGGTTCAAAAGAAAGGAAGACGGAAATGACGAAAAAGGACAGAAATATTACGCTGGTGGGAATGCCGGCTTCCGGGAAAAGCACGGTGGGCGTTCTTTTGGCCAAGCGTCTGGGGTTTTCTTTTGTGGATGTGGATATTGTGATTCAGGAGCGGGAAAAGAGACTGCTGAAGGAGATCATCGCCCAGGAGGGGCTGGATGGGTTTATGGCGGTGGAGAACCGGATCAACGCTTCCCTGGATGTGGACCGGTCGGTGATCGCGCCGGGGGGAAGCGTAATATACGGAAAAGAGGCCATGGAACATTTAAAGCAGATCAGCACCATAGTATATCTGAAATTGAGCTATGAGGACGTGAAGGCGCGGCTTGGCAACCTGGTGGACAGAGGAGTGGTGCTGAAAGATGGGATGACGCTTCTGGATCTGTATCATGAGCGGGTGCCTTATTATGAGAGGTACGCGGATATTACGGTGGATGAGACAGGGCAGACAGCCGGAGAGACTGTGGATTGTTTGAGGAAGATGATGGAGGAGCGGTTGGGAATGGATGGGGGGAGATCATAGACTTGAACCTGAAAAAAATTTCTTTTAAAAACTTTAAATATACTTAAATACGAACAAAACAACAAAAACCACAGAAAATCTGTGGTTTTTGCCATTTCCCTAAACTCATGCTAAAAGCACTCGTCTTACTCCTTTCGTCTTCATATCTATCGGCTAATGGACACCCATTTCCGTCTGATATGATACAGATTAAGCCAATGGACACCCATTTCTCCATCGTATAATTTAGACTCTATAATATTCCACATATTATGTTTAGGTGTATTTCCATTTATATATTTTACACAATTATTGTTGAAAAAAGCAATTGTTGCTATTAAGGGATAGGAGAGTAGCAGCACTCTTTTGGTTTATACTCAATCATAGGCAAGTTTTCCTTCTTGGTATCTATCTGGAAGAAGCTTAGCCCGCTTTAATGGCTCATCGGAATGTTTGGCATATCTGAACCCGAACGGCACACAGCCTCCCTTCCCTCCCTGGCATCACGACTTCCCCGCCCCTTGCTCACTAAACAATATATCAATTCAGTTCCGCTGTGAACGGTAACATCCAATATCAAAAGCGGGGCATTTCCCGTTGATATTGGATGCATTCTCTTTACTACAACATCTCCATATAAGCCAAAAGCTTATCCAGAATCTCCAGCCCATAATGCACAGCCACAGCCAGAATCGCCAGGGACAGCAGCAGGAATACCAGCTTATACAGCAGATACGCCTTGGCAAAGTCCCGCCTTGGGCCCTTGGAGGGGCTGCAGGCCAGAATCATGAGATAGATCCAGCCAATGATGGGAATATTCATACACATCAGAGTCACGAACCAGTGGCGGACCGGGACAGAGACAGTTGCCGCGTCTGTAGAAGCTGCGGCAGGCTTGTCTTTTTCCTTTATCTTTTTCTTCGCTTTTCCGGAATTTTTAAGCGTGTCCTTCGAACCACCAGCTTTTTTCCCATTTCCCAAGCCATCTTCCACAGGCATATCCACCGGCGTATCCAGAGGAATGGCCACAGTGGACGCCAGTTCTGAAATCTCCGAGGGGGATTCTTCCCTGGGGCTCAGCTCATCGATAAGCGCGTCTGCGTCCTTCTCGTTTTCAAAAGATATCTTGTCCAATGTCAGTTCCTCCCTGGTCCGTAAGATGGTGTGTTCCAGTAGCGTTTTTCTGCTGTTAGGGTCTGGTACAGGGCCTGTTGTTCCTTTGCGCCCTGGGAAATGGCGTCAGCCTTTTTCTGGGCCTCCTGGGCATTCCACTCAGCCTCCGTGGGAAGGGAGCGGATGCGGCGGATGGCGGCGTCCAGGCGTACCCGGTAACTTTCCGTATCCGCGTACCCGTATAATTCCCCCAGCTTGGCAATGGCAGTGTTCGCCAGGCTTTCCGCGTCCTGGGACTGATACTCCATGGCCTCCAGCATCTGCAGTGCGGTCTCAAAGGAAGTGATCCTGTCCTGAATCTCCTGGTTTTTCCGGTCAAGGGCTGCCTGTTCCTCAGCCTTTCTGTGCTGCTGCTGTTCCAGCAGGTCTTGCTTTTCCTCATAAACCCGGATAGTTTCTCCCATGGTATCAATGATGGAGGAAAATTCCAGCCAGCGGTTTTCACACCGGTCGTAAAGCTGTCGCCGGTCCTCCCCGTCCTGAACCTGCTTTAACTTTGCGGAGATAGCCTTGTAATCTTCCCGGACAGCGTAGACATCGTCCGCGGAGTTGATGGTCTTATTTTCAAATGCGGTGATAAGCCCTTCCAGTTCTTCCACCAGCTTGCTCTGAGTCTTATCCGTAAGATGTTGGCGGGCGCGAAGTTCCGAGCTGTTGCTGAAATAGTCTACCAGGTGAGTGCCTGCCTGGGCAGCCGGCTCCACGTAGGGAGTGTCCGACGGCTGGGGGGCAGGAGGTGTGGGAGCGGGGGCAGAAGCTTCCGCTGCCTGCGGCTGTCCCTGAGTTTCCTGGGAGGCCGGCTGGGGGGACGGAGGAGTAACTCCCGGCCCCGGCCTTACCGGAATAGAAGCAGGGGAGGTCTCGCTTTCCGAGTTTTCCGGTCCCTGGGACTGTACACCCGGCCCTGTGAGGGAAGTCATAAAGAAAACTGCCTCGCCGGTATCAGGCGTCTCCTCAGAGGTGAAAAGCAGAGTATTTCTGCCTGCCGATGCCCAGGGTGGGGTCTCCGGAGTCACCAGGACATCCGGGGAATTGTCGGAAACTTCCGGAGCTTCCGTGTTTGGCACAGTAGGAGCATATCCCGGGCCTATGGGCCGGGGCAGCGTCTGAGTCGGAGTTGTCTCTTCCGGCTGGGTCTCCTGGGGAGCCGGAGCGGTTTCCGCCGGCTGAGGGGCGGCTGGCGGGGCAGGAGGCGGAGCCGCCGCGCCTTGGGAGGACGGCTTTTTGGGCGAATCGTCCTGGGAAGCGATCACATAGGTAGGATGAAGCCTTGCCCCGGTGGCCGGATCATAGGAATCCTTTACAACCGTCTCCGGCTGTTCCCAGTCCCAGGGTTCCAGTCCTTCGTGGAGCTGGTTCATAACATTTTTCCAGATCACCCCTGCGTAGGTGCTGCCAAAGATGCCGGGCATAGACCGGGGCGTGTCATAACCTACCCAGACAGCTCCGGTGTAGTAGCGGGTGTAGCCGCAGAACCAGGTATCCTTGCTGCTGTTGGTGGTGCCTGTCTTTCCGGCAACCGGCATGTCAACAGAAAGTTTTAAAGCCCGGCCGGTTCCGTAAGGGGAGCTGATGGTTCCTTTTAAGACGTCTGTAAGCATAAAGGCAGTGTCAATGGTGTAGACCTGCTTGGTGACTGCGTAGGAGTGGGCAGTAAGGTCTCCTTCCTGCTCATGTTCAATTTTCAGGATGCAGGTTCTGTCATTGTACACCCCATTGTTGGCCAGGGTGCTGAACCCTTTGGCCATGTCCACCACCCGGACTCCGTTGGTAAAACCGCCGATACTTAAGGCCGGGACTCCGTTATCCACATAGGTCAGCCTCTGGAACTGCATGTCGTCCAGGTAGCTTAAACCGGTGTCAATGCCAATGTCCTCCAGCACCTGCCAGGCAACGGTGTTAAGGCTGCGGTTTAAGGCCTCCCGCACAGTCACAGGCCCGTAGTAGTGGCCGCCGCTGTTGGCAGGGCCATCGTCCCACTGGTGGTCGTCCACAATGCGGGACGGATAGTATTCTCCGGTGTCAAAGGCAGGGCCGTAGTCAAGCAGGGGCTTGATGGTGCTGCCCGGCTGTCTGGCGCTTAAATACGCCCGGTTAAACTGGTCCTCTGTACCCCGGCCGCCCACGATGGCCACCACATAGTTGGTCTGGTTGTCAACAATAACCGCGGCTCCCTGGAGGGCGTATTTGCCGTTGTCCTGAAGTTCCGTGTAGGAGGACAGGACCTCGTCCAGACTGGTTTGGAGCATATTCTGGATGCTCTGGTCCAGGGAGGTGTAGATTTTGTATCCGCCGTTTCGGATAGAGTCATTCTTTTCGTTATAGGCTGCCGTGTATTTTTCCATGTAGGCGTCATAATCCGGCTTGTCCGAGAAGGTATAGCGGAAGGGAAAATCATCCTGCTTCATCAGCTCCAGGGAAGCGCAGTGGATGGCATAGCTGGTGAGATAACTGTCGTCGGTTCCCTCCTGCTGTGCCTGGATGACGCGCAAAGACTGGGAGACGGCCTTTTCGTACTCTTCCTGGGTGAGCATATCCACTTCCAGCATACTTTTCAGCACTTCATTGCGCTTTTTCAGGGAAGCGTCCGGGTGGAGCACCGGGTCGTAGGCTGATGGGCTGTTGCTGATCCCCACCAGGACGGCGGCCTCATGGACTTCCAGGTCCGAGGCGTTTTTCCCGAAATAATAGCGGCTGGCAGCCTGGACGCCGTAGCACTGGTGGCCATAAAAGTTGGTGTTGCAGTAAAATTCCATGATATCAGCCTTGGAGTAGGTCTTCTCGATCTCCGGGGCAAGAAGGATCTCCACCATCTTCCGGGTAAAGGTCTTTTCCTGGGTCAGGTAGGTGTTCTTGATGATCTGCTGGGTGATGGTGCTTCCGCCCTGGGTGATGGCTCCCCTGTGTTTAATAAGGGCCAGGCCCGCCCGGGTAGTAGCGATCCAGTCAACGCCGTTGTGGGCCTTAAAGCGGCGGTCCTCCTGGGCTATGTAGGCATTTTGCAGATTCAGGCTGATCTTGGAAATATCCACGTACTCATAGTGGCCCGCGTTGATGAGGCCGATGCGCTTTCCGTCTTTATCAAAGATCTCCGTGTCAGAGAGCATACTGAAATCATCCCGCTCCATCTGAGCCAGGGTATCATAGGCCACCTGCCGGCTTCGCTCCAGATGGGGTTTTACTTTCATAAAGACCACAACTCCCGCAATCAGACAGAGGATGAGAGCCACTGTGACGGTCTGGAGCAGAGTCTGCAAAAGCCACCCAATGGCGCCTAAGATACTGAATATGGCGGCAAACAGAAAACGGATGAATTTTTTAATAAAATTCATGACAAAGGGTCCTTTCTCATTGATGTCTATATTATAAAACAAAACAGGGAAAAATGGCATAGTAAGTTCGTAAATTTTGCAAAAAATAAGCAAAAAACTTGAATCATTTCCTGGGATGCGATAAGATTAAGCTAAGAATGGATTTTAAATTCAGGGAGAGGAGAATAGGTCTATGCAGTATCGGGTTATCGGAGACACGATGCCAGCTATTGAGGTGATGTTTGACGCCTCGGGGGAGAGCATGTACACCCAGTCCGGAGGCATGGCATGGATGACTGACGGGGTGGAGATGTCCACCAACACAAAAGGGGGACTGATGAAGGGGCTGGGCCGTATGTTTTCCGGAGAGTCGCTGTTTATGGCCACTTATCAGGCAAGAAGGGCCGGGGCCATGATCGCGTTTGCGTCCACGGTGGCAGGGCGCATCCTGCCGGTGGATGTCAGCGTAAACGGTGGGCTGATCTGCCAGAAAGGGGCGTTTTTGTGCGCTCAGGACAGCGTGAATCTGGATATTACGTTTACAAAGAAGTTTTCCGCCGGACTTTTCGGAGGGGAGGGCTTTATCCTTCAGGACATTAACGGCCATGGCATGGCGTTTTTGGAGATCGATGGGGACATGGTGGAAAAGCATCTGGGCGCCGGGGAGGTGCTTAAGGTGGATACAGGCAATGTGGTGGCTTTTGAGAAGACCGTTGGGTATGAGATCGAGACGGTGAAAGGGCTGGGGAATATTTTCTTTGGCGGCGAGGGGCTGTTTTTGACTAAGCTTGTGGGGCCGGGGAGAGTGATCCTGCAGACCCAGAATATCGCGGAGTTTGCGGGGCGGATCGCTCGGTTTATTCCCACAGGCGGGAAATAAAAAGGAGGAGGATTTTCGTATGAAGAGATTGGTGGCAATCGGAGAGGCTTTGATTGACTTTATTCCGGAGGAGACCGGGAAGGAGCTAAAACATGTAAAAGGGTTTCAGCCTGCCGTAGGCGGTGCGCCGGCCAATGTGTGCGGGGCTTTTGTGAAGCTGGGCGGGGAGGCGGCCATGATCACTCAGCTGGGGGACGACCCATTTGGGGATAAGATCGTGGAGACGTTCGCGGCCTGCGGGATTGGGTGTCAGTATGTGAAGCGGACCAAGGAGGCCAACACTTCCCTGGCGTTTGTGGCCCTTAAGGGGGACGGGAACCGGGAGTTTTCTTTTTACCGGAAGCCGGGGGCGGATATGCTTTTAAAGGCAGAGGATGTGAGGGAAGAGTGGTTTGAGGACGCGTTTGCCCTTCATTTTTGTTCGGTGTCCCTGGGGGATTTCCCCATGAAGGAGGCTCACAGAAAGGCCATTGAGTATGCTGTTAAGAAGGGCGCTCTTATCAGCTTTGACCCCAATCTGCGGCTGCAGCTTTGGGAGGATACAGGGAAGCTTAAGGAGGCTGTTTTGGAGTTTATGCCCCTTGCCCATGTGCTGAAGATATCGGATGAGGAGCTGGAGTTTATTACCGGCCACAGTGATATTGAGAAGGCGCTTCCGGAGCTTTTTAAGGGCAATACCCGCATGGTCATTTACACAAAGGGTTCTGACGGGGCGGAGTGCTATACGGCTCATGATAAGGGGACGGCAGCCGGGAAGAAGGTGAAGGCTGTGGATACTACAGGGGCCGGGGACGGGTTTATTGGTTCCTTTTTGCACTGCCTGGCAGAGGACGGGGTAACTGCGGACAGCCTGAGTCAGGTGACCGGGGAAAAGATGGCAGAATACCTGGAGTTTGCCAATGCGTTCTGCGGCATCAGCGTCACAAAGCATGGGGCCATCGCTTCCTATCCTACGATGGAGGAGATGAAGGGGTAGGAAGGCTTTTACGGTATTGGCCCGGCGTCTGGCCATAGCAGCGCCGGAAGGCTTTGGAGAACACTGCCGGGTCCTGGTAGCCGCAGGACAGGGCGATGTCTTCTACAGAATATTCCGTGTGGGTTAACAGCTCGCGGGCTCGTTTCAGGCGGAATGTAAGGATGTATTGACGGGGGGAACAGTGAAGTTCCCCCTTAAATAATGTAAAAAGATAATTGCGGGTAATGCCCAGGTGGTCGGCGATCTGATTGACGGTGAGAGGCTCTTTGTAGTGGAGGCCGATGTATTCCGTGGCAAGGGTTACATAGCTATTGAGAGCAGGGTGGCGGCCCTCCGGCCACAAGGCCTGGTTTTCCGTAAGGGAGGAGAGGATCTGGCAGGCAATGGACTGGCGAAGCAGGATCTGTTCCAGGGAGGGATCATGGGTGAGAAGCTGCTGTGTCAGGCACTGGATCTGACCTGGATTCTTGCAAAGAAACGGCTTGTAAAAAGTATCCAGGTCCATCAGGGATAAGATCTGTCCGGCCCGCCTGCCAGAAAAGCCGATTCTTGTAAGTTCCCAGTATACTCCGGCATCAGGTCGGTATTCCATGGATATAAGGGGCGGGATAAGCATCCATTGGCCCGCTTTTATCCAGCTTGTGTCAGCGGATATTAGAGCGCCATTGCCAGAGAGGACCAGGTAAAGGGTGTAGGAGGGGGATGGCCCCCAGACCTGACTTTTGTTTCCGGAAAGCTGGCTGCAAAAGGTTAAATAAAAGTCTGTAAAAAATCTGTCGCGATATGTCACTTGATTCTGTTGGTTCATGTTAATCTCCCATATGATCAGAAGGATTCTGGCCCGGATGTTCCAGCGCAAACCGTCGGTAGCGTGAGGGAGAGGCCAGATATTTCCGCTTAAATGCTTTGGCAAATACATCACTGTTTGAGTACCCGCACATAAAGGCAATCTCGCTGACCGAGTAATTGGTGGTGGTCAGGTATTCTCTGGCCCGGCCCAGACAGAAGCCTGTCAGGTATTCCTGGGGCGTTTGGCCTATGGTGTTTACAAACAGATTGTGCAGATGGAAACGGCTGATTCCCAGATGCCTGGCTATGTCCGCTACATGGATTTGCCGGAAATAGTTGGCGCGCACAAACTCCAGGGCTTTTTCGATGTGGTAATTGGTTCTGAGATCTGAGGCAGGAGGGGCGGACAGGGACTGGCTGGCCAAAATCTGAAAGAAAGAGAGCAGCAGCGCCTGCTGGTTCAGGGAAAGCTGGGTGTCAGAATGAGCGGGAAGGAGAAGCTGACGGGCAATCTCCTCCAATTGCCCGGATTCCTGGCAGGAAAACACAGGATGTTTCTGGTTTAGTCCCAGATTGCTTAAAAGGGCAGAAGCCAGGCTGCCATTAAATCCTACCCAGATGTAGGTCCAAGGCTGCTCCTGGTCAGCGCAGTAGCGTGTGGTGTGTCCGGGTTCAATAAGGAAGCCCTGGCCTTTGGATAAGTGGTATTGGCTTTCATTTGTCTCGTAGACTCCTTTTCCGGAAAGAATGTAATGAATTAGGTAATTGATGCGGACATCAGGGCCAAAGCTGTGGCCTGGACAGCAGACAGATCTGCCCGCGGTGCAAAGATACAGGTCCTGGAAAACAGGTATAGCAGGCAAGGCAACGTGGGCGTGTTCCATGGAGGTCCTCCTCTTAAAACGGTGTTTGTCCTGGCAGTGGGGCGTGATGGACTCAATATAACATAAAAACCATAGAAATGGAATACAGAAAAATAAAAGTCATGTATTTACGTGATTGTTCATAAAAGAAACAGCACATTTTAACGGGTAAGGATTACATTTGCTTCTCCCAGGAAAGATCGGACCAGGTTATAATGAGAGCATAAGGGAAAACCACCAGACAATAAGTCAAACAAGGAGGAGCAAGATGAGAATGAGCGCAACGAGGGTATTGACAGGGGCTGTCACGGCAGCTATGGTTTTATCAATCTGCGGGTGTTCCGGATCTTCGGGGGATCAGGGAGGAAGCCAGCAGGGCGCGTCCGGGGACAGCGCAAAGGAATTGACAGTGGCTATTTGGGATTCCGGGCAGAAAGACGGGCTGGACCAGATTATTGCGGATTTTACCGCGCAGACAGGTGTAAAAGCACAGATTCAGGTGGTGACCTGGGACCAGTATTGGACGCTTTTGGAGGCGGGGGCTTCTGGCGGTGATTTGCCTGATGTGTTCTGGATGCACTCCAATGAGGCGCAGCGGTACATGAAAAATGATATTTTACTGGATCTGACGGAACGGGTCAATGCCAGCGAAAAAGTGGAGATGGACAAATTTCCGGAGGAGATTAAGAACTTGTACCAGTATGAGGGAAAGATTTACGCTATCCCTAAGGATGTGGACACCATTGCGCTGTGGTACAACCGGACCTTGTTTGATGACGCGGGGCTGGCTTATCCGGATGAGAACTGGACATGGGACGATTACTATGACGCGGCCGTGAAACTGACAAAGGCGGACGGTAGCCAGTATGGCACAGCCATGAGCCCTACCAACAATCAGGATGGCTGGATGAATATGGTGTACTCTATGGGCGGCAAAGTCATAAGTGAGGATAAGAAGAGCTCCGGGTTTGACGATCCTGCTACTTTGAAGGCCATGAATTATGTGGATAAGCTGGTAAAGGACGGAATGCCCGCGGCTTCTATGATGGCGGAGAATGCCAATGATGTGCTGTTCGGGTCAGGGAAGATTGCCATGCTTCCTCTTGGGTCCTGGATGGTGGCCCCTATGAAGGCCAATGAGTATATTACAGCCAATTGCCAGGTTGCGGTTTTGCCAAAAGACAAAGAGACCGGAAGAAGGGTGTCTATTTATAATGGCCTTGGGTGGGCTGTCAGCGCCAAGACTGCCAATCCGGACGGGGCGTGGAAGTTGGTGGAGTGGTTTGGGTCAAAGGACGGTCAGACCCGGCAGGCGGAATTGGGTGTGTCGATGTCCGCCTATGAAGGGGTGTCTGACGGGTGGAAGAATAATACGGACGTATTTGACCTGCAGCCATACCTGGATATGCGCCAGGATGTGGAGTTTCGTCCTTACAGCAGTTCTACAGTGACATGGGAAAATAAGATTTCCGAGGATCTGAAGGAAGCATGGAATGGGAATGTAAGTATGGAGGAAGCCTGCGCCAATGTGACAAGGGATATGAATGAGATTCTGGCACAGGAAAATTAGGAAAACATAAGGGAATGAAAGAAAGACGGGAGATTGTGTAGATTTTCCCGTCTTTTTTTATTATAATAAGGAAAGGGCGGATTATGACAGTCCTAAATTAAGGAAAAGGCGGAGGCCAGTATGTATCAGATAGATTTTCAGAAACCGGAACATGTACATTTTATCGGAATCGGAGGCATCAGTATGAGCGGCTTGGCGGAGATCCTCATGGAGGAGGGTTTTGGGGTGTCCGGTTCGGATTCTCATAGATCAGAGCTGACAGAACATCTTAAGGCAAAGGGGGCCAGGGTGTTTTACGGGCAGCAGGCTTCTAATATTGAGGAGCTGGATGGGGAGATTGGCGTAGTTGTCTACACAGCGGCGGTTCATGAGGATAACCCGGAGTTTCAGGCGGCGAAAAAGGCGGGGATTCCGATGCTGAGCCGGGCTCAGCTTTTGGGGCAGATGATGAAGAATTACAGATACGCAGCCGGAATCGCGGGGACCCACGGGAAGACCACCACCACATCTATGGCAGCGGAGATCCTTATGGAGGCAGAAAAAGACCCCACCATATCGGTTGGAGGTATCCTTCACTCCATCGGAGGCAATATCCGGGTGGGAGGCTCTGATATTTTTGTCACGGAGGCCTGCGAGTACACGGACAGCTTTCTTTCCTTTTTTCCCAATATGGCGGTGATTCTGAATATAGAGGAGGACCATCTGGATTATTTTAAGGATATCAATCACATTCGCGGTTCGTTCCGGAAATTTGCCGAGAAGGTGCCGGCGGACGGAGTGCTGATTATCAACAGTGATATTGAGCGGTTTCAGGAGATTACAGAAGGCTTACCCTGCCGGGTGGTAACAGTGGGGAAAGGTGCTGACAGTGACTATAGCGCGGGACATATTACGTATGATGAATACGCGCGGGATACCTTTGACTTGCTCATAGACGGGGAGAAGGCAGAGAGCATTACCCTCGGGGTGCCTGGGGAGCACAATGTTTATAATGCCCTGGCGGCGATTGCGCTGTGCCGGGAGCTGGGAGTCAGCCTGGAGCACATTAAGAGGGGGCTGGCGAATTTTGCGGGCACGGACCGCAGGTTTGAGAAAAAGGGAGAGATCTGCGGGGTTACGATTATTGACGATTATGCCCATCATCCCAGAGAGATAGCGGCTACCTTGGCTACGGCGAAGAATTATCCCCACAGGAAGCTGTGGTGCGTGTTCCAGCCCCACACCTACACCAGGACAAAGGCGTTTCTTGACGAGTTTGCCCGGAGTCTGGCAGCGGCGGACGAAGTGGTGCTGGCGGATATCTACGCGGCCAGAGAGACGGATGATCTGGGCATCAGTTCCGGGGATATCGCCGGGAAGATTGAGGCCCTGGGGACAAAGGCCCACTATTTTTCATCGTTTGACGAGATAGAAACATTTATTTTAGAAAATTGTGTCAAGGGTGATTTGTTGATAACTATGGGGGCCGGAGATATCGTAAAAGTGGGGGAAAGCCTTCTTGGAAGATGAGTTATCCACATTATCCACAGAGTTTTCAACATTTTCCGTCGAAAACTACTGTGGATTTCTTAATTTACATAATAAGTCGTCTGTTAATTTCAGAATCCGTTGTATGCGGGGTTTCGACAGGGTTCGACATGTTTTTTGGATTTATGTTGACTTGATATGCACATTATCCACATTATCCACAATGGAATGGTGGATAAATTCCCGCTATTTTCTTTTTTGGTGACATATGGTATGATGGGAAAAGAGAAGAAAGACAGGGTGAATTGCGGATATGAAAAGTTGTTTAAAACTAAATGCAACCATGGTTGCCAATGAGTTTATTGACAAGTACATGGCAGGGGCCAATGGGGAGTATGTGAAAGTATATCTGTATATTCTGCGGCATGAGGGCCAGGTCCGGGACGTGGGCCAGATTGCCGATGCACTGGACCATACGGAGTCGGATGTGAAGAGGGCTGTAGGGTATTGGGCGCGGCTTGGGGTGCTGGAGGAGGAGAGCGTCAGAGATGGGGCGGAGACAGGACCCGGAAGATATGGGGGGCAGGAAAAGACGGGCGCGGCGGCAGGGCAGGTAATGGGCGCGCCGGCATCAGGAAGTGGAACTGCAGGCGATGATTTTGGGAGGAAGATGATATCCGGGGCTATAGGCAGTGATGTTGGGGGTAGAGCGTCATCTGGGAATGGTGGTAATGATTTAGGCAGAAGGACAGCGGATAATGGCTTTGTCCCGGAGCCTATGCCAGGCTATGTGCCAGGCGCTGGAAAGAGAGAGGCCGGCGTTTCTTCCAATGCCCCAGGAGAGCCAGCCCGTCCGGTTAAGGCAGATCCGTCCCCGGCTTACCCGAGAAAGACCTATACCCCGGAGCAGGTAAGCCGCCTGGCGGACCAGGAGGATTTTACCCAGCTTTTATACATATCCCAGAAGTACATGGACAAGATCTTTACTCCCAGGGAGTGCGAGGTGTTCGCCTACCTGTATGACGCGCTGCATATGTCTGTGGAACTTTTGGAATATCTGGTGGAGTATTGTGTTCAGAACGGCCACTGCAGTATTCGCTATCTGGAATCCGTTGCCATTAACTGGCATGAGAAGGGATTTCGGACTGTGGATGAGGCCAAGGCGTACACCTCCACGTTTTCCAAGGAGGGCTTTGCGGTGATGCGGGCCTTTGGCATCAGCGACCGGCGGCCCGGGGACTCGGAACAGGAGATGATACGCAGGTGGTTTCGGGAGTTTGGGTTTACCAAGGATATTGTGTTGGAAGCCTGCAACAGGACCTTAAAGGCCATCCACAAACCCAGTTTTTCCTATGCGGACAAGATCCTCACGGACTGGAAAAAGGGGGGAGTCCGGGTTATGGCGGATATTCAGAAGATGGACCAGCTGCGGGAGCGGGACAATAAGCGGGGCGGTAAGGCAGGGGCAGCAGTGAAGCCGGCCAAAAACCAGTTCCACAATTTTGAGCAGAGGAATACAGATTATGATGCTATGGTGATAGAGCGGCTGAAGGAGCGGCTGGGGGATTCTTAGACCCTTAAAAATTGATATTAATTGAGTGAGCAAGGGGCGGGGGAGTCGTGAGGCCAGGGAGGGAAGGGAGGCTGTGTGCCGTTCGGGTT
>CAJUFP010000023.1 GCA_910585645.1 uncultured Hungatella sp. | reverse complement strand
CCCGACTGGTTCCCGCTTTAAGGGCTCATCGGAATGTTTGGCATATCTGAACCCGGACGGGACATCTCTCCTTCTCTGACTGGCCTCACGACTCCCCCGCCCTTTACTCACTCAATTATATAAATATGACGAACTTAAAGTTCCGGTTTATCCGGGTTAGGAATATGAAGGAAAGAACAGAGCCGGATTCCGGCGAGGAGGGTTTATGTCGTTAAGCAATTCCCAGTATAATGCCATAATGCGGATTTATAACCAGAGGCAGTTTCAGAATAAGTATGAGCAGGATGAGCGGATCAAGGAGGTTTACAGGCGGATTCCCCAGATACGCCAGCTGGAGGATGCCATGAGCAGTCAGGCAGTGGCCTGCGCCAGAAGACTTCTGGACGGGGACGAGAGAGCCAGACAGCGGTTAAAAGACCAGCTGGAGGACTTAAGGGAGCAGAAGGCAGTGCTCCTTTCGGCCTATGGCTATGAGCCGGATTACATGGAGATGCGCTATCACTGTGCGGAGTGTCAGGATACCGGGTATGTGGATGGGAAGAAGTGCCGGTGTTTTAAAAAGGAGGAGATCACGCTTCTCTACGCCCAGTCCAATATTCAGGAGATTTTGGGGAGAGAGAATTTTTCTGCCTTTACGTTTCAATACTATGACAATAGGGAAGTGATTCCCCAGATCGGCATGACGGTTGCGGATTACATGAAGCAGGTGTACGCGTGGTGCAGGGAATATGTGGAGGGATTTGCTTCCAAAGGGGGCAATCTGATCTTCACAGGCAGCACCGGCGTGGGGAAGACGTTTCTGACAAACTGCATTGCCAAAGAGCTGATTGACAGGTATCAGTCAGTGATCTACCTGTCTTCCAACGATTTATTTGATATTTTTTCCAAGAACAAATTTCACCATGACGCGGAAGAGGATATGCAGGACATGTATCAGTATATTTTGGACTGCGACCTGCTGATCATCGACGATCTGGGGACGGAGCTTAACAACAGTTTTGTGTCGTCCCAGCTGTTTTACTGTATCAATGAGCGGCTGATCCGGAAGAAGGGAACCATTATCTCCACCAATCTGTCCATGGACATGCTTCGGGACACCTACTCGGACAGGATTTCCTCAAGGATCATCAGCCAGTATTCCATCATCCCCTTGTACGGAGGAGATATCAGGACAAAAAAGCGTTGAGTGTATTGACTATTTCGACACATAATGATATAAAAGACGTGTCAGATCAAACCACATACATGGAGGAAAACGATGATATACGAAGAGAAGACCATTGAGACCATTCCGGTTGGCCCCCTTGGACTGGTTCCGCTGAAAAGCTGTACGGAGCTGGGGAACAAAGTGAATGACTATCTTGTGACCTGGAGAAGAGAGAGAGAAAGCGAACACAAATCCACCATTGCGTTTGCAGGGTATCAGAGAGATTCTTACATTATTGAAGCAAAGACCCCAAGATTCGGTTCCGGCGAAGCAAAAGGCGCTTTGGAGGAATCTGTCCGCGGCGACGATCTGTATATCATGGTAGACGTATGCAATTACAGTCTGACCTATTCTTTATGTGGCATGACCAACCACATGTCACCGGACGACCATTTTCAGGATTTAAAGAGGATTATCGCGGCAGCGGCGGGAAAGGCCCGCAGAATCAATGTAATCATGCCGTTTTTATATGAGGGAAGGCAGCACAAGCGTTCCAGCAGGGAGTCTCTGGACTGCGCCCTGGCTCTCCAGGAGCTGGCCAACATGGGTGTGGAGAATATCATCACCTTTGACGCCCATGATCCAAGGGTGCAGAACGCGATCCCAAGAAAAGGGTTTGAGACGGTTCAGCCTATCTACCAGTTTATCAAGCACCTTCTGAAGGTGGAGACGGATCTGGAGATTGACAGCGACCACATGATGGTTATCAGCCCGGATGAGGGCGGTATGAGCCGGGCCGTGTACTTTGCCAATGTGCTGGGGCTGGATATGGGCATGTTCTATAAGCGCCGGGACTACACCAGGATCGTGGACGGCAGGAACCCCATTGTGGCCCACGAGTTTTTGGGAACCAGCGTGGAGGGGAAGGATGTTATCATCGTGGATGATATGATCTCCTCAGGGGAGAGTATGCAGGACGTGGCGGCTGAGCTTAAGAGGAGAAAGGCAAGGAAGGTGTTTATCTTCTCCACCTTCGGTCTGTTTACCAATGGGCTTGCAGGGTTTGACAAATTCCATGCAGATGGGCTCATTGACAGGATCCTGACCACCAATCTGGTGTACCAGAGCCCGGAGCTTCTGTCCAGAGACTACTATACCAGCGTGGATATGAGCAAATATATTGCGCTGATCATTGACAATCTGAACCATGACGCTTCGCTCAGCGATCTTCTGAACCCTACGGGAAGGATTAACCGGCTTTTAAAGAGGTATCGGGAAAGATAGACGAAACGGGAGGCAGAGCAACGATGATCTGCCTCCCGTTTTTAGGCTGCGCCTGCCCGGGGAAGTGTAAAGATGAACTCCGTCCCCACATCCTCCGTGCTGATCACATCAATGGTTTCCCCGTGATTCTGGATGATCTCTTTCACAATGGCCAGCCCCAGCCCGGTTCCCTTTTTATCTTTTCCACGGGACTGGTCGGTCTTATAAAACCGTTCCCATATTTTTTTCAGACTTTCTTTCGGAATCCCAACCCCTGTATCTTTGACAGACACAAAGACTTTCTCATACTTTAAGGAAGTCTGAATATAGATCACAGAGTCCTGATGACTGAATTTGATGGCATTGTCAATGAGATTGTACAAAACCTGCTGGATCTTGCCAAGGTCTGCGTAGACCATAGTAATGGTTTCGGAAAAGGTCAGATCCAGCACAATGTTTTTCGTGTCGCAGGTCCCCTCAAAAGAGGCCGCCGTGTCCTTGATCACCCGGTTAATGTCAAAGTTTGTCCTGGACAGGTAACCCTTGCTGTCCAGGGAATTCAGAGTCAGAAGTCCCTGGGTAAGTTTATTGAGACGGTCTGTCTCGGAGATCACTCTGGTCAGATACTTCTCATACATCTCCTGGGGGATGGTGCCGTCCAGGATGGCTTCCAGATACCCCTTGATGGATGTGAGGGGAGACCGGAAGTCGTGGGAGATGTTGGCGATAAAGGTGCGCTGATACTCTTCCATCTTGTCCAGCTCATCGGACATATAGTTTAAGGTGGCGGCCAGATACCCCATCTCATCCTGGGTATGTATGGTGGTCTTGTACTTTAGGTTTCCCTCCGCGTACTGGTTGGCAGCCTCCGTGATCTTTTTCAGCGGTATGTACACGGTTGTGGTAAACACCAGAAGAATGATAAGGGACAGACCGAAAATAATGCCGGACACAATGTACAGGATATTGAGGAAGCGGTCCTTTGTTCCCAGGATCTGCTGTATGGGCAGATGGATCAGCACATAGCCATAGGTGGTATAATTGCCTGTAATGGGGGCGGAGACTGTCATAACCTCCTGGGCAAAGCAGCCGTTGTATGTGCCGATAGAGTAAGGGCGGTTGCCGTTAAACGTAGGGTCAAACCCTTCGATATGTTCCCCGATCCGCTTGGAGTGATTGCTGTCCACCACAATAGCCCCGTTGCGGTTTACCACCCAGATCTCAGCTCTCAGGTAAGTGGCCACGGCCTCCATCTGGGGATAGGCGGAGGCAATATTTAGATTTCGGCCTTTGTACACCTGACTGTAGCTGGAGGCCAGAAGACTGGCTTCGTCGTAGAGGGTCTGGGCCTCCTCCTTGATCAGCTGTTCATAGGTCAGCTCTGAGGCCACTGTAGCCACAGCGCAGAATCCCAGAAGGCCAAAGATAAGATAACCTAAAATAAATTTATAATAGAGAGAATGTTTCATGGCCTGTCAGCGTTTTACCTCAAATTTGTATCCTATGCCCCACACTGTGGACAGGGCCCAGTTATCGTTGTCCTTGATCTTTTCCCGCAGACGCTTGATATGCACGTCTACGGTTCTGGTGTCTCCGATGTATTCATACCCCCAGATGTGGTCTAAAAGCTGCTCCCTGGTAAACACCTGGTTGGGGGAGGAAGCAAGGAAATACAAAAGTTCCAGCTCCTTGGGAGGCATCTCCACGGAACGGTTGTTGTAGGTAACAGAATAGTTGGTCAGGTTAACAATGAGATTAGGATACTCCACATAATCACCTTGCTGTTTGGGCGCGGGAGGAGCGGCGGCAGGCGCGGGGGACGCGTGGTAGCGGCGCAGCACCGCCTTGACCCGGGCCACCAGCTCTTTGGAGTCAAAGGGCTTGATCATGTAGTCGTCAGCCCCCAATTCCAGTCCCAGCACCTTGTCAAAAATCTCGCCTTTTGCGGAGAGCATAATAATGGGAACCTGGGAGGTGGTCCGAAGCTCCCGGCACACCTGGTATCCGTCAATGCCCGGAAGCATCAGATCCAGAAGGATGATGTTGGGGTGAAACTCCTTAAATACCCGAAGGGCTGCCTCACCGTCATACACGATCAACGTTTCATAACATTCTTTTGTCAAATAGAGCGAGATCAGCTCCGCAATATTGGCATCATCGTCAACGATAAGTACCCGTTGTTTTTCTGCCATTCAATTACCTCCTACTTAAAAATCACAATGGTAACGCCTGAATCCCCCTCGCCAAATTCCCCAAGGCGGAATTCTTTTACATAGTTCAGCTTTTTCAGCTTTTTGTGGACCGCGGCCCGCAGAGCGCCGGTTCCCCGGCCGTGAACCACACGCACCTGAGGGAGATGGGCCAGGTACGCGTCGTCTAAATACTTGTCAAGCATGGGAACAGCCTCGTCTGTGGTCATGCCGATGAGATTGATCTCAGGAGAGACGGCAAAGGACTTGGACATCTTGATCTTGCCGCTTCCGGTTTTTTGCTTTGCTTTGGAGGAGTCAGAAGAAGAGTCCAGGGCGTCAGGGATCAGTTCCAGATCTTTGATGTTGACCTGGGACCGAAGGATGCCCATCTGGACGTATAGTTCCCCTTTGGCGTTTGGCAAAGTGCTGACAGTGCCGTTTAAGTTTAAGGATAACACCCGCACAGTGTCCCCGACGCGCAGGGACTTGGCGGAGATGGTTTTTTTAGGTCCTTTGGTTTTGAGCGTCAGTTTCTGGTCAGCCTGGTTCATCTTTTCCCGCAGTTTCGCGCGCTCCGCCTCAAGCTCCTTGGCAGACCCATGGGAGGTTCCCAGCCGGTTGATATTCTTGATGGCCTGGTCAGCGGTCTCTTTGGCCTCGCTTAAGATTCTCTGGGCCTCTTCATTGGCTTTGCGCAGCAGTTTGTCCTTCTGCTGGTCTAAGCGCTCTTCCTTCTGGGCAAGACGCGAGCGCAGCTTTGCCGCCTCCTCTTTGTAGAGACGGATCTCCTCCTGCTCCTTCTCAATCGTAAGCCTGCTCTCCTCCAGATGGGCCAGCAGATCTTCAAAGGTTTCATCGTTGGACTCCAGATGATTTTTTGCGTCCTCGATGATAAAATCAGGAAGCCCCAGCTTTTTTGAGATGGCAAAGGCGTTGCTCTTGCCGGGAATACCGATGAGAAGACGGTAGGTGGGCTGTAAGTTTTCCACACTGAACTCGCAGCAGGCATTTTCCACGCCAGGGGTGGTAAGGGCGTATACCTTCAGCTCGCTGTAATGGGTGGTGGCCATGGTGCGACACTTCATGTTATGAAGAAAGCTCAACACGGCAATGGCCAGGGCGGCGCCTTCCGTAGGGTCCGTTCCTGCCCCGAGCTCGTCAAAAAGGCACAGGGAGTGGCTGTCCGCCTGGTTCAGGATGGAAACGATATTGGTCATATGGGCGGAAAACGTGCTGAGGCTCTGTTCAATACTCTGCTCATCGCCGATATCCGCGAACACATCCTCAAATACCGCCAGCTCCGACCCGTCAAAAGCCGGGATATGCAGGCCCGCCTGCCCCATAAGGGTAAACAGCCCCACAGTCTTAAGGGAGACGGTCTTGCCGCCGGTGTTTGGCCCGGTTACTACAAGCAGGTCAAAATCCTTTCCCAGATGGATGTTGATCGGCACCACTTTGGCCGGATCCAGAAGGGGGTGGCGGCCGTCTTTGATGTTCAGATAGCCGTTGGTGTTGAAAAGGGGCTCGCTGCCCCGGTAATGTCTGGACAGGGCGGACTTGGCGAAGATAAAATCCAGCTTTGCCAGAAGCTCCTGATTCATGCGGATCTCCTCCACATACGGCGCTGTCTGATTGCTCAGATCCGCTAACACTGCTTCGATCTCCTTCTTCTCCTGAACTTCCAACTCCCGCAGCTGATTGTTCAGCTGGATGATGGCCATGGGCTCGATGAACAAGGTGGAGCCTGTGGCAGACTGGTCGTGGACCATGCCGGACACCTGGCCTTTGTGTTCCGCTTTTACAGGCAGACAGTAGCGGCCGTCCCGCATGGTGATGACCGCGTCCTGAAGGTAGGAGCGGTTGGCGTTGAGAAGGGAGTTCAGCTGGGTGTGGACCCGGTCGTTGATAACCTTCATGGAGCGGCGCACATGGCGCAGTCCCGGGCTGGCGTCGTCGCTGATCTCCTCCTCTGACAGGATGCACCGCTTGATCTCCGTGTTCAGAGGTGTCAGCGGTTCCAGCATGCGAAACATCTCTTCCAGGGAGTCGTCCGGAAGCTCTGACTCCTCATGGCGTCCGTAGGCCTTGGCTTTGGCGGCGATGGTCAGCATGGCGCTGACGGATAAAAGTTCTGTGATCGTCAGGGAACTGCCGATCTCCAGGCGCTTTAGGGAGTCGCGCACATCCTTTAATCCGGAAAAGGAAAGGCTGCCTTTCTGGCGCACGCGGGTTAAGGCGTCCGTGGTCTCGGCCTGGGAGCCGCGGATCTGTGAGATGTCAACAGACGGCAGCAGGTCCCTGCACAACTGTTTGCCCAGGGGGGAGGACGCGTATTCCTCCAGCTGGGCGATAATCTTGTCATATTCTAAAGTTTTTAAAGATTTTGTATTCATGATGTTTGTTCCTCTTTTAAAATACTGCCCAAAAAAGATCCTCTTTACAGTATACCATAAAAGTTACAGATACAGTTGGTTTTTTTCTTAAAAAAATTTTTTATTTGACATCAATTTAACAAAGTGGTAGACTAGATACGGTTTTGAGGGAATAAAAACCATTTTATGTGAGGAGGATGATTTATGAGAAAATCAGGAAAGAAACTGGTATCCGCAGCTTTGACGGCGGCTTTAGCGCTGTCTCTGGCAGCGTGCGGCGGTCAGGCCGCTGACGCGACTACGGCGGCGGAGACAGCCACGGAAGCTTCCAGCCAGGAGGAGACCACAGCCCAGGAGACTACGGAAGCGGAAACGCAGGCTGAGGAGACAGAGGATAATCAGCAGGCAGATATAGTGGTGATCGGAGCCGGAGGGGCCGGTATGACGGCTGCTATCCAGGCAGTACAGGACGGCGCCACGGATGTGGTGATCTTAGAGAAAATGCCGGTTACCGGAGGGAATACCACCCGTTCCACCGGCGGTCTGAACGCGGCAGGCACTTCTTATCAGGAGGCAGACGGGATTGAGGATTCCGTAGAGCTTTTTGTGGAAGATACCATGAAAGGCGGAAAGGAATTAAACGATAAAGAACTGGTAACCGTTATGGCGGAAAATTCCGCGGACGCGGTAGACTGGGTAAATGAGATCGGCGGCGATTTAAGCGTGGTGGGAATGTTTGGCGGCGCGAGCGTTAAGCGTATCCACAGGCCTACCGACACTTCGGCAGTAGGTCCTATGCTTGTAAAGGCTCTTAACGCCAAGACCGAGGAGCTGGGAATTCCGGTACTTCTGGAGACAACGGCAGAGAAAATACTGGTAGATGACAGCGGAAAGGTGTGCGGCGTTACCGGAACGGACAAGGACGGACAGGAATTTACCATTGACTGTACGGCTGTCGTTCTGGCAACCGGCGGTTTTGGAGCCAACTCTGACATGGTCGTCGAGTACAAGCCGGATCTGGCCGGATTCTGCACCACCAACCACGCAGGCGCCACAGGCGATGGAATTGCCATGGCCAAAGAGCTGGCCGCGGCTTTTGTTGATATGGAGCAGATTCAGACTCACCCGACCGTGAATCCGGATACTCAGACCATGTACACAGAAGGCGTTCGGGGCAACGGCGCGATTCTGGTAAATAAAGAGGGCAAGCGGTTCTGCAATGAGCTGGAGACCAGAGATGTGGTGTCCGCGGCGATTTTGGAGCAGACAGATGGAGAGTGCTACCTTGTGTTTGACCAGGCCGTAAGGGAAAGTCTGGCAGCTATCGAGTCCTACATCAAGGCAGGCATTGTTACAGAGGCGGATACTCCGGAAGCTTTGGGAGAAGCCATTGGAATTGACGGCGCGGTTTTGGCCGAGACATTAAAGACATATGCAGGGTACAAGGCAGCAGGCAAGGATGAGGATTTTGGCAGGGAGAGCATGGAGCTTGCTCTTGACAAGCCTAAATACTACGCGGCGCTGTGCGCGCCTGCGATCCACCACACCATGGGCGGCGTGAAGATCAATACAAAGACAGAAGTTCTAAAAGAAGACGGGACGGTAATTCCAGGGTTATTCGCAGCCGGAGAGGTTACAGGCGGCGTACACGGGGCTAACCGTCTGGGAGGCAACGCGGTAACGGATATCGTGGTATTCGGGCGGATCGCCGGTACTGCGGCAGAGGATTATGTGGCAGCCAACGGCGGTCATACAGAGGCGGAGATCACTGCCGAAGAGGGCGGCGAGGGCGCGACGCCAACGGTTCAGGGCAACTTTAAGGACGGCGTGTATGAGGGAACCGGAAAGGGCAACAACGGGGATATTACTGTGGAAGTGACCGTGGAAGGCGGCAACATCGTTTCCGTGGTTTTGAAAGAGCATGGGGAGACCGAAGGTATCTATGAGGCGGCTGAAAAAGGCGTTGTGGAAGATATGATCGCCGGTCAGACCGCGGATGTGGATACCGTGTCAGGAGCCACCAACACCAGCAAAGGTATCATAGAAGCAGTCGCGGCCGCGCTGGAAGGGGCAAAATAAAACAAGGACAAAAACAGCGGACATAGAGGCGGAGAGCAGGACACCGGGAGTCTGTAAGACAGAGGGTGAGCCGGCTCTCTGCTTTTCCATTGTATTGCTGTTTTTCAAGAGGATATGGGATATAATAAGAATCAATATATAAAAATATGTCGAAAAAATGTCAAAATCATTGCCATTCTTTTGCAGGCGTGATAAAATTCTTTTCAGAAATGTTTGCAGGAGGAAGAAGCAGTGATCAAGATGGTTGTCAGTGATATGGATGGAACTCTCTTAAGCAGAAAGGTGGGGATCTCTTCGGGGAATCTGGAGGCGATCCGGGAGCTGGAACAGAGAGGGATTGAGTTTGTTATCGCGTCAGGAAGGGATTATAAAGGCGTGTATTCCATTCTGGATGATTACCATTTGAAATGCGAGGCTATTTTGGGAAATGGTTCCCAGTATGTGGACCGGGACGGGAACATTCTCATGAGCTGCTATATGGATAAAGCTGTGGTCAAAGATGTGACAAAGATTTTTTCAGACCGCGGCATTCCTTATATGATCTTTACCACAGACGGATTTTATACAGGATATGAGCCCTCCTTTGTGCGTGACCGGTTTATAGACAGAAGCCGGATAAGATTTGGGACAACGGGGGAGGAGTTTGAGAAGGGCGAGAAAAAGAAATATATGCCCTGCAACCATCTCCAGAAGATTGATGATTTCGACCGGTTTTTAGCCAGGGACCTGGAGATCATAAAGGTGGAAGGATTTTCAAGCGAGGAGGACATCGAGGAGGCCAGAAAAGATCTGGAACAGATTCCGGGCATATCTTTTTTATCTTCTTTTGATGATAATGTGGAAGTTACGGACCAAAAGGCGCAGAAAGGGTATATCTTAGAGAAAGTCATCGCTATGAGAGGGCTTTCCAGGGATGAGGTGATGGTGATCGGGGATGGAATGAACGATATTTCCCTGTTTGAGTGTTTTCCAGATTCCTACGCGCCGTCTAATGCCTGTGAGAAGATAAAGGAGCTGGCGGGAACGGTCGTTGGCAGCAATGAGGACGACGGGTTTGCCCAGGCAGTGTGGAAGATGCTGAGTTTGTGACAGAGCGCCAGGTTTTTGAGGGCAGAGGTTAACCTGAACGATTGAATGGATGTACCGGGGAACAGTTCCAGGAGAGGAGGGTGTGTATGCCACAACTAGACAGTCCGGAAAAAGAGCCTGAGAAGAAGCGTCAGTTTATACGGGAAAAGATCGCAAGGCCGCCGATGACCAGAAGGCAGGCCGCAGGCAGATTTTTTGCCTGGCTGTTTATTGCGGTGTTAGGCGGAGCGGCGGCGGGGGCCAGCTATGCCCTGGTGACTCCTCTGGCCAAATTGTACCTGGAGCCTCAGACAACGGAGGAAAGCATTGTGGTCACCATTCCAAAAGATGACCCGGGAGACTCGCAGACCGGGGAGTCGCAAACAGGGGCGGACAGCTCTCTGGAAGATATGACAGAACCAGACAGCGGGGAGGACCCGGGGACCAGTTTAGGAGATGCGCCGGATACGGACACTGAGGAGGACAGCACAGAAGAGGAGACGGAACCTTTGGAAGAGGTGATACAGTCTGTTCTGGAGGACTACACCCATTCGGTGAGGGACATAAACACGCTGTACGGAACTATGCGGGACGTGATACAGGAAGCGGACAGAGGTATCGTGGAGGTTCATTCCGTAAAGCGGGAAGTGGACTGGTTCGACAATCCGGTGGAGACGGCAGGGCTCTACGCAGGCGTGATTATCGCGTCTACAGGTCAGGAATTTCTGATCCTCACGCCTGAGGGGGCAGTGGAACAGGCCGACTCGATTAAAGTGACATTTACGGACGGAAGCGAAGCGGACGGAACCATCAAACAGAAGGACACCATATCGGGGATGGCCATTGTCAGCGTGGCGTCAGATCAGCTGGATGAGGATACCATTATGGAGATAACAGCCCTGAAACTGGGCAACTCCTACAGCATGAAGCAGGGAGATCTGGTGGCGGCTCTGGGCGCTCCGGCGGGAGCGGTTCATTCCAGCGCCTACGGGACCATTTCCTATGTGGCCAAAAACGTGCAGGTGTCCGACGGAGCGACCCGGCTCCTGTACACGGATATTAAAAGCAATTCCAAGGCAGGCACGTTTCTCATTAATACCGGCGGCGAGGTGATCGGATGGGTGACGGATGCTTATGACGAGGAAAGCGCTTCAGGTCTGACCATTGCCATGGCGATTTCTGATTACAAATCCATCCTGGAGAAGATGTCCAACGGACAGTCTGTCCCGTATCTTGGGATCCGGGGGCAGGAGGTCAGCGGAGCCAAGGCCCTGGAGGGGGTTCCTATGGGGATCTATGTAACGGAATGCATTCCCGAGGGGCCTGCTTATGACGCAGGGATCCAGAACGGGGACATTATCGTGGGCGTAGGCGGTCAGGATATTTCTACGATGAAAGATTACCAGAATCAGGTAGAGCTTTTGACCAGCGGGACGGTTGTGACGGTTGTGGTTCAGAGGCGGGGGATCGATGAATATAAAGAATTAGAATATCAGGTGAGTGTTGGCGCCAGGTAATAAAGCGCGCTCCCAAAGATGAGAATGGAGGGCAAGGAAATGAAGTATATTGATACGCTGCGGGAGGGGATGCGGATATCAGAGGTGTACCTGTGCAAAAGCAAACAGATCTGCCTGACAAAGTCGGGAAAGGAGTACGGCAATCTGGTGCTCCAGGACAAGACAGGGACCATTGATTCGAAGATCTGGGAGTTAAGTTCTCCTGGGGTCAGCTATTTTGAGGTGATGAACTATGTTCATGTGGACGCGGATGTGACGGTTTTTCAGAACGCCAACCAGCTGAACATAAAGCGGATCCGGCGGGCTGACGAGGGGGAGTATTCGCCTGCCGATTATCTTCCTGTATCCACGAAAAATATCGGACAGATGTATGAGGAGCTGATCGGGTATGTGAGATCGATTAAGAACCCGTATCTGGCCAAACTGGCGTCTTCCTTTTTTCTGGAGGATCAGAAATTTATCAAAGAGTTTCGGGTCCACAGCGCGGCAAAAAGCGTTCATCACGGGTTTGTGGGCGGACTTTTGGAGCATACGCTGGGCGTGGTGAAGATGTGCGATTATTTTGCCGGATTCTACGCCGGACTGAACCGGGATCTTCTGGTGTCTGCCGCCATGTTCCATGATATCGGGAAGATGAAGGAATTGTCCGTGTTTCCGGAGAATGATTACACGGATGACGGCCAGCTTCTGGGGCATATCGTTATCGGCACGGAGATGCTGACCGAGCGGATCCGGGGGATTGAGGGATTTCCCAAAAAGCTGGAATCGGAATTAAAGCATTGTATTTTGAGCCACCATGGAGAGCTGGAGTACGGATCCCCGAAGAAGCCGGCCCTTTTGGAGGCATTGGCCCTTAATTTCGCGGATAATACGGACGCAAAGATGGAGACGATGATCGAGGCTTTAAAAACCGGAGGGGATAATCCGGGGTGGCTGGGGTATAATAAACTCTTTGAGACCAATATACGCAAGACGACGGAGTATTAAAGACAGAGAAACGGAGCCTTGGAAAAAGAGATGAAAACGCATCTGTTTTCCCAAGGCTCCGTTTGTTGTATTTTTATCTATGTTAAAAAGCAGGAGGGCTGCTTGAGTTGTTTGTCGAGGCTGGCGACGGTTGCGCGCTGGTTGCCGCCTGCCTCATTTTATAAGGGTTCCGGCCTGTGCGTCAGGTGATCCTGCCGTTTTCCGGGCCGTTCATATCTTATCGATATCATGGTTATATGATATCAGGTAATTGTGAATAGAGTTTGTTGTTTCCATAAAAGATGTGTAAAATTCTGGAAGTAATTCTTAAGAAAGAGGGAAAGAAATTCGGTATGGATATTAAGAAAAATGACAGGTTCAGGACAACCATAGAGGATATGAGTGATCAGGGGGCCGGCATCGGAAAGACGGATGGGTATACCTGGTTTATTAAGGATACGGTAGTGGGGGATGTGGTGGAGGCGTCCGCCATGAAGATGAAGAAATCTTATGGTTACGGAAGGCTTATAAAGGTGGTGGAACCCTCTAAAGCCAGAGTGGAGCCCCGATGCCCTGTGGCCAGACAGTGCGGCGGCTGCCAGCTCCAGGCCATGAGTTATGAGGAGCAGCTTAAGTTTAAGGAAAACAAAGTGTACAATAATCTGGTGCGGATCGGCAAGATCGAGAATCTGCGGCGGGTGGAAAAAGGGGACGGAAATGGAGACGGCGAGTTTTTGCCGATCATAGGCATGGAGAATCCCTGGCGGTATCGGAATAAGGCTCAGTTTCCCTTTGGCACAGATAAAGACGGGAAGATCGTGACCGGATTTTTTGCGGGGAGGACCCACGCCATCATTCCCCATGAGGACTGTCTGCTGGGGGTGGAGGAGAATGGGGAGATTTTGGGTATCCTGAAAAGTTTTATGGAGCAGTTTGGTATCAGGCCTTATGAGGAGGAGACCCACAGAGGCCTTGTCCGCCATGTGCTGATCCGCAAGGGATTTTATACGGGGGAGCTGATGGTGTGTCTGGTGATTAATGGGAGAAAGCTTCCCAAGGCAGAGGAGCTGGTGGAACGGCTGAAAGCGGTTAAGGGCATGGCCAGCATTTCCTACAGCGTGAATACAGAGAGGACCAATGTGATCATGGGCGAGGAGATCGTCCATGTGTATGGGCCGGGATTTATTATGGACCGTATCGGGGATGTGAAGTACCGGATCTCTCCTCTGTCCTTCTATCAGGTGAATCCGGTGCAGACGGAGAAATTATATGAGACGGCTTTGGAGTTCGCGGAGCTTACGGGGGATGAGGTGGTCTGGGATCTGTACTGCGGCATCGGGACCATCTCCCTGTTTCTGGCACAGAGGGCCAGGAAGGTCTACGGGGTGGAGATTATTCCGCAGGCCATAGAGGATGCCAGGGAGAACGGGGCTCTTAATGGGATGGACAATGTGGAGTTTTTTGTGGGAAAGGCGGAGGAGGTGCTGCCACAGTGGTATGAAAGAAATGGGGAGCGGGCAGATGTGATCGTGGTGGACCCACCCAGGAAAGGGTGCGATGAAAGGTGCCTGGAGACGATCGTGAGGATGGGGCCTAAGAGGGTAGTGTATGTCAGCTGCGATTCGGCTACACTGGCAAGGGATCTGAGGTATCTGTGTGATGGGGGGTATGAGGTGAGGAAGGTTAGGTGCTGCGATATGTTTGGGTTTACGGTTCATTGTGAGACAGCTGTTCTTCTGACGAGAAAAGCCTGGTGATCAAAATCTGGCATTACATTTTTCTTGAATGAAATGTAATGCCGCTTTTCTTTGGATGAGTCTTTTTTAAAACTCATTGAAAAAACTTACTCAGCATGCAATAATGTATATTGTAACATGTCTATGGTTTGAGGAGGATTGGCCATGTTCGTCTGAATGTGTAGGAGGTATTAAAGGTGTCCGATTTACATGCAAATCCGAATAACGACAATCAGAATGAAATGGATGACAAAAGCGCAACAGGTGTTGCACAGTTTAGAAATGGAGTGTATGAGTGAATAACCGGGAAACTATGGAACAGAAATCGAATATCATTATTTATACAACAGAAGATGGTTTGACAAAAATTGAAACGACTTTTGACGAAGACACCGTATGGTTATCCATTGACCAGATGGCTGAATTATTCCAAAGAGATAAATCAACTATTTCGAGACATATAAAAAATGTCTTTTCTGAGGGAGAACTGGTGAGAGAGTCAGTTGTTGCAAATTTTGCAACAACTGCGGCAGATGGAAAAACCTATCAGGTTGACTATTATAATTTGGATGTTATTATTTCTGTAGGCTATCGTGTGAAATCCAAGCGTGGTACACAGTTTAGAATTTGGGCAGCTAATATACTGAAAGAGTACATGCGAAAAGGGTTTGCACTAGATGATGAACGATTGAGAAATCTGGGTGGCGGTGGTTACTTTAAAGAATTACTCGAACGAATCAGAGACATTCGTGCTTCTGAAAAAGTATTTTACAGACAAGTTTTGGAAATATATGCTACAAGTATTGATTATGACCCAAAAGCAGAAATATCTATTCTTTTCTTTAAAAAGGTGCAGAATAAAATTCATTATGCCATTCATGGTCAGACGGCAGCAGAGGTTATTTATACACGGGCGGATGCTGAAAAAGAGTTCATGGGGCTTACAACATTTGTGGGAAATCAACCAACTTTAAAAGAAGCTATTATTGCTAAAAATTATTTGAGTGAAAAGGAACTTCGGGCAATGGGGCAGCTTGTGTCTGGGTATTTAGATTTTGCAGAGCGCCAGGCGGAGCGTGAACAAGTAATGACTATGAAAGATTGGGCAGAACATCTGGATCGTATACTTACAATGAGTGGAGAACAGTTGTTACAGGGAAATGGCAATATTTCTCATAAGCAAGCTGTTGATAAGGCAACAGATGAATATAAGAAATATAAAGCCAAAACAATTAGTGATGTAGAAGAGGACTATTTGAACTCTATAAAAATATTGGAACAAAAAACAGATAAGAGATAAAATAGATTATCGGGGGAAAGTCTGGCATGACAGTCAGCTAAAAGAAATTATTCCATTTATTAATAGAGAAAGATATGATACAGGAAGAGGTTCTGGATGATCGTCACGTGATCAAGGTAGAGTTTCATAAATTCGGTGAAAGATGAAGAGGAGAAAGAACTTATGCAAAAGATCGATAAGACAGACACTCTAGGAAAAATTCTAAGCGGCCGCCGATTTACGGTGGATTATTTCCAGCGGGAGTATCGCTGGGGGCAAAAGCAGATAGAGCAGATGCTTTCTGACTTTCAGAATACCTTTGAAGAATATTACGATCCAAACGACCATGATACACCGGAGGAGGTGGCTGGATATGGATTCTATTACATGGGATGCATCATTTGTACGGGCGGGTCTGTTAGTAAGATTATTGATGGCCAGCAGCGTCTCACTTCACTGACGCTTCTTCTAATTTATCTTATGAATCTTCAAAAGGAGCAAGGCATACCAGAGGAAGATACCGTTGATCTTAACAGTATGATTTATGCTGTTCATTTTGGCAAGAAGAGTTTCAATATAGATGTGCCTGAACGCGCCAAGTGCATGCATGCGCTTTTGAAGGGCGATAAGAATTATGCTCCAGATAATGAGAGTTCACAGAATATGCTGGCTCGCTATGAGGACATCGCGGCTTACTTTCCGGATGAGCTTAAAGGGGAGGCGCTCCCGTTCTTCATTTATTGGCTTATGGAGAAAGTATTGCTGCTTGAGATCGATACGCCTTCCGAGGATGAAGCGCATACGATTTTCCTGACAATGAACGACCGCGGACTAAGCTTGAACAGCGCCGAGATGATGAAAGCCTACGTTATCCAGCAGGTGGCGGAAGCCGACCGCATTGAGGTAAACCGTCAGTGGCAGGATAATATCAACAGAATTAAAAACGCGTCCTCATACAATTCCAGCGGGATGGTAAATACGGAAGATGTGGAGTTTATCTCAATTTGGCTGCGCGCCAAATATGCGAAGGCGCTGCGGGAAGGAAAGCGCGGCGCAAAAGACGAGGACTATGAGCTTCTTGGCGATAAGTTCCATACTTGGGTTCGGGATCATGCCAAAGGGAAGATGGCTCTTATAAAATCAAAGGATTTTAAAGAGCTGGTTATGACAGAGATGACGAGGGTAACTGACCTGTATCTCCGTCTTAAACAATATGGTTACAAGCTTACTCCCGGATACGAGGAGGTTTTTTATAACACAAATCGCGACCTGACATATCAGATCATGCTTGTTCTTTCGGCGGTAAAGAATGACGATACGGAGGATGTGGTGAAAAAGAAAATCCAGATGACCGGGAAGTTTGTCGATGACTTTGCATCCATCCGTATTTTCAATTTCAGGAAGGTTAACTGGAATACCAATAAGTATCTTCTGTTCAGGGTGATGTGTGATGTTCGAAATCAGGACTGTAAAACAGCGGGTATGGTTTATGTGCGTGCTTTGCGCCGGATGGATGCTAATCTCGACGGCATCACAAAATTTAGTCTAAATCAATTTTCCGGCCGCTATATGCTTCATGTGCTTGCGCGGTTTACGTCCTATGTGAATGTGCTCATGGGCAATCCGTCGCATTTTGATGAGTATGTTGATCGAAAACGTCAGGGGAACACATATGATATTGAACATATCCTTCCGGATAAATATGAGGATTACACGGATGAATTTTCTGATTATGATGATTTCCAGTCTTTGCGTCAGTACATCGGAAATCTGATTCTTCTCACGCGGGACAAAAACAGAAGCTATCAGGCCATGAACTATTCCGAGAAAGTGCAGAAATATTTAGGAGATAATATTTTGGCACAGGCGCTTAACCAGACTGCTTACCATAACAATCCTCAGTTTTTGGCGAATGTAGCCGACCGCTATGGGTTTCAGGCAATTGATTCGTTTAATAAGCAGAGTATCGCCGACCGCGCTGAGATTTATCTGCAGATGGCAAGTGACATCTGGAATCCGACGGATATAAAAGATCTTGCCGGAGGTTGGTCGGATGACGAGGAGAAGGAGTTTTTCAAAAGCACAAAGGGACAGGAGGTTACGGTTGGCTATGCCGGGCGCAGCTGGCCGGACGCTTTGAAGTACGGATTCCTCTCGGCAAATATAGGCGGAAGCGGCAGGTCTCTGTATAATGTGCAGGCAGGAGATACCATATTCTGTCACATTGCCGGCAGCGGATTTGTAGGAATAGGAGAATGTCTCGCCACGGCAGTACCGATGGCGGAGTTTACAGTGGAAGTAAACGGGACACCGACCCCGGTGACGCTGGCTCCATGGATTTCTGAAGACGCAAAGGTGAAGCTGGACCAGAATAAAGAAATCTTTATCAGCGTAAAATGGATGAAATTTGTAAAGGATCCTGCAGAAGGGTATTGGGAAAAAGGCATGATCACCGTGCCGCTGGTGGCCTATACGCTGACTGACAAAACAACATATAAAAAGGTCAAGGAACACTTCGGATATAAAGATCATGCTCAGAATTAAACTTGCAGCAAGGTGAATAAAAGTGCCGAGAAAGGTTTGAAATCAAGGGATTCCGGGAGATTGCCCCTGAGAGGGTGGTCTGCCGGAATCCATTTTTGTTCTGTGGCAGTCGTTCAAACACCGGGCTTTCGGCCACAGGTTTTTTCATTTACGAAATATATTTTAACTGTTATAATAAACATGACATATAGCTGTCGTGTTAGACTTGATATGATAATGACGGAGCGTGAGAATGAATGAAGATAGACAGGCTGATGGGGATACTGTCCATATTGCTGCAGGAAGAGAAGACTACGGCTCCCAAACTGGCAGAACGGTTCGAGGTTTCAAAAAGAACGATAAACCGCGACATTGAGGATCTGTGCAGGGCTGGCATTCCCATTCGCACAGCCCGGGGAACCGGCGGCGGTATCAGCATTATGGACGGATACCGGATGGATAGAACCATCCTGACATCGAAGGATATGCAGATGATCCTTGCGGGGCTGAGAAGTCTGGACAGTGTAAGCGGAAGCAGCTATTACGGGCAGCTGATGGAGAAGATACAGGCAGGTTCTTCTGAGTTTGTCAGAGGAAGAGACTCCATTCTCATAGATCTCTCATCGTGGCATGGTGAATCGCTGGCTCCAAAGATAGAGACCATACAGGACGCCATCGGCGACAGGTATCTGATCAAATTTCGGTATTACGCTCCAACAGGTGAAAGTGAGCGGATGGTTGAGCCATATTATCTGGTGTTTCGATGGTCCAGCTGGTATTTGTGGGGATGGTGTCGAGACAGGAAGGACTTAAGGCTATTCAAATTGAATCGAATGGATAAAGTCCGCAGGACGGAACAGAGCTTTGAATGCAGAGATGTGGTAATGCCGGATCTTTCAAATGAGAAGATATTTCCGGGTGGGGTCAAAGTGAAGGTTTTGTTCAGTCCGGATATGAAATGGCGTTTGGTGGAAGAGTTCGGGCCTGAATGTTTTACAGACAGTGATGACGGCAGGCTGTTTTTCACGGCAGATTATACAGATATGGAGAATCTGGTCACCTGGATTATGACGTTCGGGGATAAGGCCGAAGTTCTTGAACCGAAAGAGGCAAGAGAGAAAATCGCACGTATGGCGCAAAAAATGACAACAGTTTATAAGGAGGAAACGGCATTATGAAATTAGACGGTTTCGGATTACTTGTTGATGACATGGGAAAGATGATCCGGTTTTACAGAGATGTGCTTGGATTCGAGATCAAGGGAGCGGAAGATACCTCCAATGTGTATCTTGTGAAGGACAAGACGCTGTTTTTGCTGTACGGCAGGAGGGATTTTGAGAAGATGACAGGCCGTCGATATGAGTATATAAAAGGTTTGAACGGTCATTTTGAGATTGCCCTCTATGTCGATACTTTTGATGAGGTTGATGCCGCATTTAAAAACGCGGTAGAGAACGGTGCCGCACCGGTTTTGGAGCCGGAACTGGAACCGTGGGGACAGAGGACCTGCTATATTGCTGATCCAGAGGGTAACCTGATTGAGATAGGCTCCTGGAATAAGCCTTATGAGGAGAAGGATCAATAGTCAGGGATTGCAGGAGGGAGTACAAATGGCATTTGATTATAAGAAAGAATACAAAGAGTTTTACATGCCGAAGACAAAGCCGGAGATAGTCACGGTTCCTAAGATGAACTATATTGCTGTCCGTGGCAGCGGTGATCCGAATAGGGAGGACGGTGACTATAAATCGGCAATCGGGCTTTTATACGCCATTGCCTTTACGATCAAAATGAGTAAGAAGGGCAGTCACAAGATTGAAGGATATTTCGATTATGTGGTGCCGCCGCTGGAAGGATTCTGGTGGCAGGATGGAGTGGACGGAATTGACTATGCGCATAAGGAAGACTTTCATTGGATTTCTGTAATACGTCTTCCGGATTTTGTGACGGAGGATGATTTTTGCTGGGCTGTGAATGAGGCATCAGAGAAGAAAAAACAGGATTTCTCTAAAGTGGAATACCTGACAGTTGAAGAGGGGCTTTGTGTACAGTGTATGCATATTGGTTCTTATGATGATGAGCCTGCTACAGTTTCGGTGATGCATGAGTTTATGGAGCAACAGGGTTATGTTTTGGATATTACGGATAAGCGTCTGCACCATGAGATTTATTTAAGCGATGCCAGAAAAGTCGCCCCGGAGAAACGGAAAACGGTAATCCGGCATCCGATTATGATACTATCATAGAGAAGTTTTCTGAACCGAAGAAGGAGGAGTCCTTGTCTGGACGATGCCGGTAGTGGGAGCTGCCCATTACCGGCTTTTTTCATTCTATTTAGGAAAGTTCGTTCTATAGAACAAAAGCGCTCTGTTTAGGATGCGCACTGCGGAGCAGGATTCTTTTTTATAAAAATCTTCTTGAAATCTGGTGGATATCGTGCCATATTATAAGTAAGGAACAACTGTGTGACAGAGAGTAACACCTGAGAAAGAGGGGGAGACCATTGAAGAAATTTTAGTAGTTCCAAAGAGTTATTCTGTGAAGCGAAATTGTCTGAAAAATTGGAGGGAGAATGACAACCATCAAACTGGATTCCATCACATTCCGCCTAAAAGAACACCAGGACTTTCAATGGCTGAAAAAATACGGAAAAGCCTTCTGGTGTGTGGATGCAACCGGATCCGGATGCGTCTGTATTGGCATGGAGGATGCAGGAAAAAAGTATTTTTGCAAAATCGCGGGAGTCAACACAATCGAGGGAGAAGTCACACCAAAAGAGTCTGTAAACTTTTTGAAAGCCGCAGTACCTCTCTACCATGAGTTAGAACATCCCAATCTGATCCAGATTGTGGAGGAATATCCATACAGGCAGTTTTATATTGTGGTCTTTCAGTGGGCGGACGGGGAATGTCTGTTTGACCACTGGAATTTTGATCAATATAAAAAAGATACCGCGCTGAAAAGCCCAAAGGAACGATTCAGAGAACTGCCGGTCGCAAAGAAGATGGCAGCGGCGGACGTGCTGTTTTCATTTTTACAGAAGGTAAACAGAAAGGGATATACAGCGGTTGATTTTTACGACGGAAGTATCATGTACGACTTTCAGGCGGACAGGGTTACCATCTGTGACATTGACCTTTTCAGGAAGGCCCCTGTTGTCAATGACATGGGGACGGATTGGTATGGGACAAAGCGGCTGAAAGCTCCGGAAGAATATAGAAAGGGCAGTATCATAGATGAGCAGACCAACATTTTTACACTGGGCGCTCTGCTCTTTGAATTTTTTGGCAGTTATACCGCTGATGAGATAAAACAGCGGTATGCACAGAACCGATTTGTCCCCTGTTCCCGCTCACAATGGCAGCTGAATGGGGAGAGTTACCAGGCTGCGGTGAAAGCGGTTCAGGCTGACAGGGATAAGCGGTACAGGACATTTGAAGAATTTTATAAAGAGTGGAACAGGAGTTTCCATTAAAATGGGAATAACATGAGAATGCGCGGCAGGAGGCATCCGCTATGAATCCTATATATGACAATGAAGAATTTTTTAATCAATACTCCAAAATGGCCCGCAGCAAAGCAGGTCTGTCTGCAGCCGGGGAATGGCATCAGCTAAAGCCCCTGTTTCCGCCGCTGGACGGGAGGAGCGTCCTTGACCTGGGGTGCGGTTATGGGTGGCACTGCAGATTTTCCCGGGAGCAGGGAGCGGTCAGGGTTTTGGGAATTGATGTGAGTGAGAAGATGATCGGGGAAGCCAGGCGAAGAAACAGAGGAGAGGGGATTGAGTACCGCGTCTGCGGCATGGACGGGTATGAGTACCCGGAGGATACCTGGGACCTTGTGATCTCAAACCTGGCGCTCCACTATATAGAGGATCTGGATCTGGTATTTGGGAAGGTTTTCAGGACCCTGAAACCGGACGGGGTTTTTCTTTTCAATATAGAACACCCTGTTTTTACTTCCGGTGTTGGACAGGATTGGATTTATGGGGACGACGGAGAGCCAAAGTTCTGGCCTGTGGATCATTATTATGATTCCGGACAGCGTAAGACGCATTTCCTGGGGTGTGATGTGGTGAAATATCACCACACGCTGACACAAATTTTGATGGGGGTAATAAGAAGCGGATTTATCCTTGAAGTTGTGGAGGAGGCCAGGCCGCCTCTTGAGATGATGGATATTCCGGGGATGGAACATGAACTGCGGAGACCTATGATGCTGCTGGTGAGAGCCAGGGCGAAGAAGTGAGGAAAAGGAGCTAAAAACCCTACAAAATCGGAGGTACAAAACCATGGTAAACCTACAGGACAAAACCGCCTGCCCCACACTGGAGGAGATAGGAGAATACATCAGGAACCCCATTTTCACGCAGTTCTGCACAGAGATAAAGGAGAAATACCAGTGCAAAGAAAACATAGAATTTAGCGCCTGCAGCCTGGAGCCGGGATGGAATATAAAGTTTAAAAAATCAGGAAAAGGCCTGTGTACCCTATATCCCCGGGAAGGATACTTTACGGTAATGGTGGTTGTGGGGACAAAAGAAAAGGAACGCGTTGAGGCCATACTGCCTGACTGCGATGCGCGGCTGCAGGAGATCTACGACCAGACCAGGGAAGGCAACGGACAGAGGTGGCTGATGATCGATCTGGAGGACAAAGACACCCTGTACGACCACATATTTCGTCTTATCGAAATCCGCAGGGGAACCTCAAAAAGAGAGTCAAAAGGAGAATCAAAAGGAGAAGACCATGCGTGAAGAGATCTTTACCTACATGAAAAAGAAATACAAAGTATCCCCGGAGTATCCCTGGGGGAAGCATGAGAACCACGCAGTCTTCCGCCACAGCGACAACCAGAAATGGTTTGCCCTGGTGATGGAGGTGGGGCGGGACAAGCTGGGACTTCCGGGAAATGAGCAGGTGGACGTGATCAACCTGAAAATCGATGACAGGATGTTCAAAGACATGCTTCTCAAGGAGAAGGGCATTCTCCCGGCGTACCACATGAATAAAGAACATTGGATTTCCGTAGTATTGGACGGCACGGTGAAAGAAGACAAGATTTTTGATCTGATTAGTGCAAGTTTTCTGGCCACGGCGTCAAAGAAAAAGAAAGAGAAAGTTCGGCCTCCAAAGGAATGGATCGTTCCGGCCAACTCGAAATTTTACGATATTGAGCACGCCTTTGACAACACGGATACCATTGACTGGAAGCAGAGCAGCAGCGTAAAAGCAGGGGACACCATCTTTATGTATGTGGCGGCTCCGGTGTCAGCCATCCTCTACAAATGCAAAGCCGTGGAGGTGGACATTCCCTATAAATACACAGGCAAAGATCTGACCATCACCACGGTCATGAAGATCCGGCTTCTGAGAAGGTATGAACCAAAACAGTTTACCTTTGACAAACTGAAAGCAGATTATGGAATCTACGCGGTGCGGGGGCCAAGGGGCGTGCCAAACAGCCTGAGCCATGAGCTGAACCGGTGAGGGCAGCCGGGATATTGGATGAAAAATCAGCATAGTACATAATGGGGGAAATATGATGAATGTAATGGTTCCGTTACAACTGATCTGTGACGCCATAGAGTCGGCGAACAGTGAGTGGAAGCAGTATCTTGACATAGAGAACATGGAGGTGGTCTGCCTTCCCGAATATTCTTTTATGGGAGAGTATGATGAGAAATACCAGGAGCTGGCGGATACGATTGAGGAGGAGAGGCGCGCCCGGTTTTTTGCTCTGCCGTCCCAGTTTGATATCCATGAATACAGCATTATGGAGCGCTTTGTGTGGGACCTTCCCCAGGGACGGGTGCAGGACTCACTGGAATATGCCATCAGGGGAAAAAGGGCCTTCCGAAGATTTAAGGACGCCATCCGAAGATTTGGCATAGAACAGCAGTGGTATGACTTTAAAGCCAAAGCCTACCGTAAGCTGGCCATGGAATGGTGTGATGAACATGGGTTTACGTACTGTGAGGTTAAAGGCGAAGACAAAGAAAAGGTCCAAACCGGAATAAACGCCGGAGCAGACCCGACAACCAGGGAAGCCGCCAAAGACAGAGAGACCAGAGCGGACGCGGCCGCCAAAGAAAACCTTGCATGGAAGGAGATCCGCACAGAACATGTAGTGCAGGACGAATGGATTGATTTCAGACGGTCCGCCTACCAATTTCCCGACGGCAACGTATTTCAGCCCTTTTACAGCTACAGCCGCAAAGACTATGTGGTCATTGTGGCGCGGGATGAGGACGGAAACTATCTCTGTGTCAGGCAGTTCCGTCAGGGGGTAAAACAAGTGACCACGGAATTTCCCGCAGGAGGGATTGAGCGGTCCGACGGCAGAGAGTACAAATCCCGGCAGGCCCCGGAGGCGTCGGAGGACGCGTTTCAGGCGGCAAAGCGGGAACTGTTAGAGGAGACAGGATACGCGTCAGAAGAGTGGAGGTATCTGCTCACAGTGCCGTCCAACGCGACCATGGCAGACAACTACGCCCATATTTTTGAGGCCAAAAACTGCAGAAAGTCCGGGGAGCAGAATCTGGACGAGACGGAGTTTCTCCATGTAAAGAAATATTCCCCAAAGGAGATTGAGAAACTGATCTTTGGAGGAGAATTTCAGCAGGCGGTTCATATTATGGCATGGCTGTTGGCCGGGAGGGAATAAGGTTCACAAAACCGGCTGCATCCCAATTTGGCCAATGGACCAGAAGGCAGCCCCCACACCTGCCGCGCCGCAAATCGGACGCCCCGCTGTACACTGTGGGCTTAAACAGAGGCGGGGGATTGAATAAATAAAAAGGGGACTTACACCATGACTTCCAATTTTTCATTTCTGGCACAGTATTGGGAAGAACTTGCCCTGCTGGGAGCCGGCGCAGAAGCTTACCTGCACTCTGACCCCGATCTCTGTATCCGCAGGCTGAGGCATTTCGCGGAACAGCTTGTCAGTGAGCTTTGCCGTATGGAAACCATATCCTTTCCCGAAGACACCGGACAGGCGGAGAAGATCCGGCGTCTGTCCCGGGCAGACCTGCTGCCGGGCAGGACCCACCATATGCTGACCGCTCTGCGCAAAGCCGAAAACGACGGAGTTCATGCCGCCCTGTCCGCAAAAGAGCGGGCACAGATCCTCCTTCCCATGGCCTTTCACTTAAGTATCTGGTTCATGGAAGTATATGGAGACTGGACCTTTTGTCCGAAATCCTACCAGGAGCCGGAAAACTGCCCCCGGCCTGCCGGTGACCAGGATCCTCTCAAAGACCAGGACCCCCTTAAAGACCAGGAAGAAAAACTCCGGTCTCCGGCAGAACAAACCGCAAAAATTAAAACAGCTGTCCCGGATCTTCCCCGGGAGGCATTTCGAAAACAGGCCCGGGAGGCGTCGGAAAAACTCATGCTTTCCCCGGAGGAATCCGCCTATCTGACAGCCGGCCGGCTATGTATGGAACTCTCCGTACTGCCGGCGGTCAACTATGCGCTCCAGCAGAACCACATTCCCGTAGTGCAGAGTATCATTGTCACCAATCCCTCTGACCGGGACTTAAAAGACATTGATCTGCAGATCACCTCAGACATAGAAGTCCTTCTCCCCTATTCCAGACACCTGGAAGGGATACCCGCCGGGGAGAGCTGCGTCCTTAAAGACATCAGGCTGGCATTGGATGTGCAGGCCCTGGCCGGGCTGACAGAAAAAATATCCGGCCTGCTCAAAGCTGTGCTTGTCCTGGACGGACAGCCCGTCTGCGTGGAAACAGAAGAATTAACCGTCCTTGCATTTGATGAATGGTCCGGCTATACCATTTACCCCGAACTGCTCACCGCCTTTGTGACGCCCAATCACCCGGAGATCACAAAACAAACTGCCCGTGCCGCTTACTTTTTAGAAAAATGGACCGGGGACCCCTCCTTTGACGCCTATCAGTCCAGAGATCCCAACCGCATCCTGCGCCAGGCAGCAGCCGTCTACGGAGCCCTTCAGGAGCAGAACATCATTTACTCCGTGCCGCCCGCCAGCTTTCAGCGCTATGGACAGCGGGTGCGCCTGTGCGACGCGGTTTTGCAGCAAAAAATGGGCACCTGCCTTGACTTAACCCTGCTCTACACTGCATGTCTGGAAGCCATCGGCCTTCATCCCCTGCTGATCCTGCAGGAAGGACACATCTTTGCCGGTCTGTGGCTGGAGGAGATGACATTTCCCGAAGCTGTCCAGGACGACGCCTCCCTTCTGACCAAACGCCTTGCAGACGGAATCAACGAACTGGCCGTGGTAGAATGCACTGCCTTTGTGTCCGGAAGGAATCTGTCATTTGACGACGCGCGGGCAGCGGCGGGGCAAAAACTGGTAGGCGACGACCCTATTCAGTGCATCATCGACATAACCCGAACCCGGTACAGCGGCATCACCCCCCTGCCCCTGAGGATTCGGACGGAGACCGGCTGGCAGATTGAGAGGGAGCAGGTGGACGAGAACCAGCTGACAAATGCGCCCCGCAAAATGGGGGAGAAAATAGAAGTGCGGGAAGGAGAAAGCGGCGTTCCCATCACCAAAAAACAGCTTTGGGAGCGCAAACTCCTTGACCTGGGCCTGCTGCGCTGGTATGAGACATCCCGCAGCACAAAACCCCGCTACGCGCCCCTGATCCTTCTGCCCGTGGAGCTGGTGCGCAGAGGCGCTAACCGGGGCTATGTGATCCGTCTTCGGGACGATGATCCCCAAATGAACATCACCCTGCTGGAAAAACTCAGCCAGGATTTCGGCATCAAGATCAGCGGCCTGGATCCCCTGCCCCAGGACGAACACGGCGTCAACACCCGCCAGGTATTTGCGGTGATGCGTAAAGCCGTCATGGCACAGCAGCGATGGGACGTGCTGGAGTCCGCCTATCTGGGCATTTTCTCCTTCTCCCAGTTTGTCATGTGGAACGACATGCGCAACCGCTCCCATGAGTTGATACAAAATAAGATTGTCCGCAGTCTGATGGAGGGAAAGATCAGCTGGGACGCGCAGCCCATGGCGCTGGAAGAAACCGTTCCGGAGGACGACGTGCTTCTGCCTCTTGGCGCAGACGCCTCCCAGCTCTACGCCATCCGGGCAGCAGCAGGCGGGGAGAGTTTTGTCCTCCACGGGCCGCCCGGCACGGGAAATTCCCAGACCATCACCGCCCTGATCGCCAATTCCCTGGCAAAAGGACAATCCGTACTTTTTGTGGCAGAGAAAATGGCTGCCCTGGAGGTCGTCCAAAAGCGTCTGGACGCCATTGGAATCGCCCCCTTCTGCCTGGAGCTCCACTCCAATAAATCCAAAAAGAAAGATGTGCTGGAGCAGCTGCGCCAGGCCATGAACGTGACCCGTGGACAGACCTGCGGACAATATGAGCAAAAAGCACAGCAGGCCGCCTCCCTGCGAAAAGAGCTGAGCCAATACGCATCGGCCCTTCACCGCCCCCAGCCCTGCGGCGCGACCCTGTTTCAGCTGGTAGATCAATACGAAAAAAACTGCGCCGCCCCCGACCTGCCCTCATTTTCCCAAAAGATTCTGGAGCAGGCAGGCCCCGCTGAACTGGAAAACTGTCTGACCGCGGTAGAACGGCTCATCGCCGCGGCAAAAGAAACAGGCCATCCCGGGAAACACCCCCTGGGCCAGGTAGGGTGCAGGCAGTATTCCCCAAAACTGCGCATGGAGCTGCCCCAGGCCGTATCCGACTATGACCGGGCTCTGGAGAACCTGAAACCGGCGGCAGAATCCTGCGCCCGCAATATGGAACTGCCAATCCCGGAAACCTTACCCCAGCTTCGCCATCTGGAAGACGTGGCCCGGGCATTTCTGCCATGGACAAAACTCCCTGGCTCCTGGGCAAAAGAAGAGAATATTTTCCCCTATCTGACCGCGGTGGAGGAGATGGCCCAACACTTTTTAAAGGCGCAGGACCTGCGGGGCCAGCTATCCCGGACCTGGAACGACGGATTCTTTCAGTTGGACGGACAGGCTCTGACCAAGGAGTACAACACGGCCAATGCCAAATGGTTCCTGCCAAAGCTGCTGGGAATAAACGGACTGGCTAAGCGAATGGGGGCCTACAGCATAGGGCCTGTGGAAAAAGAGCAGCTTCCGGACACATTCGCCTGTCTGGCCCAGTACCAGCAGGAGCAAAAGAGCGCAGACGCCCTGTTCCTGACCTATGGAAACGGTTTGGACCATCTCTACACAGGGCCGCAAACCCACTGGAACGCAGTCCTTGAGACCGCGCGGCAGGCCAGGCAAAGCGCGGCAGAGCTGGAAAATCTGACCGGAGACCATCGGCTTCGGATAAGGCATGGCGGACAAAAAACGCTGTACACGCCCCTAACCGCATTTTCGGATGCCTGTAAAACCGCGTTTTCCGCCAGAGAGCAGCTGGACCGGCTTCTCTCTCTGGCAGACCAGGAAACCCAAACATCATGGATTGAGGAACAGCAAAACCTATGCAGAACCCTTAAGGCCCAGGCAGACCGACTGAAAGAGTGGATCACCTGGAACAGCGCCGCGGCAGACGCCCGGGAGCTGGGACTGGAGCCGGTGGTGGAGGCATACCGCGGGGGAATGCCCCATGAGCAGGTCAGGTCCGCCTATCTCAAAGGGATGGCAAAAGGACTGGCTGTCCGATACATTGACATGGAACCAACATTAGGCACATTCTCCGGCGGGGTATTCCGGGAGAAGATTGCCCAGTTCAGACGAATCGATGAGGAATTAACCCGGCTGACCCGGCAGGAGATCTTCTGCAGGCTGGCCGCCAATGTGCCGGACTGCGCCAGAGAGGCGGCCCAGAGCTCCGAGCTGGGAATCTTACAGCGGGCCATCCGCAGCAACGGCCGGGGCGTAAGCATCCGCCGGCTGTTTGAGCAGATTCCCAACCTGCTGCCAAGGCTGTGCCCCTGTATGCTCATGAGCCCCATCTCCGCCGCCCAGTACCTGGACCCCAAGAGAGAACCCTTTGATTTGGTGGTGTTCGACGAGGCATCCCAGCTTCCCACCAGCAAGGCAGTGGGCGCGCTGGCCCGGGGCAGAAACGCAGTGGTAGTAGGCGACCCTAATCAGATGCCGCCCACCTCCTTCTTCGCCGCCAATACGGTGGATGAGGACAACCTGGACACAGAAGATCTGGAGAGCATTCTGGACGACTGCCTTGCCCTGAACATGCCCCAGACCCACCTTCTCTGGCACTACCGCAGCCGCCACGAGAGCCTGATCGCGTTCAGCAACCGCCATTTTTATGAAAACAGACTCTACACCTTCCCCTCTGTCAATGACCGGGAATCCAAGGTAAGCCTGATATCTGTAGAGGGAACCTTTGACCGGGGCAAAACCCGCCAGAACCGGGCGGAAGCCCAGGCGGTCCTGGAGGAGTTAAAGCGCCGCTGCCATGACCCGGAGCTGTCCCGGTACAGCGTGGGTGTGGTCACCTTCAACATCAGCCAGCAGAACCTGATCGACGATCTCTTGACAGAGGCCTGCAGCCTGGACCAGGAGCTGGAACAGTGGGCCTACGGATCCGAAGAACCGGTATTTATCAAAAACCTGGAAAATGTCCAGGGAGACGAGCGGGACGTGATTCTGTTTTCCGTAGGCTACGGAGCTGACCAAAACGGAAAGGTCTCCATGAACTTCGGCCCCCTGAACCGGGCCGGAGGGTGGCGGAGACTGAACGTGGCGGTTTCCCGGGCGCGGCACGAGATGAAAGTCTTTTCCTCCCTGGCCCCGGAGCAGATCAACCTGTCCCGCAGCAGCGCGGAAGGGGTAGCTGCCCTCCAGGCCTTCCTGGAATACGCCCAGAGCGGACGGCTGGATATGGATGAGAAGACCCTTCACCGGGTACACGGCACAAAAACCGGAATCGCAAAGTCCATTTGCGCCGCCCTGGAGAACAAAGGCTATAAAACCCAGTGTGCCGTCGGACGCTCCCAGTATAAAGTGGACATCGGCGTTGTGGATCCCCAAAAGCCGGATCAGTACCTGCTGGGCATTTTGCTGGACGGAGAAAGCTACAGCACAGCAAAAACCGTGCGTGACCGGGAGATTGCCCAGATCGATGTGCTGAGGAGCCTTGGATGGAATATTCTGCGTATCTGGACAATGGACTGGTGGGACAACAGACAGAAAGAATTGGATCGGATCGTGGACCGGCTGGAGGATTTGAAAAGGCAGCCTGTTAAACCGGCTTATTCGCCTGAGAAATCCACCTCTCCGCAGATGGCAGGAGAGGAGTGGAATGCAGCCGAAGAGGAGTGGGACGCAGTTGGCGGAGAGCGGAACGCAGCCGAAAGGGAGCAGAACGCAGTCGGAGGGAAGCGGGATACAGCCGGAGGAGCGTGGAATGCAGCCGAAAGGGAGCAGAACGCAGCCGGAGGAGCGTGGAATGCAGCTGAAAGGGAGCAGAACGCAGTCGGAGGAGAGCGGAATGTAGCTGAAAGGGAGCAGAACGTAGTCGGAGGAAGGCGGGATACAGCCAGAGGAGAGTGGAATGCAGCCGAAAGGGAGCAGAACGCAATCGGAGGAAGGCAGGACGCAGCCGGAGAAGTGTGGGATGCAGCCGAAAGGGAGCAGAACGCAGTCGGAGGGAGGCGGGATGCAGCCGGAGGAGAGTGGAATGCAGCTGAAAGGGAGCAAAACGCAGTTGGAGGGAAGCGGGATGTAGCCGGAGGAGCATGGAATGCAGCCGAAAGGGAGCAAAACGCAGTCGGAAGAAAGCGGGACGCTGCCAGAGGGGAACGGAATGCAGCCGGAGGAGAGCAAGAGGCAGTCAGAAGAAATTGGACTGTATCCCAAGGAGAGCAAGAAGCAGTCAGAAGAAATTGGACTGTATCCGAAGAGGAGCAAAAAGTGGCCGATGCGATCAAGCAGGAAGCGTCCATGTCCGTGAAAACTCCGGATCCGGAAATACCGCTGTACGAACCTGCGGTTTTGACGGAAGAAACACTTTCCGCAGAAGATTTCGTTCGCCCCATCTCCACAAAGCGGATTCTGGAAAAGATCTGCGCCGTGGTCGAAAAGGAGGCTCCGGTGTGCGAACTGCTGCTGACACGGCGGGTTGTGCAGAGCTTTGGCATCGCCAGAGCCGGAAGCCGGATTCAGAACCGCATGACACAGATTTTAGACAATAGCGGGCTGAACCGCACCCAATCAGACGGTCAGCTGGTCTTCTGGAAAACCGGGCAAAATCCGGAGAGCTACACCGGATTTCGGGCAAGCAGCGGAGAAAAGACAAAGCGCGAGGCCCGGGATGTGCCGGTCCTGGAGGCTGCCAACGCTATCTGCCAGGTGTTGTATGACCAGATCAGTCTGCCTGAGGATGACCTGATCCGTGAAGCCGCCAGAATGATGGGATACAATCGCCTGGGAAGCGTTGTGACGGAACTGTTCCGGAAAGCCATCCTGTGCGCAAAAGAGCAGGGGCGAATTGAAATTGCATCCAATGGAAATTGGATATTAAAACCATCAAAGAAAGGTTGATCCTATGAGAAAAAGAGTGCAGGGGCTTTCATGTCTGTTCATTTGTATGATGGTAAACTTGTCTGCCTGCCTGGAAGCCCCGGCGCCGGAGGACACAGTTTTAAAAGCCATCGGACCGGAGACAGAACTGTCCATAACTCCGTCAGGAACCGTAGCGCAGGCTGCTGATTTTGCCGCGAAAAACACGGATTTCGTACGAACCTATGACAAAGATGAGTGCTTTAACATAACGCCGGATTTTGTGGCGGATTATTCGGATTTTTCCATATTTAAATACGACACATCCACAGAATCATTTATCATGTATGATGACAAGATTTACAGTATCGGTCCGTGCTTTGGAGGGTACGGCATCACAAGTATGGCTCTTGCGGATTTGAACAGGGATGGGCAGCGGGAATTATACTATACATTTTCCTGGGGCTCCGGAAGGCACCGCTCCCACATAGGATATTTTGACCCTGTAAGCAGGGAGGTGACGGTGTTTGAGTACGCTCTCTTTGACGATGATATGATGGTGACGGTCGATGAGTACGGAGATTTGTGCATACACAGGGCGGAAATAGATACGGATTCGTATGTTGAGTTTTCGGTTAAAGCGCAGGAGCTGATTGGGAGGATTGGGGTAAAAGGAGATGAGATAGCGCTGGAGGTGGAATAGTATTTGTATTAAGGCATAGGGACAGAGGTTATGAGTGCAAAGAGCGGGATTACATGATAGATGGGGAAAAGCATATTACGGATTTGGCTTATTTATAAATGTGGAGGCTGTTATGGCAGATGCATATAATTTTGAAAGTAACGTTTTAGAAATCAATGACAAAAATAACAATCACTACAGGCTGGAACTAAGAGGAAACAAAAATCAGATAAAGGGCAACAGCGGTACTGGAAAAACATACCTGTATGATTTGATAGAGTCAATAAAAAAGAAAGCGGCGCAGTCGGATTATAATGTGGATAATATAATAACGCTAAGCGCATTGAATCTGAGTCAATTAAGAGAGTTTGAAGATAAACTGATCATGATAGACAGGGCGGAATATCTGCTGAACCGCACAGAAATAGAATATATAAACAGTGATACCAGTAACAGGTATCTGATATTTTCGCGGGTTCCATTGGGGATAGAAATGTCACCAAATCATCAGGCAGATTTTGTAGAACAGGAGGGAGTAACTGTTATGAAATATAGATTTGATGTGGAATATATACATACAGGTCCGGTCATTCGACGGGAGGAAGTGTTTGCAAGATATTCTATAGATGAGCGAAGAAAGTTGCTGTATAAAATGCTAAACTTTGTAAATAAATGCCGATTTCTTACTTGACAGTTATAGTGGATAGATGGGAGGCAACAGATAAGATTGCCTTGTCTGGTAAATTGGCAAAGGCAATTAATAGAGCGTTAAGTGAACATATTGAGTTTTTTTACAATTTGACAAGATTATTGTTTACTATGATAATGGTCAGGTTGAACTTAGCACAATCCTAAATGCGGTATTTTCAATACAATTCTTGAATGTAGAGTTTAGAAAAGCTGAACCGCAGAAATATAGGCTATTACAGGTTGCAGATTTTATTTGTTCTATGGAATTGTTGAAGATTAAGCGAGATGAAAAACGATTGAGCAAATCGGAAGAGCATTTTTTCTATAAACCTCAAGAGTTAAAGAAAACTTTTTTGAAAAGTGTTGAGAAAAAGAAGCTATAGGCAAATATTAGCAACTGCCATCTTAAAAAGTGACTAAAAAACGGCGCTCACTGGCCCGAATCTCTTGTATCTTAGAAATAGGATTCATTCGTAAACGTCTGCGTCAGAAACAGATTCGGCAGGAACAACAAAGACCGGAGAAACTAAACTGGCACGAACAGGAACGATAAAAATTGGGGGAGTATATCTTTTTGAGTGTTTAGAAATGTGGAGGCATCACTGTGACAGAGATAAAACAGATTATATGCGGAATGGTAAACTGCTATCTGGTGACCGGCAAAGAGGGTTCCGTTCTTGTAGACACCGGAGAAACAGGCTATGAGGAGAAAGTATTAAAGGAATGCGAACATAAAAATGTCCGTCTTCTTGTCCTGACCCACGGCCATATAGACCACATCCAGAATACGGCATACTTGTCCGGAAGGCTGGGGATTCCGGTGGCCATGCATAAAAAGGACATGGAATTAAAGCAGAACCAGTTTGCCCAGCCGTTGACAGGCAGAGGGATCTTCGGAAAAGCGCTGGAAGCAGCGTCCAAGAGCAAGATGCGAAGAAATCGGATTGAAGATTTTGAGCCGGAGATATTTTTAAAGGAGGGCGACACGCTGGAGCGGTTTGGAGTCCGGGCATCCGTGGTGGAACTACCGGGACATACGGAAGGTTCCATAGGGCTTGACGTGGACGGACAGGCGGTGATAGTCGGGGACGCGCTGATGCACATGGTACTGCCGGGGTTAGCCAGTATTTACTGGGATAAAAGAAAGCTGCGGGAAAGCGGGGAGAAAATCAGCGGGCTTGGCAGCAGGACGATCTATTTTGGGCACGGGAAGCCGGTGAAGAACCGTAGGTGGGTGTAAGAGTAAATAGACAGGTGTTTTTTATTAGGATTGGGAGCTTTGGTAATTGGTTTCCGGTCCTATTTTGTTGCCGTTCATGGGGAGGTGAATTGATATATAATTGGATGAGCAAGGGCGGTGGTTGTCGCATGACAGGGAGGGACGGGACATTTCTCCTTCTCTGTCTGGCATCACGACAATCCCCGCCCATTACTCACTCAATTATATATCAAAATCCACATATCCCATGAATAAAACCCCATCTTTTCTTTCCTGTTTTTGAGTAAAAACTTTTGATTATCGCAAGAAAGCCTTGTAATACGGGCATTTTTACAGGATAAGCACCCTTAATTTACTACCGATTTACTACTTTCGGACAGAACTTTGATATGTCTGCCTAAATCCTGTGAGGACACCCGACGCAGGGCAGCCCCCAACAACTGAATACGACGTGACAAGCGGCGTTTACTAATTCCCCATGCGGGAAGATAGGAACGCCGCTTTTTTTGTCACCAAACGAGGGTGCAGCGTGGACATTTAGGGGCAAAAAAAGCCTGTATTTATGCGGCTTTGCAGACGCAAAAACGGTGGGCGATAGTTTATATTCAAACCCACAAAAACGGCGTTCTAAATGTCCACACAGACCGAGAAAAAGGAGTGATAAAAATGGCAGTAGTTTTCCGCATTGAGAAGCGGCAGGGCTATACGATAATGAGCAACCACCACCTACGCAACAAGGAATTGACGCTAAAGGCAAAAGGGCTGTTATCGCAAATGCTGTCCTTGCCGGAGGACTGGGACTATACCCTTGCGGGGCTGTCCCACAGTCAACAAAGAAAGCATTGACGCAATCCGCACCGCGATATGGGAACTTGAAAAGGCGGGATATATCACAATACCGCCCCGCAGACTTTACCGGGCATAGCCTTTCTGTTTCCGATGTGGTGGTGCTTCATCAGAACGGGCAGGACACCGCACACTATGTAGACCGTTTCGGTTTTAAGGACGTGCCGGAGTTTTTACAGGAGCAGCAACAGGCACTTGCCCCCGACGACCATCTGACGGGGGAGAAAATCGAAACGCCACGCGGCAGCTTCCATGTTACCGATATGGGCCGGGAGCAGATGGAAGCGGCAGGCTATGGTTTTCATCACAATTCAGACGATGGGAAATACGCCGTTATGGACCCTTGACGGTTGCCCCTGCCTTACGCCGGAGCAGATCGAACAGGCAAAGGCGCAGATGGCAAACAGCTGGCGGGTGGACGATAAGCCCTACCCAACCTGGGCGTTGTCCAACAATAACGCGGAGATACGCCGGGTAAAGGAGCGTATCGCTTCCCTCACGCAGAGGGGCGACACCGCTTTTGTGGGTTGGGAGTTTGACGGGGTAAGGTGGAGTGTAACAGGCATGATAACCGTCTGAAAATCTACTTTGACGACAAGCCAGACCCGGACACCCGCACCGAACTGAAAAGCAGCGGCTTCCGTTGGTCGCCCAGCGCGGGCGCGTGGCAGCGGCAACTAAACGACAATGCGATTTATGCCGCAGACGGGCTAAAGTGCATACGCCCCACCACCGGGGAACGCCCCACCGAGATACAAAGGAAAGCGTGGGCGGCGGCAAGGGAAGAAAAACCGTCAATCCGGGCGCAGCTTGCCGCCGCAAAGGAACAGGCGAAGCAGCAGCCCAAAAAGCAGCCGGAAAAATCCAAAGGCAAGGAAATGGAGGTTTGAGCATGAACAGCATTTTTACTATCCCGGAAGAAAACATTATCTGTATCTACAAAGAGGACAGCCGGGGCGCGGTGATCGCAACTATCCGCGACGCGGAGGCCATCACTGGCTTTCCGCGCCCCTGTTCTTTTTTTGCCCCTAAATGTCCACGCCGCACCCTTGCTTTACATCATGCAGCTATCGCAGAGAGCGCGGGCAGATTGCATGACAGTTTCCCATGTGATACCCGCTGCATAACTGTTTTTCTTTTGGTAGCTTTGCCAAAACTCCTGCATGGCGGGGGTTGTTTCGATTTCTTCCAGAATACGGCGGTACTCCGGCAGCACGTTTTCACGCTCCCGTTTGCGGCAAGTGGCGGTAAGCGCATCGGCAAGGATTTTTCGGTTAATCGGCATATCCACATTTTGCAGGATATGTAAATCGTAAAAATCCCGCAGCCGGGTATTCAGCGTTGCCCTCGTAAGTACCGTTTCGATTTTTTCCGCAAGCACTGTTTCAAGGGTGTACGCCCAAATGAAAATATACCTCTGCTCAAACATCAGCTTATAGCGGTAGGCGATTTCGGCGGGCGTTATCACGTCCCCTGTCGATATGTCGATCTTCAGGGGGATACGCATTGTGTCAAGGAAAGCGTCGAGGGTAAGGCGCACCCCGCCGTATTCCGCTTCGTCCATAATGCTTGAAACGTCTTTGATTTCAAAACGGATATTGTCGTCTACCGATACGGCGGCGATCTCCGTCACAATCTTTTCTGCTGTTTCCGTATCAAGGGGCAGATTTCGGACAGTGGTATCAATATCCATTGTCGCCCGGTTATCAAGCCCCACCATAGCGGAAACGAGCATACCGCCCTTTAAGATGAAATTGTCCTTATACCGGGACAGGGCGACGCGCTCCAAAAAACGCTCCATCGCATAGTTGCGGATAAGCAGTTGCGATTTCCCGCTGTCGCCCTTTGCCCTGTTACGGATTAAATCTTTTAACTGTCTTGAAGTCTTTATCATTAGAACAGCACCCCCATTGTTTCTCTGATTTTTTTTTCCAACTGCATTTTTGACGCATACGCCATGAGGCGGGACAGGTTTTTGTCCTTGCGCTTCATATACTCTTTGAGCGCATAGTTAAAAGCAGCAATATCCATTTCCGACCGCTTGCGGATAATATCGCAAATGGTACGCTCCATATCATAAACAATCAGCTTGTGTCCACCCGGCGAGGCTCTTTCACATACGCCCATTTCGTGCCATTCCTTTTTGACATAGACGACATGAACGCCCTTTTCCGTAAGCGCAGGATTGTTATATTTCGCAGCCACCGTTACCGTAAGCGGCACAGGCTCTTTCTCCGCGAGATCGTGCAGATACAGGGCTGTTTCATGGGAATACACCACTCTCGGGATTTGGGCTTGCAGCAGATACATTTCGTCCGGCCATGCGGCAGGGGAAATATAAATGCCATGCGCCGCCTTTTCAAGCCCCGCACTTTTCACATATTCATAAAAATAATCTTTTGTAATACCCGCAGCTACCACATCAGCAGTTTTCAAAATACCATGATTTTCCGCAAGCATTTTTTCAATGATTTGCCTTTTCAAGACATTCACCAACTTTCATACGGATATTATAATCTAAAGACCGTATGAAAGTCAATTCGACATACCATTTTTTAATTTTAATTTGTTAAACTTTTGTGCTTAACGCTCCTGCTCTTTCTCCCTGTTCCAGGTGGGGTTTAAGATAGCGTCCACGTTGCGCTTGATAATGCCGTATATTTGCGGTACTGTTCATACAATCAAAGTCGCCGTTTTTTCTTTTTGAAAACCTATTGACAACCCCTACCCCATTCCTATATAATAATTAATGACCAACAGTCAATAATTATTTCAAGGAGGTATCAGACCATGGCAAGACCCGTTAAAAAACCGCCGGACCAATGGAAGCAGGAGATTTTAAATGCGGCGAAGGAACTGTTTCTGTCCAAAGGCTATGAGGAAACTTCCGTTGACGACATCATGAAGCTGGCAGGCGGGGCCAAGGGGATGTTTTACCGCTTTTTCAGGACAAAAGAAGAGATCATGCAGGCATTGGGGGACCAGATGTTTTTTCAGAACAACCCATTTGAGGAAGTCAGGAAGCGGACCGATCTAACCGGGTTTGAGAAGATCCGGCAGGTGTTTGCCGCGGACAGTTCTGACAAAGAGAGGGAAGTCATCAACACCCAGGCAGTCTCCATCCTGAAAGACCCGCGGATTCTGGCCAGCGCGGTTGAGGCAAACAGGCGGGTGCTGACTCCTCTGTGGCTGGAACTGATTGAGGAGGGCATGCGCGACGGCTCCATTCACACCGAATACCCAAAGGAGCTTGCAGAGCTTCTGCCTCTGGTCAATTTCTGGCTGATGCCCTCCGTATTTCCGGCCAATACCCATGAAATCCTGCATAAATGCCATTTTATTGCCCAGGTCCTTTCCACAATGGGGCTGCCGATCATAGAACCGGAGATGTATGAGAGGACAGAGGCCATACTGGGAACCTATACAGGAGAACCCGGAGATTTACAGGAACACCCCAAAAGGTCCCCCAAAAACCACTCCACCCCTGACAGGAGAGATTAACATATGAAAGAAAAGAAAGAAAAACTGTTCACAAAAAATTTTTCACTGCTCATACTTGGCCAGGTCTGCTCTTTGTTCGGCAATTACATCTTAAGGCTGGCCCTGTCCATGTATGTGCTGGAGGTGACAGGCTCAGCCGCTGTGTTTGCCGGAATCCTGTCAATGGCAGTGATCCCCACCATTCTCCTGTCCCCCTTTGGAGGCATTCTGGCTGACCGGGCAAACCGGAGGAATATCATGGTAGCTCTGGACGGGCTCACCGGCATAAGCGTTCTGTGGGCAGCAGTCTTTCTGAGGGAAGACAATGCCCTTGGGGTGATCAGCGTCCTTCTTGTGATCCTTTCCGTTCTGGGGGCATTTGAGACCCCCACGGTGCAGGCCTGTATACCGCAGATGCTGACAGGGGACAATATGATCAAAGGCAACGCGGTTGTGAACCAGACAGCCTCCATATCGTACCTGATCGCCCCCATGGCAGGCGGCGTTCTGTATGGGGTCATTGGGCCAAAGCCTGTGATGTACGCAAGCGTTGTCTGCTTTTTTATCACGGCCCTGTTTGAATGCTTTATAAAACTTGGGCCTGTGGGTGAGCCACAGGAAATGGGCCAAAAGCAGGGAAATATTCTGTCTGTCATAAAATATGATTTCTGCGCCAGCATCCGTTTTATGGTAAGGGAGCGGACAGATATCATGAAAATGCTGCTTTTAACTGCCATGTCCCGGTTCTTTGTCATGGGGGTCACGGTGGTAGGGCTTCCCTTTCTGGTGCGGACGGTCCTTGGGCTGGAAGCGGCCTATTACGGTGGGGCGGAGAGCGCGCTGGCAGTTGCCACCATACTGGGAAGCATAGGGGCCGGACTGCTTACAGGGAAGCTGCAGATGGGAAAGCTTTCCCGCGTGCTTGCAGCCATCGGGGCGTGTATCATCCCTGCCGGGGTGGTATTTCTTCTTGAAGCCGATACCACGGTGAAGTACAGTGTGATGGTTGCGGCATTTGGGGGAATGCAGGCTGCCATAAGCATTTTCTCCATTTTTGCGGTGTCCGTGATCCAGCAGTGTACGCCGGATCATCTCATCGGAAAGATTATGGCCTACACATCCGCCATAACCATGTGTACACAGCCGTTGGGGCAGATGGTGTAAGGGGTTTTGTTTGACCGGTTCCGGGACGCGGTATATGTTGTGCTGATTCCCACAGGGGTGATCGTGTGGATGGCAGGCGTTCTGTCCGCGGGCTTTTTCAGAGGGCTGGGAGGAACTTCACACGAAGGATCGAAAGAGACAGGGGTAGGTGAGGTTTAGTGGACGACCGGATCATTACAATGAGCGGCGGGATTGACGGTTCATTCCTGGTACTCCATCCGGGCAGAAATTAGAGTTGTGGACTGCCTGTCGCGCACCATTGCGTCGTTAAAATTTCTAGTCGATGGGTCCACATTGCCGTCGAAATTTTGCCTAGTATGACCCACACTAATTAGCCACATGTTTCACTTGTCTAAATTTCCATCTGCTTCGTTGTCATCGGTCAACGATGCCACCGCATCGCCTCCCTCTTCCGCCTTGCAGGCTGAAAATTTATCCTGCGTGAAACATATGGCTAATTAGTGCGGGTCATACTAGAGCGTGTCTGAAAATTGCTTTCTGACAGATGTGTGTCACAGTTTGTGGGAGATTTGGCCCGAATGAGGGAGGCGTAGTGGGCTACGTTGACTGAATGAGGACCAAATATACCGCAAAGTGGGGCGTACAGATGGCGGGAATGAATTTTCAGACACGCTCTAGCACTGGCATGCACCAGACAGCCCACAACTCTAATCTCTGTCCGGATGGAGCACTAGGCGGCTATTGAAGCATGAAAGAGGGCAATTTTTATTAAGACAGAGAAGGAGGAAGAGAGTATAATAGAGAAACATAACGTATCTTTTGCCTGTGGTCCGGCGGTGTGGGGGAAGGGGCATGGGAAGCCCGATGCTATGGGAGGCCTGATATCAAGGGAAGCCTGATGTCACGGGAGGCATGATGCCATGGGAACCCCGATAAGTGGGAAGAGCCCCACATCACAACAGGCGAAAGACAGGAAAGGGCAGCAGTATATGGAAGAGATGTGGATAACAAAGAAAGTGCTTTTATACATTGAGGACAATCTGGACAAGGCTTTGACCCTGGAGGAGATTGCGGCGGAATTTCAGTATTCCAGGTTTTATGTGGCCAGGAAATTCCGGGAGAGTACAGGCGTTACGCTTCACAAGTATATTCAGGGGCGGCGGCTGGATGAGGCGGCCAGGAAGCTGGCAGAGACCAGGCAGCCCATTGCCCAGATCGCCTTTGAGGCGGGATACGGTTCCCAGCAGGCATTTACCCAGGCCTTTCGTCTGACCCACGGGTGTACGCCCCGGGAGTACAGACAGGCGGGAGTGTTTATGCCAAGGCAGAGCAGAATCCGGATGGCTGGGGGCAGGAGGCGCTTTGGCGGTTTTTATGTGGTGCGTTCTTTTGAGTTTGCAGGGAGGCGGATGGCGGCATGAGTTTTATACCTTATGTGGTGGAGCAGACAGGCAGAGGGGAGAGAAGCTATGATATTTTCTCACGGCTTCTTTCCGACAGGATTGTGTTTTTAGGTGAGGAGGTCAGCGACGATTCGGCCCGGCTGATTATTGCCCAGATGCTTTTTCTGGAATCTCAGGACTGTAAAAAAGATATTCAGTTTTACATCAACAGCCCTGGCGGTTCCATATCCGCAGGGCTGGCTATTTACGATACCATGAAGTATATCAGGTGTGATGTCTCCACTATCTGCCTGGGCATGGCCGCAAGCTTTGGGGCGTTTCTCCTTGGGGGAGGGACAAAGGGGAAGCGCATGGCTCTCCCCAACGCGCAGATTATGATACATCAGCCTGCGATCCACGGAAACGGCGTTACAGGGCAGGCGACGGATATCAAGATCATGTCTGACCATATACAGCACAGCAAAGACAGGTTGAACCGGATCTTGGCGGAGAATACGGGGCGGTCCGTGGAGGAGATCCGGGTGGCTACGGAGAGGGATCATTATCTGTCGGCCAGGGAGGCGGTGGAGTTTGGGTTGATTGATGGGGTTATTGAAGGGCGGTGAAGGGAGCGTTTTCCCTTCACGATTTTGCCCTGGCGGCTCTCTTCTTTACCAATCCTTTACCGCCCCGTCAAATCCTCTTTTGGCCTCATTGCTCCCCCGCTCCGCTGCCGGGTACAGTTCTTGGGCATCCTCCGCCAGTTCCACGCCGATTCCCGGCCCCTCAGGAATCACCATGCATCCATTCTCAAACCGCAGCGGCTCTTTTACCATCCTGTCCTCCGCCCCGTTAAGGCAGAATCCCGGCAGTTCCTGTATTCCCAGATTGGGAATGGAAGCGCAGATCTGCAGGCAGGCCGCAGTGGATACCGGCCCCAAAGGATTGTGGGGAATCACCAGCACGTCATTGGCCTCCGCAAGGGCGCAAATCTTCTTGCTGGTGGTAATGCCGCCTACCGCGCATACATCCGGCCGCACATACTGACAGGCATGACGTGACATAACCATCTCAAACTCCTTTAAGTTGGTAAAACGTTCCCCTGTGGCAATGGGCACATGGACCTTGCCAGCCACCTCAGCCATAGAATCAAGGTTATCCGGCGTAATAGGATCTTCAAATACCATGGGGCGGTATTTCTCAACCCCCCGTCCAAAGGCCACTGCCTCCGGTACGCTCATGCCCCGGTGAGCCTCCAGGATGAAATCAAAATCATAGCCCACGGCCTCCCGGCAGACCCTCACCTTCTCCAGCTCTTCCTCCACACGTCCGCAGAAAAATTCGTCGCGCCCGTCATTTCCGGATTTCACAGGGCCGTTGACAAAAATCTTGGCTGCCGTAAATCCCTGCTCCTTCAGCTTCCCATAACCCTCTGCCAATTCCTCCAAATTGTCTGTTTTAGTCATGACAGAAGCGTACACCCGTATTTTCTCCCTGGTCTTTCCTCCCAAAAGTTCGTACACCGGAACCCCCAAAGCCTTTCCCTTAATATCCCAAAGAGCAATGTCAATGGCAGAAATGGCGCTCATAATAACCGAACCTCTGAAATACACGGAACGGTAAAAGTTCTGATTAATATCCTCAATGCGGAAAGGGTCACGTCCAATCAGATAAGAAGAAAATTTCCGGACAGCCGCCGCCGTCGCGTCCAGATATCCCCAGTTTCCAGCTTCTCCAAGGCCCACGATTCCTTCGTCAGTATAAATATGTACAAACAGATAATGCTTTGCGTAAATCAACTTCACATCCGTAATCTTCATAAACGTCTCCTCCTATTTTGCTGCTGTTTTTATTCTCTTCGGATTCAATTCCCCGCTGCTTGATGCATAATCCATCCCACTCTCATCGACACTCAATGTTCATATTCACCCTATACCATTTCGTCCTTTTTGGCGACAAAATCCGGCAGGCAAGACTGCCCTTTACCGCCATCTCATTGGCCAGCTTAAAGGTCTTCTCAGAAAATCCGGGATTCTGGTTCTCCCACACCTCAAAATGCATAGGCACCACAAACTGGGCGCAGCTCTGCTCCATAAATTCCAGCCAGTCCTCTGCCACCTGCTCCACATCCATATCATTGGAAATCTTGTTGCGCAGGGCGATATTGGGCCGCAGTGTTCTAAGACGTTCCTCCATGCCGTCGCTGGCGCCGCCTACAAAAGCGATGCGGAACCCATTGTCCAAAGTCAAAAGGTAATTCATGTTGAACAGGCCGCCCAGGGCGTGAAGCCGGGTCAGCCTGGAATCCTGGGAAATAATATCTCCCTCTGCCATGGTGCGTCTCCAGGTAAACCGCTGTGGCTTGTGTTCCCCATGAAATGTTTCCATCTTAAAGCCGTCAAAATAATAGGCGCCGTCATAATCAACCGGATAAATGCTTGTCAGTTCCATATCCTGATACACCTGCGCAATTTCCCCGGCCACCCCGCTGTGGCAGATGACCTTGGGCGAAAACCGCTCAATTACCTGGCCCAGATTGGCGATATGGTCTCCGTGGGTGTGATTCAGAATCACGTAATCACACCCCTCCAAATCCTCTGTTTTGAATCCCTCAAGTCTGAACAAATCTGCCAGGGGTGCGTCCGGGTTCTTTTTATAATCATAACAGGGATCTGTGACAATGGTTTTTCCGTTGGGAAGCTTTATCTCAAAACACTGGCAGTTTATCCAGCGAAAGGAAACGCTCTCCGCCTGCATCAGCAAATCTTTCATCGTCTCATTCCTTCCTCTAAAATGCCGGCAGCACGGTCATGGTGTAACAGATATAGATAACCGGCAGGATTAATGTAATCAAAATACCGCTTTTCATCAACGTTTTCAAGTCATATCCTCCGTCAGCCATGCACATAGGCACCGCCGGAGTCGCCATGGGGGTCAGAAACGCCGTAAGGCTTCCCGCGTTTACCAAGAGAATCAGTCCCACCGGATTAGCCCCAAGGGCCGAACAGGTCAAAAGGCAGATAGGGACAAACACTGCCGAAACCGCGCGATTCAGCATAAACTGGGTCAGCAAAAACGGAATGATGAAGAACAATGCTCCCAGCACGTAATTGTTGTGAGTGCCTCCCACCGCGTTGGCCAGGGCATTTCCAATCATATCACCGGCCCCGGTGTTGGTCAATGCGGATCCAAGGGCCAGAGCCCCTACAAAGAGCATCAGCATGTCCCAGGGAATATCCCGCAGAGCCGTTTTCTGGTCAACCACCCCAAACAGAACCATGAGAAGGCTTCCCACCAAAGCGATAAACCAGGTAGTCATATGAAGCTGGGCCGAAAATATCAGGGCGATAATGGTCACAAAGAAAATACAGATTCCAATCTTGTCTATCACAGGGGAAAGTTTAGTCTGGCCTCCCTGTTTCGCCCTTTCCCTGGCCTCAATAGGCATCACCGGCTCCGCAGGGCAGGACTTTGGCCCCAAAAACAATGCCCACAAAATAACCACCGGAAGAATGGGCCATGCGCCGATAAAGAAGTCAATAGGACGCATCACCATGCCGCTGAAGCCGTAGGTCTCCATAAATCCGCTGAACTGTCCGGCCTGCTGAATGGCTGTGGGCAGAGGCAGGATTCCGCAGCAGGACACGCACACCACCATAATGGGAAACATGTATTTAGAGCGGCTGTTGTCCGTCTTGTCGCACAGCGCGGCCAGAAGCGGGGACACGATGGCATAGACCACCATGGGACTGGCAATAAAATTGGTCAGCAGGGCCGCCAAAAGCAGATAGCCCAGGTAGGCCATGCGGAAGGAGCCATGGGTCATCTTCATCAGGCCGCTGCACATGCCGTCCACCATGGAAGTCCGGCGGAATCCCGCGGCCACGATAAACATGGTCGCCATTAAAATCGTGTTGGTGTTGGAGAATCCGGCCAATGCGCCGTTGGCGTCAATGCATCCGGTAATGTACAGAGCTGCCATGGAAAACATGGCTGTAAGCCACATAGGAATTTTATTTAACATGTAGCTTACCAGGGTTACCACGAAAATAGCCATGCAAATCATCATTTGGGTTGACATAATGTATCTTCCTTTCCTTTTTATCGGTTTATGGGATTTCAGTTTTCCGGGCCTGTACATCACTGAACTTGTGCCCTTACTATAGCAGACCGCCCCCAGTGATGTCGTTGGAAATGTTCTTCTCTTTCCGGATGCCAGGGCAGATTTCCCCTAAAGAAACGGTCTCTTCTCACCTTGTTTTCCATAAAACCGTGAGCTTTTTATCCAAATAATCTCCCTGTCTATTCTGTCAGATTTATTCGTGCGTTTTTAGCTATTATGCACAATATAAAAAGGAAATTACCGTGTATTATTAGAAATAACTTATTGACATTTTCTAATTTTCCCGATATGCTAAAAACAGTTTCATAAAATATAGTTGAGTATCGAAATATTTATCACAGGGGAAATATTTGGATTTTATTATAAGAGCGTTTTTTTGAAGGGGGGAGTATATAGTGATGAAACAGACCGGCAGTCAGCAGGCCCATTTTGAGATGCAGTGGCCCAGGGATAACCTGTATTTGTCAGGATTTGCCCATGAAATCATGAACTACCGCTACCACTGGCATTCTTCCCAGTATGAGCTGAATATCCTTCTCCATGGAAGCCAGGAGTTTTGTATAGGAACCCGTACCCATATTCTTGAGGAAGACGACGTGCTTCTCATCAATCCCGGCACAGGCCACGCCTCCTTTGCGCCCCAGGCGAACACCAGGGCTTTGGTGGTGCATTTTTCCACATCCGCCTTTAAGCCTTTCGTGAAAAAAGGATATACCTATCATTTTGATACCTGCCTTTCTTCCCCGGAAAACCGCTATCACCCCTGCTACAACCGGATCCGGTTCTATGCCGGACAGATTTTTCAGGCCATGTCAGAAAACGGCCCTTACTCCAGGCTGACTGCAAAAGCCAGCCTGGAGCTGCTTCTTGCGACCCTCTGCACCATGTTTGAACCTGTAACCGTTAAAAATCTGGATGAGGAGGACATGGAGCACCAGGAAACCGTAAAGCGGCTTATCGCCTATATTGAGGAACATTTCCGGGAAAAAATATCCTTAGAAGACCTGGCCCGGTTTTCCCAGTACAACCGCACCTATGTTTCCACGTTATTTAAACAAACCATTGGAATCAATTTTTATGAATACCTGACAAGGGTGCGGTTTCAGAATGCGCTTCTTGAGCTGGCCGCCACTTCGAAGAATCTGACGGAAATCGCCATTGGAAACGGATTTCCGGACCTGAAGTCTTTTAATGCCCGGTTTCGGGAAACCCTCCACCGCACCCCCGCCCAGTATCGGGAGCAGTTGTCACCGGGCAGAGTATTTTGCGCGTCGGATGCGGGGCTGCAGAGCCGCAATTATATTTCCCTTGATGATGATTTTTTGAGGAAAAAGCTGGGGGAGTATTTGAGGATGATGGAACTGTAAAAAGGCCCCAAAGCAGATTTCCTTTTGCTTTGCGGCCTTTTGTAACTGTTCAAGTGTAATCTTTTATGTCTCCAAATCATAAATTACTTTGCAGCTTTTTTTATAACAGGCAATGCCAAATTTGTGAATCCTTTCCATGCCGTCCTGTTTCAGCAAAGCCACATAGCCGCATTCATCAATCTGTCTCATAGCCTCCTGGCAGGCGCTGTCAAATGCCCCCTGCTCCGCATACTTCACTTCAATGACACAACCGGTTCTTTCCGTGGGAACCTCCAGTTGGATATCCAGATAACCGATTCCGGATTCTCTGTTAGATTTCACAATCCAGCTTTCCTCTGCCTGCAGAAGGCCCAGGAGCATTCCATGATAAAAGTTTTCTTTCATGCGTTTCTTCACACATGTATCACGGATGCTGATAGAATCAGCCATGAAGCTATTAAAAAGCTCCTGGACCCCGGCTGCATCACCGCTTTTCACGGCAATGCAGAACTTTCTCCACCGCTCCGTATTGCTGATGATTTTTATTTTAAACCAGGAGCGGATTTTTTTTTCGTAAATAGCCTGAACCTCTTTGTTGGGAATCACCAGCTTCTGCAGTCCGTTTTGAGACATACCTGCTTGTGTCAGATAACCTGTAGCTAAGAGGACGCTCCACAGATAAGTCTGGCGGATCTCTTCATCTTTGCTGTCCAAATCCGTGTAAGTCAATTCAGGCACCAAAACCTTTTCAACCTCATGTCCCGAAATCAAAGCCTCAATCTGAGCTTTTGTGGTGGCTGTTGAGTTTTCAATCATGGTTTGGATAATCCCATTGCTGCTGCTGTTCTCCCAATGTCCTTCCATAGGCGCATTGGGATTGTGGAGAAATTTATCGCACTGATTAATAACATCCCACGGACAGTAAACATCCCTGTTTCCGAAGCGATACCCGTCATACCACTCCTTTAACAGCGCAAATTTATCTTCCAACCCATAATAGGACAGCATGGTTTTCACTTCATCATCGGTAAAACCGAAGTATTCCGCAAACTGCACATCAGAAATCGTCCGAACCTTAAAATTATTCAAACCTGTAAAAATACTTTCTTTAGCAATCCGGAGACATCCCGTAATCACGGCAAATTCCAGGTATTCATTGGATTTCAGCGCACCGCTGAACATGGCCCGTATATGGTCAACCATCTGGGGGTAATAATGTCTTTCATAGGCTTTGTCCAGGGGAACGTCATACTCATCAATAAAAATCAGCGTTTTTTTCCCGTAATGTTTACAAAGCATCTCCGACAAAAGTTCCAGGCTTTCCTCCTGCACATCCGCCTCCAAATATCCGGCAAACAGCACGCTTAACGATTCTTTGTCAATACGGCTAAGCCTGTCGCTTTCCAGAAGGAACTGATGCCTGCGCACCTCTTTCCTGATAACCCTGGACATATTTTTAAGCGCCGCCTCATAGGACGGCCCGCTGACATCTTTCAGGCTGATTGAAATCACCGGATACTGCCCCATGTACTGCTGACACAGCATTTTCTCATCTTCAATGGCAAGTCCGTGAAACAGGGAGCCATCTGCTCCAATCTCAAAAAAGGCTTTCAGCATATCCATATTCAGGCTCTTGCCAAACCGGCGGGGCCTTGTAAAAAGATTCACCATTCCCCAGGAGTTCAGCAGTTCAACAATGAATCCTGTCTTATCCACATAGTAGAACCCTTTGGTTCTCATATCCTTGAAGAACTCTATCCCTATAGGAAGCTTCTTTTTCAATTCAGCCATAGGCGCCCTCCTTTAAATCATAGAACTTTTACTGCGGTATTAATTTCCCAGAGTACATAAGATCATCAAATAAAGATTTCTTCCAATCATACATGCGGTAAAGGCAATAAAAATCATTGTAACTGCCCTGACTGCCTTAGATGTCATTTTCTTCCTAAAACATTCGACGAAAATGATCCACAATCCCCAGGCAATACAGGTAAACATATTATTTTTAATCAGCATAGCTAAGGCAAACAGCAGATTGACAGCTACTGCCCCTTTATCCCAGCTTAAAATCATTGATATTCTGTTTTTTGCAGACATCATTGCCATCCTTTCTTAAAATGACAAAAACCTTGTCATAGCCTTAATTACTATCCTAATTTTATCGCCTTGTACTTTCCAAGTCAAGCTTTCTGACGGAAATGGGAGCAGACACTAACAAATTTAAAATTTTATCCGATATATCAAGAAAAACATCAAAAGGCGCCGGCGGGTCTTTCCCTGTGTCAGGCAGAGGTTTTCAAAATAGCAGGAGGCATGGAACGATTATGATTCAGATGAGGTGAGGGAAGCGATTAAGGAGTATAATATTATAGCTTATACATAGCGGACTTAAAGTCAGAGAAAGGCATGGATTTATGGATATATACAAATTTTGGAGAGACATTCTAGAACAGAACGCTGAAAACATCAAAAATTATTTCCACAAGGATGCTTATATAAATTGGCATTGTACAAATGAACATTTTACCGTAGATGAATTTATGATTGCAAACTGTGAGTATCCCGGAACCTGGGACGGAGAAGTGGAAAGAGTTGAAATGACAAACGATTTATTTATTACAGTGACTCATGTTTATTCCAGGGATAAAACCCTGTCCTTTCATGTGACATCTTTTATTAAGGTTATTCAGGATAAAATTGCATCGGTTGATGAATATTGGGCGGACGATGGCATTGCGCCTCAATGGAGATTGGATAAACATATTGGAAAAGCTGTTAAATAAGTTTCCGCTATACACAAAAGCCCAAAAAGGATAGCTGCCTTTATAAACCTTTTGTGGTATACGGACGGAAAATAAGGAGGATTATTGTGGGATTATTTCATAAGTTTAGGAAGGACAAGTCTTCGGAAAGGGTGAATGAGGCGGCTATGCTGTTTTGCCCGGAATCGGATTGCAATAAAGTCTTGCGGCAGATGGAGGAACTGTTCAACATGGAGCATACGGACCATGGGAACAGCATTACCTTGCGCCAGGGCAATATGGAGATTGGTTTTCTGGTTATTTCCCCGGAGGGAGACAGCGAGAATGCCCGGTACGCCAAGGACCAGCTTCAGGGCGTGGCAGGCTATGTCTACCACAATCAGACGCCTCTGGCGGACATTAAGCGCAACCTGTTCTACCATCTGCGCCAGTGCAAAAGCCTGATTCAGATTATTTATTCTTTTAACAGTACCTCATCCATGGAAACAAAGGAGAAGGAGAAGCAGGTCAGGGGACCTATCTTCGCTGTCACAGAGAGACTTGAGGGAGTGGTTACATTTGGCGATGGCATGGTCCTGCAAAACGGCAGGGGACAGGTGATTCTGGACAAAGAGGGCAAAAGCGAGATGGAGTTTTATATGCCAGCCGAGTTGCCTGTGCCGGAGGACTGGGCCAAGGACGCGCCTTATGAAAGCGTGGAACGGCGAAACAAGTCTGTGGAGCTTATGCGGGAAAAGCATGTGTATGTCAGCCCCTGGCTGCCCCTGCTATGGGAGAATGCAGAGGAAGAGGGACGCACGGCGAAAGAGGTCTGCGGGCGGGCGGCGGCGCTGCTGATTGTGTCACTGTATTCTGAGTGCAGGGTGGGGGACCATATGTCCTATGAAAAGGCCCGGGAATTTGTGGCGCCGATTATTGAGAGCTATGGGGCGGAGACGTATTTTTCCCCAAAGGAAAAAGAGTATTTGGATAATCCCGATTCCACTGAAAAAGAACAGATTCAGTTTGCCTGGCAGTATGAAAACCTGTGGGTCATGGAGTGGGCTCTGGGGTTGACTGACGATTTGTTTTGGCCTGACCGCATCTGCGACGTGCCTGGTTCGGTTCGGCTGTTAAAAGATTATCCCACCATGGAGACTTTGCTGGCAGCGGCAAAACTGCGCTCCCGAAAAGAGCTTTTGGAACAGGCAGACTTGATCTACCGTCTCCACTGGGCCTGCGTAGATGCCAGGGTAATGGGGATGCCGTGTCCTGAGAAGCTGGAGGAGGGTGTGATTATGGAGCGCCACCGCGCCTTGTTCTGGCTGGCAGGCTGTGACGGGATGTGCCCCTGGGATGAAGTGGATTTGTCTACGTAAAAAGGCGGCTGCCCGGGGATTGCATATAAAGAAAACTGAAAGTTGGAGGAAAGAAAATGAATATTATTGAGAATATAAACGAAAGGCTGGTTTTTGATAGAGATGAAATCTGTGCCGGGGGAGGCAAGGATATTGAAGAGGTTATCCGTGTTTCACCGGTTCCTTTGCCAAAAGATTATCTTGAGTTTTTGAAACAAATCTCCGGGGACGACTACGGCCCTGAGTTTGAAGTGGAGGATGAGGGGTTGTCTATTTGGATTTGGAGCGCGAAAATGGCGTTAGAAAAATTAAGTGAATTTGACCATCCCTTTAATCAGAAATTTATTAGCAAGGCGTGGATGTTTGGAAATGATTTAGGTGATTTGGTCTATTTTTATGGAGAGGGAAAAGACGGATTCGGTTTATACCGCACTTCTGCCGGAGCGCTGGGATTTGAATGGGCTGATAAAATTTCGGATACATTAACGGATTTTCTTGTGAACGGCATTGGTATTGATATTGCCACAACGTTATAGCTTTGGGGTTGCTGCTGATGAAATCCGGGCTTATGGAGACTGGCGATGAAATGGCTGAAAAGATTGGGGATTTTGATTTTATGTTTGCCGGCTGTGCTGGCGGTTATTTGGGTGGCATACGAAATCTGGGGTATGTGCGCAAACCATATGGCGACCCGGAAACAGACCAGCGCATTGCAGGCAAATTTAGAACGGGAAATTCCGGATATTGAGATTATAAGTGTAGATTCGGAGACCGGGAATACATCGGGAACCGGGAACCATGTGGATTGTCTGTCCTGGGTCGTATTTTCCACAGAAATGGAGGAAATGGAAATCCAGGATTGCATGTCAAAATACTATGTGTTTGATGAGTGGAGCTGTGATGTGGATAAGAGGGATGACGGGTATTATAAGATTTATGTTAATACATCCGCTCCGTTTGCTGATAATATAGAGGGGCATTGAGTATGGAGAGATTAGAAAATTTTGAAGCGATGGGAAAAGCAGCCATGACCTGGGCCACTGCGTCCCCGTTCTTTGCAGAGTTTTTGAACCTCTGCTTCCGTAAAACCGAAATATGGGGCAAGCTCAGATATTCTTTCTGTATGTCTTTATGATTCTTTGCCAGGCGGAACACACAGTCCCATTCATCAATAATGAAAATAAATCCTTTTCCTGTATGTGCGTAGATTTGCTCCAGGGCGCCTGGAAGCCCGTATGGATTCTCCAGGTATTCTGCAGACCAGTGGTCGGACACTTCTGCCAGTTCCTGCATAACAGCGTTTTGAATCTCACCAATAAAGACATCCAGATGAGATTCTTGAAACAAAAACTGTTGCACATCAATACGAATAACATTGTGCTGATTCAGATGCTTTCTGTAAGATGCATCCTGCTCAATCTCCAGACCGGCGAATAAATCTTCAGAATCACAACCCCTGCTGTAATAGGCTGACAGCATGTTGGCTGCCATGGATTTCCCGAACCGTCGGGGTCTGCTGACACAGATAAACCTCTGTTCGGTTCTGTATGCTTTGTTGACTTTGGCGATGAGCATGCTTTTATCTATATAAATGTCTGATAACCGTGACATCTCAAATGCGGCATTGCCTGGATTTATGTAACTGCCCATGAGTATGCCTCCTTTCCCTGTTTATATAACTTCTCGGAATCCTCAGCCCTTATTTCATGGGGCTTTCAGAACCTATTT
>CAJUFP010000022.1 GCA_910585645.1 uncultured Hungatella sp. | reverse complement strand
CTTCTTGTTCGGCGAAGCCGGACAAGAAGATGCTCCCCGTGAACAGTAACAATTTTACCACCCAAGTCCCCTGTTCCCGGCTTCGTACCATGGAGAGTCACGCGGCAAGGAGTGTACCAGTGGACGACCATATCAAGATGAAAGACATCCCGAAACAGGACCGCCCTTACGAGAAGTGCGTCTCAAAAGGTCCCGGGATCCTAAGCGACGCGGAACTGCTGGCCGTCATCCTTCGGACCGGCAGCAGGACCTTAAGCTCCCTGCAGCTTGCCCAGAAGGTGCTGGAGCTGACCTACCCCAAAGATGACGGCCTTCTGGGTCTGTGCCGTTTATCCCTGTCTGATTTTCAGAAGCTTCCGGGAATTGGCATTGTCAAAGGTATTCAGCTGCAGTGCATCGGGGAGCTGTCAAAGCGTATCAGCCGCCGCGCGGCAACTGTCACGAATACCACATTCACAAACCCCCAGTCCGTGGCGGAATACTATATGGAAGAGATGAGGCACTTACAGCAGGAGCACTGTTATGTCATGTTCCTTAACACCAGGCAGGCGCTTATAAAAGACCTGCTCATCTCCAAAGGCACGGTGAACACGTCCTTAGCCTCGCCACGGGAGATCTTTATCGAGGCCCTGCGCTGCCAGGCCGTAGGCATCATCCTGGTCCACAACCATCCCAGCGGAGACTCCACCCCCAGCCAGGAGGACTGCCTTCTCACCAGGAAAGTCAGCGAAGTTGGAAGCCTTGTGGACATCCAGCTTTTAGACCATGTTGTCATTGGGGACAATAACTACTGCAGCTTTAAAAAAGAGGGAATGTTATAGATGGAATCCAAATACAACCGTTATATTTTAGCAGGCCTGACCGTTGTTTGTATTGCGCTTATCGGCATCACCATGGTCACGGACCAGTGGCTGGAGCCTCTGCGCACAGGGGTGGGCTATGTGCTGATCCCCATCCAGTCCGGAGTCAACAAGGTGGGCGTCACCATATATGAGCAGCTGTCCGACTACGGAAAGCTGAAAGGGGCCATAGAAGAGAACCGCAGGCTCCAGGAGGAGATCGACCGGCTCGTTGAGGAGAATAACCGTCTAAGCTCCGAGCAGTTCGAGCTTCAGAGGCTGCGGGAGCTTTACGCCCTGGACCAGCAGTACATGCAGTACCAGAAGACTGCCGCCCGGGTCATTGCCAATGACTCCGGCGACTGGTTCCAGGTGTTTCGGGTCAACAAAGGCTCTGCCGACGGCATCCAGGTGGGCAATAACGTGCTGGCAGGCGGAGGCCTGGCAGGTATCGTCACGGACGTGGGGGCCCACTACGCCACGGTGCGCTCCATCATCGACGACTCCAGCCGGGTCAGCGCCATGGCCCTCCAGTCCGGGGATACCTGTATGGTAGGCGGCGATCTGACCCTTTACAAAGAAGGCAGACTGTCTATCAGCGATATCAAGAAAGACGGGGACGTGAAGGACGGGGACCGGATCGTCACCTCCAACATCAGCACCACCTACCTGCCCGGCATCCTGATCGGGTACGCGGCGGACATCACCGTTGACAGCAACCAGCTGACCAGCTCCGGGTATCTGGTGCCTGTGGCGGAGTTTAACAACCTCCAGGAAGTGCTCATCATCACGGACCTGAAAGAGATCCAGGACCCGGGAGGAGGAGAGCCATGAAGCGGACAGCGATCAATCTGCTGCTGATCATCGTCGCCTTCACCATACAGAACTGCGTGTTTCCGCTGATCCCTTTTCTGTCAGCGTCCCCAAACCTGCTGCTGATCCTGACCTTTTCCTTTGGCTTTATGAAGGGCCAGAGGGCGGGCATGTTCTACGGCGTGCTGGCAGGGATCCTGTTGGATTTGTTCTACAGCGGCCCCTTTGGCTTTTACACCCTGTTCTACGTGTATGTGGGATACGTCAACGGGATCTGCACCAAATACTATTACGAAGAGTACATTACCCTGCCCCTGGTCTTAAGCGTGCTCAATGAGCTGGCGTACAATCTGTATGTGTACGTGTTCCGCTTTCTCATCCGGGGGCGGCTCAACGTCCTTTATTATCTGAAGGAACTGGTGATTCCGGAGACCATTTTTACGGTTGTGACAACCCTTCTCATCTACCGCCTGCTGCTCTACATCGGCAGGTGGCTGACTGAATTTGAAAATAGGAGAGATACCACCATTGTTTAGAGATTTGCTGGAACTGATACAAATTGGTTTAAAGAAGATCTTGACCTCCAGGATCTTTGCCCTGGCCGTAATCTTTGTGTGCATGTTCGCGGGCCTTGTGGTGCGGCTGTTTGATCTGCAGATCGTCCAGGGGGAGGAGTACGTGAAAAAATACGAGTCCAAGATCCTGCGCACCGCCTACACCACAGGCACCAGAGGCAATATCTACGACTGCAACGGCGTGGTCCTGGCAAGAAACGAGCTGGCCTACTCTGTCACCATCCAGGATGTGGGGGCCTACGCCTCGGACAAGGCCAAAAATCTGATGATCCTGGAGCTGGTGCGGATCCTGGACAGACAGGGGGAGACCATCCAGGGAGATCTGCCCATTGCCATTGATCAGAACGGGGACTTTGTGTACACCACCTCCTCGGAGACCGCCAGACTTCGGTTTCTCCGGGACTTTTACGGCAGGCGTTCTGTCAATGAGCTGGACGACGAGGACGGCAAGTACCCCTCCAATGTCAGCGCCAGGGATGTCTTTGAGATGACAAAAGAGAAGTTTAAGATCGGGGAGATGGAGGACACCAAGGGCAATCCTCTGGTGCTTGCGGACGACGAGGCCCTGAAAGTGGGGATCATTCGCTACTCCCTTTCCCTGACCGCGTACACCAGCTACAAGACCACCACCGTGGCCTCCAACGTGTCGGAGAACACGGTGGTGGATATTTCCGAGCACATGGCTGATCTTCAGGGGGTGGACGTGGCCGAATCCACGGTGCGCATCTACGAGGACGCCCTGTATTTTGCCCCCATCATCGGCTACACGGGCAAGGTCTCCAGCGAGGAGCAGTTAGAGGAGCTGCGCCAGAGAGACGAAAGCTATGAGCTCAACGACATTGTGGGGCGCATCGGCATTGAGGCCACCCAGGAGGACAAGCTCCAGGGGAAAAAGGGCGTCCAGAACATGTACGTGGACAGCCGGGGCCGGGTGTTAAAAGTTTTAGACGACGCCACGGAGCCGGAGGCGGGCAATAACATCTACCTGACCCTTGACCGGGAGCTGCAGATCGGCATCTACCACCTGCTGGAAAAGCATCTGGCCGGTATTCTGACAGACCGCATCGTCAACCGGGAGATGACAGAGCAGGAGGAGCGGGACTCCAGCAAGAAGAAGATTCCGGTAAAGGACGCCTACTACCAGCTGATCAACAACAACGTCCTGTCTCTAAAAGCCATGGAGCAGGAGGATGCGGGGGCTGTGGAGAAGGAGATACACAGTAAATTCACCGCCTCCAGGCAGCAGATTCTGGCAAACATGAGAAGCCAGCTGGCGGACGTGAACGCGCCTCCCATATCTGCCCTTCCAGAGGACATGAAATCCTACATGCTCTACGTGTACTCCTACCTGTCCCAGGACACGGTGGGGATCATCCAGAGGAGCAAGATCGACTCGGAAAGCCCGGAAGCAGCCGCGTGGAAGGAGGAGTCCATAAGCCTGCGGGACTACCTGTATTACGGCATTTCCCAGGACTGGATCGACACCACCAAGCTGCCGGTGGACAACAAGTATTCCAACGCGGACGACAGCTTTCAGGCCCTGGTGGACTATGTGATGGCGGAGCTTGAAAAAGACACTCAGTTTACCAAGCGGATCTACCGCTACCTGATCAATCAGGACATCATCACCGGCCGGGAACTGTGCATGGCTTTGTATTCCCAGAACATTCTGCCCTACGACGGGGAGCAGATGGGGCTTTTGTCGGCAGGAGGAGAGGACTACGCCTTTTCCTTCCTTATAGATAAGATCAACAACCTTGAGATCACGCCGGCTCAGCTGGCCCTGGACCCGTGTACTGCCGGGTGTACGGTGACAGACGTAAACACGGGGAAGGTGCGGGCTCTGGTGACCTATCCAAGCTACAACAACAACATGTTAAGCGGCACGGTGGACGCGGCCTATTTCAGTCAGCTGAACGAGGACATGTCCCTGCCGCTGTACAATAACGTGACCCAGGTTGTGAAGGCGCCGGGGTCCACCTTCAAACCTATCACAGCCATAGCGGGCCTGGAGGAGGGCGTGATCACCACCGCGGAAGAGATTGACTGCACAGGCACCTACGAGGAGGTATTTCCCCCCATCAAGTGCTGGATCAATCCGGGACACCACGGAAAGCTGGCTGTATCCGACGCTCTGGGCAATTCCTGCAACTACTTTGTCTCCGAGGTGGCCCACCGCCTTTCCACCAATGAGGAGGGCGTGTACTCCACGGACCGGGGACTGGAGATCATCCGGGAGTACGCCACCAAGTTCGGCCTGGACCATCCGTCTGGCATCGAGATCGCCGAGAGCTCGCCCAAGCTGTCCACCGAGGACCCGGAGCGGTCCTCCATGGGACAGGGAACCAACGCCTACACCAATGTGCAGCTGTCCCGGTATGTGACCGCCCTTGCCAACAGGGGCAAGGTCTTTGAGTTAAGCCTTATCGACAAAGTTACAAGCTCCGACGGCACGGTGGTGGAGGACCATGTACCCCAGATCTCCAGTGTGGTGGATATCGCCGACACCACCTGGGACGCCGTACAGAGCGGTATGCGCCGGGTGATCACCGACAGCTCCTCCAAGCGCATCTTTCGGGATCTGGAGGTGGAGATCGCGGGAAAGACCGGTACGGCCCAGGAGAACACCAGGGCAAACCACGCGTTTTTTATCTCCTACGGCCCCTATGCCAACCCGGAGATCAGCGTGACCGTCAACATCCCCTACGGTTATGCCTCCGCCAACGCGGCCACCATAGCCAAGAGCGTGTACCGGTTTTACTACGGCTACACCAGTCTGGAGGACATTATCGGCGCGGGAGCTTTGGACGCAAGTAATGTAGTCATCGGAGATTAGTTCAGGTAAAAGAGGTGGTAGTGTATGAAAAGTTCAGTAGTGATCAAGAGCAACAAGTCCGGTATGACCGTGATCCTGGCCCCGGAGGTTCCCTTTGAGGAGCTTCTGGGGGATATCGCCAGAAAATTCGAGGAGAGCGCCAAATTCTGGGGGTCTGTGCAGATGACCCTGACATTGGCCGGCCGCCCCCTGGCCCCGGAGCAGGAATTCCAGATCGCCAATGTGATTATGGACCACTCCCAGATCGAGATCGTGTGCCTGGTGGATCTGGACAGCAACCGCATACGGCGGTGCGAGAAGGCGCTCAACGAAAAGCTGATGGAGCTTAGCGCCTGCACGGGCCAGTTTTACAGGGGACACCTTCATCGGGGAGAGTCCCTGGAGTCGGAGGCCAGCATCGTGGTCATCGGGGATGTGGAGCAGGGGGCCAGGATCACGGCCAAGGGCAATGTGATTGTCCTTGGAGAGCTTAAGGGCACCGTGGTGGCAGGGGCCTCTGGCAATGAAGAGGCGGTTATCGTGGCCCTGACCATGGCTCCCTACCAGTTAAGGATCGGGGAGTTTGAGACAGAGGTTAACGAAAAGGGGCGCCGCCTGGGGCGGGGGCCTGTGACAGCCTTTGTGGAGGGCCAGGCAATCTCCCTGACCCAGATAAAAAAAAGTTTTTTTGATGTGTTAAAATCTGTTTAAAATATGGAAAAAATACTGGAAATATTAAGACTTTTAGGGTAGAATATCTATTGTTAAGGAATTTATTGCAGGAGGATGCTGATATGAGCGAAGTCATTGTAATTACCTCCGGAAAAGGCGGGGTGGGTAAAACCACAACCTCTGCAAACATTGGAACAGGCCTGGCCATGCTGGGCATGCGCACGGCTCTCATTGACACGGACATCGGGCTTAGGAACCTGGACGTGGTCATGGGGCTGGAGAACCGGATCGTCTACAATCTGGTGGATGTTGTGGAGGGGAACTGCAGGATGAAGCAGGCCCTGATCAGAGACAAAAGATACCCGAACCTGTACTTGCTCCCCTCGGCTCAGACCAGGGACAAGTCGGCAGTAAATCCTGAACAGATGATAAAATTGACAGAAGACCTGAAAGATGATTTTGACTACATACTCCTGGACTGCCCCGCGGGCATTGAGCAGGGGTTCCGCAACGCCATCGCAGGCGCTGACCGGGCCCTGGTGGTGACCACCCCCGAGGTGTCGGCCATCCGGGACGCGGACAGGATCATCGGGCTTTTGGAGGCCAGGGACATGGGCCAGGTCCAGCTGATCGTAAACCGGGTCAGGACGGACATGGTCCGCCGGGGGGACATGATGTCCGTGGACGACGTGATGGATATTTTAGCCATCCCCCTTTTGGGGGCCATTCCGGATGACGAGTCCATCGTGGTCTCCACCAACCAGGGGGAGCCTCTGGCAGGCACGGACACTCCGTCGGGACAGGCATACCTTGACATCTGCAAACGGCTTTTGGGGGAGGATATCCCCGTTACGGTCTATGACGGCGGGAAAGGGTTTATTTCCAGACTGACGGGATTTTTAAAACGGGCTTAGGAGGGGGAGTATGTACCGCAGAAGACGCGTATTCGGGAACCGTTCCGGGGAGATCGCCAGAAAGCGGTTAAAGCTGCTTTTGGCGGCGGACAAGACCAACTGTTCTCCTGAGTTTCTGGAGATGATAAAAGACGATTTGTTTCTGGTCATCTCAAAATACCTGGACATTGACCGGGGGGATATGGAGGTGGGGCTGACAAAGGCCTTTTGCGGCGGGGAACAGACGCCTGCCCTCTATGCCGCCGTACCCATAGATGGAAGTCTTATAAGAGGACATTTTCATGCTGTTATTTGATTACAATTTCAGAAGATACAACTTCCGGGTGGTGCTTTACATGCTGGCTTTAAGCGTTATCGGCATTCTGGCCATCTGGAGCGCCACAAACCAGAACGAATCCATGGTGAAAAAGCAGATCATGGGCATTGCCATCGGCCTGTTTTTGGCTGTGGCCCTGTCCCTCATCGATTATCACAAGCTGTTATCCATGAGCACCATGATCTATCTGGCCTGCGTGGTCATGCTGGTGGCGGTCCTTCTCATGGGAACGTCCAGAGGCGTTGCCACCAGATGGATCGTGCTGCCGGTCATCGGACAGATCCAGCCGGCGGAGTTTGTAAAGATCGGTCTTATTATGTTTTTTTCCTGGTATTTCGGCAAGTATGAGGAGCGGAAGAACCAGCCGTCCATTCTGGGCATCGGGGCGCTTTTGTTTGCCGTGCCGGCGTTTCTCATCTTTAAGCAGCCAAACCTGTCCACCACCCTGGTGGTGACAGTGATCATCGCCTCCGTGGTGTTCGCGTCGGGAGTCAGCTACAAGTGGGTCCTGGGGACTCTGGCGGTGGTGATTCCTGCGGCGGGGCTTATTATCTACCTGCTGCGCTATGACATGATCCCGTTTATCGAACAGTACCAGGCCAACCGCATCCTGGCGTGGATCGACCCGGAGAAGTACGCGGAGGCCTATTACCAGCAGGAGAATTCCATCATGGCTATCGGCTCCGGGCAGCTGTGGGGCAAGGGCCTTAGCAACACGGAGATCGCCTCCGTGAAAAACGGCAATTTCCTCATTGAGGAGCAGACAGACTTTATCTTTGCCATTGTGGGGGAGGAGATGGGGTTTGTGGGCGCTCTGCTTGTCATGGGCCTGCTTTTGATGATCGTCATGGAGTGTCTTGTGATGGCCAGCCGGTCAAAGGATCTGTCCGGCAGGCTGATCTGTGTGGGCATGGCTACGTTTCTGGCGTTTCAGAGCTTTGCCAACATCGCGGTGGCTACGGCGATCTTTCCAAACACGGGACTGCCGCTGCCGTTTATCAGTTATGGGGTCAGCTCCCTGCTGAGCCTTTACATCGGCATGGGAGTGGTATTAAATGTAGGGTTACAGAGAAGGACGAGAGAAGACTACTAGAGAAGTTTACTAGAAATAGAAGAAGAGGGAGAAGGTAAAGACATGAATATCGGTTTAATTGCCCATGATTCAAAGAAAAAACTGATGCAGAATTTCTGCATCGCTTACAGGGGGATCTTAAGCAAACATTCCCTGTACGCCACCGGGACTACAGGCCGCCTGATTGAGGAGGTGACCAACTTAAATGTCCACAAGTATCTGGCTGGCCATCTGGGGGGAGGCCAGCAGCTCTGCACGGATATTGAGCAGAATCAGCTGGATCTGGTGATCTTTCTGCGGGAGCCGGATATGCCAAAAAGGGTGGACCCGGCCAGCAGTCCCATTGTCCGGGTGTGCGACATGCACAATATCCCTCTGGCCACCAACGTGGCCACGGCGGAGCTTCTTGTGAAGGCCCTGGAGCGGGGAGACCTGGAGTGGCGGGAGATGTACAAGTGATGAGGCGAAAGAAAAGACCCGGGACCGCGAAAGCCAGGGTTTGTTTGTCCGTCCTTGGGGTGTGGGCGGCAGCGGCTCTTTGGGGATGCGGTTTTGGGCAAACGTCAAGTTTGGAAAAACCCTACTCCTTTGAAGAGCGGCCCTTTGTCATGGAAGAGGAAGCGCTTGCCGAAAAAGGGGAGGAGGCCACAGTGCCTCTGTTTGCCCGGGATCTGTGCGTGGTGGCGGACGAGGCCGCGTTTAACGGGGAAGAGGTGGACTCGGAGGCAGGGGTTTTGTTCTCTCTGTCCGACGGAAAGGTGCTCTACAGCAAGAACGCCTTTGAGCGGCTCTATCCGGCCAGCACCACCAAGATCATGACAGCCCTCCTTGCGGTTAAGTACGGCAATCTGGAGGACATGGTGACAGTGACCGAGGACGCGGTGATCACGGAGGCAGGCGCCACCCTGGCGGATCTAAAGCCCGGGGATACCCTGACCATGGAGCAGCTTCTCTACGGTCTTATGCTGCCCTCAGGCAATGACGCCGGGGCGGCGATCGCGGTCCACATGTCCCAGAGCATTGAAGACTTTGCCCAGCTTATGAACGAGGAGGCGGCAAGGCTGGGGGCCACAGGAACCCATTTTGTCAATCCCCACGGGCTCCACGACGAGAACCACTACACCACAGCCTATGATCTGTACCTGATCTTTAACGAGGCCTTAAAGTATCCCAAGTTTCGGGAGGTGACAAAGACCGTGGCCTACACGGCCAACTACAAGGACAAGGACGGCGGGGACGTGTCAAAGGTGTGGGAGGGCGGCAACTGGTATCTGACGGGAAAGAGGCAGGCGCCGGAGGGCGTCACCGTGTTCTCGGGCAAGACTGGCACCACCCAGGCCGCGGGCTGCTGTCTGGTTATGGCCTCCAGGGATGGGGGGGAGAGCGGCGATGAGTACGTCTCTATTGTGATGAAGGCAAAGAGCAGGGATAACCTGTATGAGAACATGACAAATATAATTTCTAAAATTGTCAATTAAGTCATTGCCTTTTATCCCTATTTATACTATAATTAAGAGGAAATCTATCATCTTTTTATACAAAATCAATAAACCCAAGGAGGACACGACTATGGTTCAGATTATAGCTGGAAATAAGGGGAAGGGAAAGACCAAACATCTTTTGGACAAGGCCAACGGAGCCATCAAGGAAGCCAACGGGTCTATCGTTTACCTGGATAAAAGTTCCAAGCACATGTATGAGTTGAGCAACAAGATCCGTCTGATCAATGTAAAAGGGTTCGATATCGCTGACTGTTCCGGTTTTATGGGATTTATCCGCGGGATCATTTCCCAGGACCACGATCTGGAGTTGATGTTTTTGGACAGCTTTTTGAAGCTGGCATGCCTGGAGGGCGAGGATATCTCCGAGGCGGTTAAGGAGTTGGAGAAGATTAGTGAGAAGTTCCATGTAGATTTTGTGCTGAGCGTGTCCCTGGATGTGGACGAATTACCGGAGAATGCAAAAAAAGATGTTATCATCTCTTTATGATCATATATCATCGGATGACTGTATTGTACATAAGAGTGGGGTCTGCTTTGAGGCAGGCCCTTTTTATAGAGAGTCGGACTTGAACTTTTTTCCATTCCCGTTTATAATAGGGGGAACGCGAAGAAGGAGGTGATCGCTGTGGCGAAGAAAAAGGGCAGCAATGTCATTCATTACAATCACAGGAAAGCTTCCATGAATTTTAATATCGGGATGCTGATCTTTGCCATGATCTTTATCTACCTTGTCTTTACGGTGTACTCCTACATGACGAAGGAGAAGATACAGTTTTACGAGGTGACTGACGGGTCCATTGTGGATGACAAGAGCTACACGGGCATCATCCTTCGCCAGGAAACCACCCAGTACGCGGACAGCGCGGGGGCTATTCATTACTATGTGCGGGAGGGGAAGCGGGCCTCTGTAGGGATGAGCATCTATTCCATCGACGAGCGGGGGACTGTGTCGGCCCTTATGGAGGAGCAGAATCAGGGCGCCGGGGCTCTGACGGACCGCGATATCTCGGATCTTAAAAAACAGCTGAACAACTACATCCTGTCTTATTCTGACGAGAGTTTTGACGATGTTTACAATACCCGGTATGCTCTGGAGGCCATGGCCCTGGAGTACGTGAATTTTAATACCCTGGACACCCAGGGGGAGATGGCTGCCCAGATGGGCAATGATTTCAGACAGATCACGGCCCCGGTCAGCGGGGTTGTGTCCTACGGCATTGACAATTTCGAGACCCTGGCCCCGGCCCAGATCAGCGAGGCGGTCTTTGACCGGAGCCAGTACACAAAGGCTATTACCAGGGCCGGCCAGTGGGTGGAGCCGGGGACGCCTATCTACAAAGTCATCACGGATGACCACTGGTCCGTGGTTTTTCCGGTGACAGAGGAGGACGGGGTGGCTTTCAGCTCCCAGGGCACGTTAAAGGTGTCGTTTCCGGCCCAGAACCTGACCACCAACGGCGCGTTTTCCCTGATTACAGGCAGCGACGGCAAGGCCTATGGAAAGCTGGATTTTAACAAGTATATGGTCCAGTTCGTGTCAGACCGGTTTGTGGATTTTGAGATCCTCACCAGCGTCACCGAGGGCCTTAAGATCCCCATCAGCGCTGTGACCACCAAGAATTTTTATCTGATCCCTGTGGATTTTCTCACAAAGGGAGGGGACGGGCTAGAGGACGGCTTTAACAAGGAGGTGTACTCTGAGGCAGGGACTTCCGTGGAGTTTGTGCCTGTGACCATCTATTTTGGCAATGAAGAATACTACTATATTGACTGTGACAAGGAAGATTCCATCCGCGCGGGGGATTACCTGGTGCGGCCTGACTCCCAGGAGCGGTTTCAGGTGGGCATCACGGCTTCCCTCCAGGGAGTTTACAATATAAATAAGGGCTATACCGTATTCAGGCAGATCGAGGTGCTGGCCCAGAGCGATGAGTTTTATACCATCCGCAAAAATATGAGCTACGGGCTCAGCGTTTATGACCATATTGTGCTGAACGCGTCGATGATCGAGGCTGAGGGCACGCTAATCTATCAGTGAGAAAGGCGGTTTATCATGGGGGAGATTCAGACAAATTTACATAGGACTCAGAGGGAGATCGGACAGGCCTGCCAGAGGGCTGGAAGGGATCAGGGGGAGGTGACCCTTATTGCGGTCAGCAAGACAAAGCCTTTGGAGCTTTTGCGGGAGGCCTACGACGGCGGCGCCAGGGAGTTTGGGGAGAACCGGGTGCAGGAGCTTCTCTCAAAGATTCCTCTGATGCCTTCGGACGTAAGGTGGCATCTGATCGGCCACCTTCAGACCAACAAGGTGCGGCAGATCATAGGAAAGACGTACCTCATCCATTCCGTGGACTCCCTGAAACTGGCCGGGGAGATCGAAAAGGAGTCTGGGCGGCAGGATGTGGTGACCGATATCCTGCTGGAGGTCAATGTGGCAAGGGAGGAGAGCAAGTTCGGATTTTTGCTGGAAGAGGTGGAGGAAGCGTTGAGGGCCATAGGGGAATTTCCCCATGTCAGGATCCGCGGGCTCATGACCGTAGCTCCTTTTGTAGAGGATGCCGAGAATAATCGTGCTGTTTTTAGAAAATTATATGATTTTTATGTTGACATGAAAACTAAAAACATTGATAATGGTAGTATGACTATTCTGTCCATGGGGATGACCGGCGATTTCTGGGTCGCCGTTGAGGAAGGGGCCACCATGGTGAGAGTGGGAACCGGCATATTCGGTGCAAGATAGGAGATGGGAGAAAAACTATGAGTCTGTTTGGAAGAATTATGGAAAGCATGCGATTAAGTGACGGTGATGATGACGACTACTTCTTAGATGACGATTATGAAGAAGAGGAAGAGAGACCTCCCAGAAAAAGCCTATTCGGGAAAAGAGACAGAGACGACGATTATTACGATGAGGATGACGAGGAGGAGGAATCGCCGAGGCCGAGATCGTTTTTGGGGCGTTCTTCCAACAGTAATTCCAATAAAGTAGTTCCTATGAAGAGAAACATGGAGGTGGCCATGGTGATCCCCACCTCCTTTGGAGATTCCAAGGAGATCTGCGACCATCTTCTGGCGGGGAAGACCGTGGTGCTGAACATGGAGGGGTTACATACGGAGATCGCCCAGAGGATCATTGATTTTGCCTCAGGCGCCGTGTACTCCATAAACGGCAATCTCCAGAAGATCTCCAACTACATTTTTATCGTTACCCCTGACACGGTGGATCTCTCCGGCGATTTTCAGGACATCCTTGGCAATGTGGGCGCGGCGTCAGGCAGCGGCCCTCTTGACATGTCGGGGCTGAATCTGCGTTTGTAGCTGTTTTTGTGTTTGGATGGGGCCGTCACAGGCGTCATCTGTTTGCTGAACAGGAAGGTTAGGCGGGGCTGCGTGTGTGTCTGCGCCGGCCCATTTTTTAGTAACGGTTTGAAAAGGCTGTTATGGAGAGGAGAGAGTTTATGCAGAAGACACTGACGGTCTGCGGGGACGGGAGGCCGATTTACGATATTGTCCTGGACACTGCTTTTGACGGGCTTGGGTCTCGTCTGGAGGCTCTGGGAGTCCGGGGGAGGCGGGTGTGCGTTGTCACTGACTCTACAGTGGCCGGTCTGTACCTGGATCAGGTTCGGGATATCCTGAAAACGTATTGCCGGCAGGTGGTGGCTTATATCTTTCCCGCCGGGGAGGAGTCGAAAACCCTTGACACGGTGGAGGGGCTGTATGAGGTTCTGATGGAGAACCGCTTTGACCGAAAGGACTGGCTTGTGGCCCTTGGCGGCGGCGTGGCGGGGGATCTGTGCGGCTTCGGGGCGGCTACCTATCTGCGGGGCGTGTCTTTTATCCAGATCCCAACCACGCTGCTGGCCCAGGTGGACAGCAGCATCGGCGGCAAGACAGGGGTTGACGTTTCTTCCTATAAAAATATGGTTGGCGCGTTTTACATGCCCCGGCTGGTGTACACCAATGTGAGCACCCTTCTTACCTTGTCTGATGAGCAGTTTTCTTCCGGCATGGGGGAGGTGATCAAGCACGGCCTGATCCAGGACAAGGGGTATTATCAGTGGCTTTTGAGGAATCAGGATGCCATCGGCAGGCGGGATCTTTCCGTGTGCATGGAGATGATCGCCGGCAGCGATGAGATCAAGAGGCGGGTGGTGGAGCAGGACCCTACAGAGCAGGGAGTAAGGGCGCTTCTGAACTTCGGCCATACTCTGGGCCACGCTCTGGAAAAGCAGCTGGCCTTTTCCATGCTTCACGGCCACTGTGTAGGCCTGGGCTGTCTGGGGGCGGTGAGACTTTCTATCCTTAAGGGGTATCTGGGCGAGGACTGCCTTTTGGGCCTTAGGTCCCTTATGGAGAGCCTTGGCATGCCGGTAAGGGTTGAGGGGGTCTTAAGAGAGAAGATTGTGGAGGATACGAAGAGCGACAAGAAGATGGACGGGGACGCCATCCGTTTTATCCTTCTTCGCTCTGTGGGGGAGGCCTTTGTAGACCGGACGGTGACAGAGGAGGATATGACGGCCTGCCTTGACGAGATCCTTTTATAGAGTGGGAGAGATGGATATGGACCGAAAACGTGATCATTTGCTGGCTTTTTTGGCTGGCCTTGTGTGTCTGACGGCTCTGGACCAGTGGACCAAGGCCATGGCCGCGGCTTCCCTTAAGGGGAAGGAGGCTTTTGTCCTGTGGCAGGGAGTGTTTGAACTGCTGTACTCGGAGAACCGGGGGGCGGCTTTTGGGATGCTCCAGGGGCGGCAGGGATTTTTCTTTGTGGTGGCTGTGGCGGTGTTCGCCTTTGTGGCCTACGCCATGGTAAAGCTGCCTCCGTCCCGGCGGTATGTCCCCATGGAGCTGTGCCTGACCATGATCATGGCCGGGGCCGCGGGTAATCTTATTGACCGGGTCAGCCAGGGGTATGTGGTGGATTTTTTGTATTTCAGCCTTATCGATTTTCCGATCTTCAATGTGGCGGACTGCTATGTGACTGTGGGGACGGCTCTTCTTTTGGTGCTGCTTTTGTGGTTTTATACGGATGAGGAGTTTGAGATGCTGATGCCCGGCAGGAAGGGGAAGGCGTGATGGAGGATTGGGAGGAGGAGCGCAGGACTTTTGAAGTGGATGAGGAGGATTCCGGTCTTCGGATTGATGTTTTTTTGACAAATTCCTGTGATTTTTCCCGGTCCCATGTGCAGAAGCTGATCAAGTCCGGCCATGTGGCGGTAAACCGGCAGCCGGTCAAGGCCAATTACAAGGTCAGCGGCGGGGAGACGGTTTTAGTCAGGATCCCCAAGGAGGAGGAAGCCAGGATCTTGCCGGAGCCTATGGATCTGGATATTGTGTACGAGGACAGGGACGTGATCCTGGTGAACAAGCCCAAGGGCATGGTGGTCCACCCTGCCCCCGGACACTTATGCGGCACTCTGGTCAACGGGCTGATGTATCACTGCGGCCATGAGCTTTCCGGCATCAACGGGGTGCTGCGGCCAGGGATCGTACACCGTATTGACATGGACACCACGGGGATTTTGATCATCTGCAAAAATGATATGGCCCACAATTCCGTTGCCAAGCAGTTAAAGGAGCACACCATTGTCCGCAGATACCGGGCCATTGTGTGCGGAGTCGTGAAGGAGGAGGAGGGGACTGTGGACGCCCCTATTGGCCGCCATCCTGTGGACCGGAAGCGGATGAGTGTCAATGAGAAAAGCGGGCGGCGGGCAGTGACCCATTACCGGGTTCTGGAGCGTTTCCGTCAGTTTACGTTTATTGAGTGCAGGCTTGAGACAGGGAGAACCCACCAGATCCGGGTTCACATGGCGTCTATAGGCCATCCGGTGCTGGGGGATCTGGTCTACGGGCCGGCCAAATGTCCGTTTAAGCTTCAGGGACAGACGCTTCACGCCGGGGTCCTTGGCTTTGTCCATCCGCGGACCGGTGAGTATATGGAGTTTGAGGCGCCTCTGCCGGAGTATTTCCAGGGGCTTCTTAAGAAGTTCAGGGCGGAGTGAGGCCTGCTGTAACAGTACGAGGAGAGAAGGGCGAGAGATGAATATATTTGATATCTTGGGGCCGGTGATGGTGGGGCCTTCCAGCTCCCACACGGCGGGGGCCGTCAGGATCGGCCTGGTTACGAAGAAACTGTTGGGTTCTGTCCCCGCGCGGGCTCACATCACCCTGTCCGGGTCCTTTTCGGCCACCGGCATCGGCCACGGCACGGACCGGGCTCTGGTGGCAGGGCTTCTGGGCATGCGGCCTGACAATATCTGCATACCGGAGAGCTTTGACCATGCGGCCAAGGCGGGCATGGAGTTTTCGTTTGAACATGAGACCATCCGGGGCGCGCACCCTAACACGGCTCTTTTGGAGGTGTGGGACAAAGGGGGACGGACCGTGTCGGTTCAGGCCTCTTCCCTGGGCGGAGGGCGCATCCTGGTGAACAAGCTGGACGGGGTTGAGATCAACGTGACGGCCCAGAGGCCGGCCCTGATCGTCCACAATGTGGACCAGCCGGGCCATGTGGCGGAGGTCACTTCCATGCTGGCCCACAAGTCCATCAACATTGCCACTCTGAACCTTTACCGGGACAAGAGGGGCGGGTACGCGGTTATGGTCATTGAGACGGATCAGAACATCCCCTCCTCTTGTCTGGACTGGCTGAAGCGGGTGGAGGGCATCATCAAGGTGACTTGTCTGAATCTGGGAGAGGAGGAGTAAGGGCATGGCATACCATTCCATTGAGGAGATCCTTGACTACTGCGAAAAACGGGATAAGAAGTTTTATGAGGCCGTCCTGGAGGATGACATGGAGGAGCGGAAGGTTTCCAGGGAGGAGTCCATGAAGGAGATGTACGTCATGTGGGACGCCATGCTTCTGGCGTCCACATCCTATGACGGTTCTGCCCGGTCCGCCAGCGGCCTGGCAGGCGGCCAGGGGGCGGCCATGGAGGAGTACCGGAAGGCCGGCGATACTCTGTGCGGGGATTATTTAAACCAGGTCATTATCCAGGCCCTGGAGATGGGAGAGTCAAACGCCTGCATGAGACGTATTGTGGCAGCGCCTACAGCCGGGGCATGCGGGGTTCTGCCAGCGGTTCTGATCCCCCTGTTTCGCAGCGGCCAGGCAGGCCATCGGCAGATCGTGAAAAGCCTGTATGTGGCTGCGGGCATTGGCCAGGTGATCGCCTCCAGGGCTTTTATCGCCGGGGCTGCGGGGGGCTGTCAGGCGGAGATCGGAGCCGCCTCCTCCATGGCCGCCGGCGCTCTGACGGCCCTAAAGGGCGGCACCAATGAGCAGATCAGCCACGGGGCGGCCATGGCCTTAAAGGCCCTTTTGGGCCTGGTCTGCGACCCGGTGGCAGGTCTGGTGGAGGTCCCCTGCGTAAAGCGCAATGTCATAGGAGCCGTCAACGCTATGACCTGCGCGGACATGGCCCTTGCGGGCATCACCAGCGCCATCCCGGCGGATCAGGTGTTCGACGCCATGCGGGAAGTGGGAGAGAAGATGCACCCGTCCCTGCGGGAGACAGGGGAGGGAGGCCTTGCGGCAACAAAAGAGGGGGTGCGGATTACCAGGGCATTGGTTAGATGACGGGGATTTGTTGTAATGTTGAGTGAGCAAAGGCGGCGGTTGTTTTTTATAGTTTTAGTGTATTGTTTAGTAAGGTTACGGCGATGTTGTTGTGGAACCGAAAGGATCTGGTTCTCTGTAATTGAAAGCAGGATCAAGATTCACAAACCTTACTGTCAATAAAACAGCTATCTTCCCACTACAAAGCAGAAACCGCAACCCTACCGGAACCACCTTAAGTGAGCAAACCTTAACCAGCGAATTCTGCTTTTGCCAGGCAGAGAAGGAGAGATGTCCCGTCCGGGTGAATATATGCCATGGAGATGAGACCAAGGAAAACAGGAGGGCCTCACCCCGAGTGTTTTCCTGCTTTAAGGGCTCATCGGAATGTTTGGCATATCTGAACCCGGACAGCACACAGATTCTCCCGGGCCCACGACAACTTCGACTTAACTAAACTGTAATAGATTATATCCTGACTCACGCTTGAAAAACCCCCGCTCCTTTAGTATAATAAAAACCATAAATCAAGAAAAAGAGGGGGAGACCTATGATCAACTATTCCTACAGCAAAGAACTGAACATAAACCCTGTCACATTCCGCGAATTTGACTTGGACGACATCCGGGAAGTTTTCGCGAAGATCTTCGAATCCTACAATCCCAAGGTAAAAGACCAGGTGTTTGATTCCTTCTGTGAGGATTTCTACAATCTTACCACACAGATCCACGCCACAAGCGAAAAGATCTGGCGCATGGTTATAACGGACATGCTCTTTTGCTATGAGGACAAGGGGTATCTGGAGGGGGCGGCAAAGGACAGCGGAGTCAAGAGAAAGCAGTTCGCCATCATAGCCAATGTGCTCATAGGAAAGCTGCGGGTCAAGTAATCAAAAAAGAAAGAGGATATTCCATGAGCGGAATCTTATACGGGGTGGGAGTGGGGCCGGGAGACCCTAAGATGATGACCTGCCTTGCGGTGGAGACCATTGAAAACTGTCCGGTCATCGCGGTTCCCGCCAGGCAGAGAGACCAGGCCCTGTGCTATCGCATTGCCAAGGGCATGGTAAAAGGGCTGGAGGAAAAGGAGTGCCTGCATTTGTCCATCCCCATGACAAAAGACCAGGCTATCCTGGAGGAAAGCTACCGCGCGGCCGCGGACCAGATCATCCGCGTCCTGGAAGATGGGAAAGACGCGGCGTATCTGACCCTGGGGGATCCCACCATTTATTCCACCTACATCTACATCCATCGCCTGGTAAAGGAACGAGGATATGACGCCAGGATCATAAACGGCGTGCCCTCCTTCTGCGCGACGGCCGCCCGAACCGGCGACAGCCTGGCAGACAGATCCCAACAGCTTCACGTGATCCCCCTTGCCTACGATACAAAAGAAGCAGAGGAAACCCTGGCTTATAAGGGGACAAAGGTTCTTATGAAAGCAGGTTCCAGCCTGTCCCATGTAAAACAGCTGCTGCGGGAACGCGGCCTGGAGGCTGTCATGGTGGAAAACTGCGGCCTGGAAGGCGAGCGGGTCTGCAAGTCCCCGGACCAGATGCCGGATGAGGCCGGTTACTATACCACCATCCTGGTAAAAGAGGCCCCACATGGCTAAAGAAAAACATCTGACCATTCGGGAGCTGACCCTGGGCGGCCTTTTTGCGGCCCTCATAGGGGCGGGCGCGTTCATCAAGATCACCATCCCCGTGGAGCCTACGCCCATGCACGTTACGCTGCAGTGGTTTTTCGTGCTTCTGGCAGGACTTCTTCTGGACAAGCGGCTGGCAGGGATGAGCGTGGGCGTATACCTGCTTTTGGGTCTGACGGGAGTTCCCGTGTTTGCCTCCGGTGGAGGCCCCTCCTACCTGCTTAGGCCCACGTTCGGGTATCTCCTGGGCTTTGGAGCGGCGGGATTTGTCATGGCGTGGCTGTGCCAACACCTTCAGACCTGTGATTTTGCCAGGCTCTTTTTTGTGTCCGTAGTCGGTCTGCTGATCTATTATGGAGTGGGGATCGCCTACTATTTTTTTGTGTGCAGGTTTCTCATCAGCAGGGAGATCACCTGGCAGATCCTGGTGTTCAACTGCTTTCTCCTGACAGCCCCGGCGGACTTAGGGCTCTGCCTGGCAGCGGCCAGCGCGGCCGCAAAGCTGCGGGGGACGGTCAGGAGAGCCATGTCAGAACCGTAGTGCTTATTTGCGGACAGCACACGGGCTTCTCCCGGGTCCGCATAAACTTCCGCCTAAGGATACTGCAATTTCCGGTGAATCTTCCCGGTGGATAAATCACCCCCAGTACATCGTTGCACTAGCCGTCCACCAGAGTCCGCAGTTTCTCGCCTCTCTGGTATGCCTGGGCTAAGTATTGGGGCATGGTCATGGCCTGGTAGTTGTTGCCGTGAAGGCAGGATACCTCCAGCGTGATGGGCCCTTCATAAGAGCACGCCCGTAGCTGTCCGGCAAACCACTCCCAGTCCAGGATCCCGTCAAAGGGAAGCAGGTGCAGATCGTCCCGGTAGTCAATATCTCCGGGGCGGGTGATCCCGCGGTTGTCGTGGATGTGAAGGCATTTCAGCCTTTGGCCGTACTTTTTAGCCATGTCAATGTGAGGGCTGTAGCAGGCATTGTGGCCGATGTCCCAGCAAAAACCGTGGAAGGGATCCTGAATATGATCCATAACCGCCTCCAGGTGGGGCAGAGGCTCTAAATTCTCAAAACAGATGGATACCCCCCGCTCTTTGGCATAGCCGCAGAGGGAGGCAAAGCGTTCAAGCCCCAGGGAGGAGACGGGAGGGGCCTGGCTGCCCACGGTGACGTGAAGGATATATTTCCCAACATGGATCTTGCCGCAGGTGTCCACCGTTGACTTCAGGTATTCGAGATACGAATCCCCGGATTCTCCCTCCTCCCACATGCGGTTGGCAAACCGGAACGGTCCGTGGACCGTCTCAAAGACCATGCCCTGCCGCCTGACTGTCTCAGCCCACAGCTCAATAGGCTCCGTGCCTTCATAAATGGCAAAAAAACCTTTAAATCCCGCCTGTCTCATAAGGGGGATCTGTTCCTCTACCTTCATCTCGCTTCCAATGACGGCAGAAATATGTATGTCTCTCATAGCGCTCTCCTTATCTTGCCTGTATCCGAAACAAAGCAAATTCAGTGTACATCAAATCCCAGAAAAATCAACTGTTTTTCAAAAGAAACTTAGAAAAAACGAAAATTTTCTCTTTTTCTACATAATTTCATTTTTTTGGCATCAAAAACAGCTCTTTTATTACATAAATAATATAGTAAAAATAAATAATTTTCTGTGAGCAACGGATTATAATTGTCATATTTTACAACCGGAACAATTTTTTTAAGAATATTATTGACACTTTGACAGAGTTATGTTAGCATAAAACTACAGAAATTCAGTAACATTTCCAAAAACCAAATTTCACAGCAATTTTACGGCTTATTTACTACAAATTATTCGTACTAAAATATCCGCAAAAAGGCCGGGAAAGAAACCCAAAAGAAAAGGAGAAAAAGATGAAAAGAACAGCAGCAGCGTTACTGGCAGGAGTCATGGCGTTTTCACTGACAGCGTGCGGGGGAGGCTCCTCCCAGACCGGGGACACCCAGGCGGCAGGAGGGCAGGCCTCCCAGGAAGGCGGCTCGTCGTCGGACGGGGCGGGAAAGACCAAGATCACCTTTATCAACGGATTCACCGGCGGCGACGGCCCCTACATGAGCAAGATCGTGGACGGGTTCAATCAGTCCCAGGACCAGTATTTTGTGGAGCAGCTCCAGGATTCGGATCACTACACCAAGTTCAAGTCCGACAACTTTGACATGCTGATCATCCACGCGGACTGGATATCCACCTACCACGCCATGGGGCTTTTAAGGGAGGTTTCGGACCTGTACGACAAGGCGGGGATTTCCTTTGAAAACGATTTTCACCCCATAACCCAGACCTACGCCAAGTACGACGACGGCGTGTTCGCGTTTCCTTTGGACCTGTACGCGGAGACCTTTTTCTACAACAAGGAGCTGATCGACACGCCGCCCAAAGATTACAACGACATGATCGCCCTTCGGGACAAGTTAGATTCTGAGAACACCCAGGTTTACCCCATAGGCCTGCCGCTGACAGGAGACCACCAGTGGGCGTGGATGACAGCCCTGGGCCAGTCCGGGTGCAACTGGGTGGAAGGAGAGCACATCAAGATGGACACCGAGGAAGTGTGCGACGCCTTTATGAAGGTTCACGACCTGATCTACAAGGATCACTTAAGCGCCGCCGGGCTGGGCGACCAGGACCACTACAACACCTTTGTCAACGAATCCACGGACAATGCCAATGTTAAGACCGCCATGAGCCTTACAGGTCCCTGGAAATACGTGACTGCCAAGGAGATTTTAGGCGACAACTTAGGGATCGGAACCCTTCCCCAGATCTACGGCAGCACGCCCTGCGTGCCGGCAGGCGGCCACACCTTCGCGGTTTCCGCAGAAGTGACCGATGAGGCCAAGTTAGAGGGCATCGCCCAGTTCATGAAGTACGCCTACCAGCCGGACGTGATGCTCAACTGGGCCGACTCCGGACAGGCGCCCATCCATCTGGCGACCATGGAGAAAGTGAAAGCCCAGCCTGACAAGTACCCCGTGGCAGCCGTAAACTATGAGATCTTTGACGACGCCATGATCCTTCCGGCCATCTACAACATCCGGGAGCAGGTAAAATACGTAAACACCAATGTGTGGTCCTTAGTGCTTCAGACCGAGGATCTGACCAGGGAGCAGCTGATGGAAGAACTGAAGAACGCCACGGAGATCGCGACGGAGCTTTCGGAGCAGTAGGAGCCAGGGCAGCGTCAAAGCTCCATATGGCTGCGGGGCAGCCGGAAAGGGTAGATCGATGATTAAGAAAAAAACCACAGCCGTTTTGTTTATACTGCCTTTTATATTGTTTTTCCTGATGTTCTGGCTCATACCCTTTGTCTACGGCCTTGTGATGAGCCTGAGCAAATACAGCCTGGTGAAAGGCAACCAGGGGTTTGTGGGCCTGGAAAACTATGTGAAGATCCTGTTTTCTTCTTCCATGTACAACAAATCCTTCTGGCTGGGCATGAAGAACACCGTGATCTTTGTGGTTCTCACCACGCCCATCCTGGTTCTTGGAAGCCTGGCCCTGGCTCTTCTCCTTGACAGGCTTCCCGACAAGCTAAAGGGGATCTTTCGGACCATCTATTTCGCGTCCTACGCGGTTTCCGTCACAGCCGTCGCGGCGGTCTTTGTGTGGCTGATGAAAGGAAACGGCGGTTATCTTAACAACATGATGATCAACTTAGGGCTGATCAAGAAGGCGATTCCGTGGATGGAGCAGCAGCCTTTTGTGTGGGTGTCCCTGACCGTGGCCACGGTATGGTGGACCATTGGCTACAACATGATGCTGTTTGTCAATGCCCTCAATGAGATCGACACCCAGCTCTACGAGGCGTCCTCCATCGACGGCGCCGGCTTTGGCACCCAGCTGCGCTACATCATCTTCCCGGGCATTAAGAACGTGTTCTTCTTTGTGCTCATGACCACCATCATCGCGTCCTTTAACGTGTACGGCCAGACCCGCCTTATGACCCAGGGCGGCCCCGGGGAGACCACAAAGCCCATGATCATGATGATCACATCCACCATCATGGACCGCAACGACTTAGGCGTCGGCAGCGCCATGACCATTCTCATGGGTATTGTCATCGTGCTGTGCTCCATTGGACAATACTATCTGACCAAAGAAAAAGAAGAGCTGAGGTAAAAGGAGGATATCATGAGAACAAAGAATGTAAACAAACTATTTTTGGTTATCATTGCCTGCATTGTGGCCTACATCTTCCTTTTGCCCCTGATGTTCATGATCTTTACCAGCTTTAAGGGGATCTCGGAGTCGGTCACATCCACCACCCTGCTTCCCAAGACGTGGACCATGGAGAACTATCAGGAGCTGTTCCGCAACACGGCCACATCCCCGGTGATGCGGTGGCTGGGCAACACGGCCGTTGTCACCTGCGCGGGCACGGCTCTGCGCATCGTCACCAGCGTCCTGGCAGCCTACGCCCTGGCAAGGCTTCCGGTGCCCGGGAAGAAATTTATCCTGGTAGCCCTGGTCTGGGCCATGGCTATCCCGGAGATCGTCACCTTCTTCCCCCTGTTTTATATGTTCAAGCAGATCGGGGGGCTGAACACCTTCTGGCCCCTGATCCTGCCTTCGGGCTCAGGCGTCATGTGTATTTACCTGATCTACCAGTTTCTGCTGGCGTTTCCCAAGGAGCTGGAGGAGGCCGGGTTTGTGGAGGGAGCCAATGTATTCCAGGTGCTGTGGCATATTGTGGTGCCGTCGGTGAAGCCGGTTATTGTCACCCAGGCCTTTATCACCTTTTTAGGCCTGTACAACAGCTATCTGTGGCCGTCCCTGGTCATCAGCAAAAATGAGAACCGTACCATCACCCTGGGGATCGCTGCCCTGGTTCTGGGGGAGAATTACACCAACCCCGGCCTGATGATGGCCTCCACCGTGGTGTCTGTTTTGCCGGTTATGATCATTTTCATGTTTGCGAATAAATACATCGTAAGAGGATTTACACAATCCGGAATCAAATAGAAGAAGGAGGAGCTTAAAAGATGAGAGAGGAGTATCCACGCCCGGACTTTGTCCGGGAGGCATGGATGAGCCTGAATGGAAGCTGGTCCTTTGAGTACGGCGACAAGAAGACCACGATCCAGGTCCCCTTTGTGTGCCAGAGCCGGTTAAGCGGCATCGGCCAGCGGATCCGGGAGGACCGGGTGATTTATGAGAGGACTTTTCAGGTCCCGGACAGCTGGAGAGGGAAACGGGTGCTGCTTCATTTCGGGGCAGTGGACTACCAGTGCAAGGTCTTTGTCAACGGAAACTGTGTGGGCAGCCATGTGGGAGGTCAGACGCCGTTTTCCTTTAACATCACCAGATTTCTCACCTGGAAACAGGAGCTTATACGGGTGGAGGCCAATGACCCCATAAAGGATGAGAGCATTGCCCGGGGCAAACAGTTCTGGGAGGAGGAGTCCAAATTTATCTGGTACACCCCCAGCACGGGGATCTGGCAGAGCGTGTGGCTGGAGCCGGTGGAGGACACAAGCCTTCTGTGGCTGCATTTTACGCCGGATATTGACGAGGGAACCGTGAAGATCGACTACCGCCTGTCGGAGAGCGCTGTCCTGCCCTGCCGGGTCCATATGAAGATACGGCTGGGGGACCAGGAGATCTTTCACGGAAATATGGTGTGCAACACGCTGCGCAACAGCCTGACTGTGGACGTGTTCCGGAAAAAGGCCATGGAGGGGTCCTTCCACTTTACCGGCAATTACTGGAGTCCGGAGAACCCTATCCTCTATGACGTGGAAGTTCAGGTGGATGAGGGCGTGGACGGCAGCCCGGCTGACACGGTAAGTTCCTACTTCGGCATGCGCAAGATCCATGTGGAGAACGGAAAGCTATATCTGAACAATCAGCCCTGCTATCAGAAGCTTTTGCTGGATCAGGGGTACTGGGAGGAGGGGCTGGTGACCGCTCCCTCGGACAGGGATTATCAGGAGGATATCCGCAAGTCCAAGGAGATGGGCTTTAACGGGTGCCGCAAACACGAGAAGGTGGAGGATCCCAGGTTTTTGTACTGGGCGGACAAGATGGGATTTCTGGTGTGGGAGGCCATGGCCAGCTTCTGGTCCTACACCCCGGAGGCAGGAGCCCAGTTTGCCAGAGAGTGGATAGATGTGATCCACCGGGATTACAGTCACCCCTCCATCATCGTGTGGGGCATGCTCAATGAGAGCTGGGGCGTTCCCAGGATCTATTCCAATGTCCAGCAGCAGGATTTCTCCCGTGGGCTGTACTACCTGGCCCGGGGCTTAGACAGCACCCGCCTGGTCATCTCCAATGACGGGTGGGAGATGACGGACACGGACATCTGCGCCTTCCACAGCTACAAGCACGGGGAGAAGGAGGACACAGCCCAGCATCAGGTGTTCCGGGACTGCCTAAAGCAGGTTGACAGCCTCCACCTGATCATGGAGAAACTGACCTTTGCCAAGGGAAGCTCCTACAAAGGCCAGCCTGTGGTGCTGACAGAGTGCGGCGGGATCGCGGTGAAGGCGGATGGGGACGGCAGCCATGGGCCTGCGGCGCCGGAAGATCAGGCGGGGAAAGAACAGAGTGGAGAAAGCCCCGCAGCAGCCTGCGGGACCGGGGACTGGGGGTATACTTCGGCTTTCAGCGGCGAGTTTCTGGATGAGTACAAACGGATCGTGGACGCCATCTATGATTCGGAAATACTCAGCGGATTCTGCTATACCCAGCTGACGGACGTGGAGCAGGAGACCAACGGTCTTCTCACAAAGGACCATCAGTATAAGTTTGACCCGGATCAGATCCGGAGGATTAATGAGAGAAAACGGTAATCAATCAACTATGGAGTGCGGGGAATGACATAGCGGTTTCCTGTTTCATCACTGATAGCAAGGCAATCCTCTGACGCGGAAAGCCGGATATTTGATGGAACAGGAAGCCGTATTTCCTCCATCTTACTGATGGGCGGTTTTAGATACTTCATGATATATTTTCCCATTTCTCTGCCAGCTCGATCTGTCAACAGATTCCACGCGTCTTCGCCTACTGCGTATCGGCCTCCTTCTGAAACGTATCTTGCCTTGAGTCGGTCCAGAAGGGGAGATGGGGTGGGATCGAAGACGATCAGAACAGGTATCAGCCCGGCTTTTCGGGCTTCATAGGGAAAACTCAGTTCCTCTCCGAATCGTCCCTGACCGCTGGCAGCTATTGTCACGCGCAGCTTCAACTCGTAAACTTCCCTGGATTCCTTGATATAGCAGTCTACTTGACGTCCCTCATTGGTCTGATTCCCATAATCATCAATGCGTTTCACCGGTGAGTTTTTGTGGGACGCCGGCTCGCCGCCAAGGCAGCTTGCCAGGATGGGCTCAAAAAGATATCCTGTTTCCTGGGCGCTGCGATTATCAAGATCATATATGAGTTTCCTCCAACTCATCCAGGAAAATAGCAGTTCATCTTGGCAATTCCCATATTCCAACAGACATCTTGGCCCGATCTGATCTGTTAAAGGAAACGGCTGAGTTTTTAGGATGGTATAAAATTTAAATCTTCTGCGCCAAAGCTCTGATAGATTTTTCAGATAGAGATATATGATGTTCTCTGTATTGGTAGCGCCGGACAGCTGTAAAAAATTTACGGCGTCTTCCATCTCCATGGAAGGAAGCTGCGCAACCTGTTCTGGCGTGATGGCGTAAAAATCCTTTTTTGCAAATCTGAAAAAGGGCTCGGAGAACCACTCCGGCTTATGCTCAAAAATATCCAGATAAGAGATGTGAATCAGTAAAATTACCTCTTTAGGCTCGATCTCAACCATGGCAGAGCCAGATCCATGCTGTGAAAAGGTTTTGTAAAAAACTCTTTGTTGACGGGTAATCGGCATAATCTATACCTCCATCTGCAATTGTTTGTATTCGTGAACCTGCAGCGCGCTCAACATTTTGCATGTCTTGTGCAGGGCAGGACTCTTAGCAGTTGCTTTGGTGACGTCAAACCTGGCCAGAGACGGGCATATCTCATTAGGCGCATGCTCATCGCATGCCATGATCTGTTTTGCCATCATCTCCGCAAATACAGGCGGAATCGCGTTTCCGATCTGAAGAATTTTTTGCGCGTCTGTTCCGCAGAACTGAAAGCTGTCCGGAAAAGTCTGAATTCTGGCACATTCCCGAATGGTAAGCATTCGGTTCTGTGTAGGGTGGACAAATTCTGACGGCGCGGCGCTTGTTATGGTCAGACAGGGTTCCTTATACGATAACCGTTTTAGGCCTGCAGGTGGTCCGCCCCTTTTTTCCGTCGGAGTTCCGTCACATACCCTTCTTGTCGCTCTGCGTTTAAAAGAGTCGTGCTGCAAGCGCTCCGGCAGATCTTTCATTGTCTGTCCGGTTTTTAATGCGGATATCCGCTCTAACTGTATCCCGTTTTCTTTCTTTCTGACATGATCGATCTGCGGAATATCACATGATTCCAGATCTTTGATAGCATCCTGCAAAGTAAAAGAGGAGCTTTTATAGATCGCGCCTGACGCCTGCTCAATTGGTTGTGGAAACTCAAATCTTTTTCCTTCCCGGTTGCCGACGATCATTACCCGTTTTCTTCTCTGGGGAACACCGTATTCCTGCATATAGACTTTCTTCAGGTTTAAGGTATACCCAAGAGCGATCATTCTTTTTAGACACTCAACAAGATAGACGCCGCCTGCCGTTGTCAGAATCCCCTCCACATTTTCCATCATAAACCATCTGGGGTAGAAGATCTCAAGGGCTTTGGCGTAATTTTGAACCAGTTGATTGCGTGGGTCGTTCCAGAATCGTCCGCCTGCTGTTGTAAATCCCTGGCAGGGCGGACCTCCGATGATCAAATCCAATTCCCCGGGCTGTAGTTCAAGCTGATCTCGCAGTGATAAAAAATCGCAGGTTTCCAGATCGACATTGTGACAAAGATTTTCGCCGAAATTCCTGTTGTATGTAGCGATGGCGGGTTCCGCGTTTTCAAAAGCGGCTATCATATCAATGCCCGCGCGTTTGAAACCTAACGAACAGCCGCCTGCGCCCGCAAACAGGCTGATCGCTTTCCACTGCTGTTTTTTGCGACCCCATGCTGTTTTTGACATCATCTGTCTCCTTGCTTACATCCTGATTTTTCCTGTTCCTATTATACACGAAAGTGGCCTTTATGAAAATAGCGAAATAAAAACAGCCGCCCCTTTTGGCAGACGGCTGTTTCTCAGGCTCAATCCTCCCTCACAAGATAAAACTGAAACGCAGAATATTCCGGCACTTCCCGGTTGATGGGGATCCCGGCGTTCATCAGCGCGGCCCCTGACCGGGTCTCCTCGCTGCCGTTTATGGAGTATCTGGCAGAGGGCTCCAGTCCTTTTGGTTTCACATACTCCTGGGGGCCGTTGCAGGTCAGGTTTGTGACCACAACGCTGACCAGAGACTCCCGTTTGTCCTTGGTCACATGCTGCCAGGCAGTCATGTTGCCCATCTCAAAGGGGTTAGTCAGGCGGTAGAAATCCCCCTTAAAGGTGATGTGGTAGTATTTGCGGAACAACCGGCTCTGCTCCATGCAGATCTTCTGCTCCTTTTCTGTCAGGTGGGTGGCGTCCAGCTCATAGCCAAAGGTTCCGCACATGGCCACCACGGCTTTGGTTTCCAGAGGCACGAACCGTCCGCTGTCGGAGATGTGGGCTCCCATGGCGCAGGTGGGGTACACAAAGGAAGTGCCGTAGTGGAGCTTTAACCGGTCAATGGGGTTGTTGTTGTCGCTGACCCAGTATTGGGGGTAGTAGTGGAGCATGGCCGCGTCAAAGCGGCCGCCTCCGCCGCTGCAGCCCTCAAACAAAATATCCGGGTGGGTCAGGATGATGGCGTCCATCACCCGGTACAGGCCCAGGATGTAGCGGTGGTACACCTCCCCCTGCTTCTCGGCAGGCAGGTCATTGGACCAGATGTCGGTGAGGGAGCGGTTGATGTCCCATTTTACATAGTAGATGTTGGCGTCGTCCAGGATGGCGTTGACGCTCTTTATCAGATAGTCCTGCACATCCCTGCGGCTTAGATCCAGGGCGATCTGGTTCCGGCTCCGGACCGCGTGCCTGCCGGGGATCTCCATGGCCCAGTCCGGGTGCGCCCGGTAAAGGTCGCTGTCCTCAGACACCATCTCTGGCTCAAACCAGATGCCAAACTTCATATCCAGGTCATTGATCTGCTCCACCAGCTTGTGGAGGCCGCACTTGATCTTGCTCTCATTGACCACCCAGTCCCCAAGTCCGCTGTTGTCGTCATCCCTCTTCCCAAACCAGCCGTCGTCCATGACAAGCAGGTCCACGCCCATGTTTTTGGCAGCCTTGGCGATCTTTACCAGCTTCACATCGTCAAAATCCATAAATGCTGCCTCCCAGCTGTTGATAAGCACAGGCCGTTCTACCTGGCTCACAAACTTGCTGCGGCACAGATTGGTCCGGTAGAAATCGTGGTAGAGATGGCTAAGGCCCGTAAATCCCCGGTCGGTAAAGGCCATCACCACCTCAGGCCCCTCAAAAATCTCCCCGGGCTTTAACTCATAGAGAAACTGTTTGGGGTTGATCCCCATTCCCAGACGGAGCTGGTCGTACTGGTCAAGCTCCGCCTCGGCCAGAAAATTGCCGCTGTACATCAGGGAGAAACCGTAGCACCTGCCATAGTCCTCCGTGGTCTCCCTGCCGCAGAGGATGACAAAGGGATTCTGCTGGTGGCTGGAAGAGCCCCGGACGCTTCCTATATTATGGATGTGGTGGGTCATGTGCTGGCGCTCCACCTGGCGCTCCTGGCCGTAGCGGCCCGGAAGGCTTACCAGGTCAAAATCAGCCCCGTTGAGAAAATCCAGGCACAGAGACATTACCTTGGCAAGGTGGATAGGCCTGTCCCCGCCATTGATCACCTTCACGGCCCGGGTGATGATGTCCGCCTCCTCAAACACGCCGAACAAAAGAACGACCTTTACCTGGCTTACCTGGTCAAGAAGGGTCACCTCCAGAGTGTCCGCAGTGTCTTCCTCCCTGGCAAACACGCAGGGAAGGGTGTCCAGCTTGTATTTGCCCTTTGTCAGCCTGTAGTCCACAGCCTTTCCGTGGAAGGAATAGCTGCCGTCGCTGTTAATGACCTCAATGCTGGCTGCCCTGAAATCCCCCTGCTGCTGGGTGGAATATTCCTGGGGCTGGGCGTCCAGGGAAAAGGTGCGGGCGTTTCGGGACTCGTAAGGGTTGCCGGAAAATCCCCGGTCATACTGCATGATCTGCCAGCTCACATCCTCATCCGGGATGGAGGGGCCGTAGTAAAGGTGCAGAAGATAGTCCAGGTTGCCGATCTTCATCTGATACGATGTATGTTTTGTGTTGAGAGTAAATGTTTTTGCTTTTTCGTTGAAAATAATAGCCATATAGCGCGCTCCTTTTGTATACACGTTAATAGTGATTGACATACAGCAGTTTACCATATTTTGGCGGGAATTTCCCTATCCTAATGAACCATAAACCAGGAAAAATGAAAAGAATATTGGCATGTACGCCTACAGCACACAAACGATGGGGCGTCTCTGAAAAGGGCCCAGGCCCAAATTTGTTATATATACCTAATACATACCGGTCATATATGGGGAGTTTAAAAAATCGTCTGTCAAATTTAAATAATTTTTTCTTTTCTATTGATATTTTTTGATATAAAGTGTATAATCGATATGTCCTAAATCGTGTATACTTTTGTTCCGCCAAGAAGGGCAGACAGGCGTTGCGGACATGCGGACACTCCCCCAAAAATTTCCGCTGCCGCAACCCGGAGATACAAAAAATAGGAACCGTTTAGACCCTATGGGCAGGTCTTAAATGCCCACACCAAGAGAAAGGAAGGAAAAACAGATGAGATCAAGAAACTTAAGCATCACCATGGCGGCGCTCCTTGCGGCAGGAAGCATTCTCGGGGCCTGCGGCGGCAATGAGGCAAACTCCCAGGGAGGCGACGCCGGCAACACAGGCAATGCCCAGACCCAGGCAGCCGGGGACAAGGCAGATGAGGGAGGAAGCGGCAGCGGCGGGATTGAGCTGGAGCTGTTTATCTCCAAGCCGGAGGTTGTGGATGTGATGGAGGAGATATCAGCCAAATTCTGTGAGGAGAATCCCGGCGTAAACATCGAGGTGGTCAGCTCTGACGACGGCCGCACCGTAGTCCAGACCAGGGCGGCCAGCAACAAGCTGCCTGACATTATGAACACCTTCCCGGCGGAGGACTTCTATAAAAACATGTTCCGGGAAGGCTACTTTGAGGAGATCACGGACCAGCCATTTTTGAGCAAGGTAAACGGGGAGACCATGAAGATGTCAGACTGCGACGGCAGCTACTACGCGGTCCCCATGTCTCTTAGCACCTACGGCATCTACGCCAACATGGACGTATTAAACGCCAACGGCATCACCGACACGCCCGCCACCTGGGAGGAGCTTATTGCGGACTGCGAGACCCTGAAAGCCAACGGCGTTACCGGTTTCCTCCTTCCTGACAAGGACGTGGGCAATGTGGCCCAGAGATTTGAGCGAACCGTGGGCATCATAAACAATGACACCTACTCCGAGTTCAAGAAAGTAGCCGACGGGGAGATGGAGGCAAAGGATTCCCCCACCTTACAGACCTGGTGCGATTACAATGAGCAGCTGCTTTCGTACACCACAGACGATCATATGGGCATGGACTACGACATCGCGGCAGCGGAATTCAGCAACGGCAGCGCGGGCTTTATGCTCAGCGGAACCTGGATGCTGTCCACAGTCCAGAAAAACAATCCTGACGCCAAGGTGAAGCTTATCGCCTTCCCTCACCCCAGAGGAGAGACCACCAAGGTTCCCGTTAACATCGACACCTCCTTCAGCATTTCCTCCACCTGCGCCAACAAGGAGATGGGCCTTAAGTTTTTGGAGTTCATGACAAGACAGGATATCGCCCAGATGTACTGCGACGTAGACGGCAATGTGAGCACCATTGAGGGCGTGGAGTACAACATCCCCGAGCATATCAACATGAAGACGGCCGTGGATGAGGGCAACATCTTTTTGACCGCCGTAAACTTCTGGCCCAACGGTCTTAGAGAGGAGATCCGGGACGGCTGCCAGACTTTCCTGGGCGGAGGGGACAGAGAGTCCTTCTTTGAATCCTGCCAGGAGGCTATTGAGACTATCTACGGAGATAACGAATAAACGCTTTATGGGCGGAGGGCCGCGGGGCGGTTCTCCGCCTTTTTTGAGAAGGAGGGTTGTCCTAATGGGAGACAAGAGCAAGAACAGAACCTTTTTTCTGTTCACTGTCCCTGGATTTTTGCTTTACAGCTTCTTTTTTATCGTTCCGGTCTTAATGGGAATCTACTACAGCGTGACAGACTGGGACGGCATCAGCAAGACCTACGATTTCATCGGCCTTGGAAACTATGTGAAGATCTTTCATACCAGCCAGTTTCTGGATTCTCTGTTCTTCACCCTGAAGTACACGGCTCTGTTGATCGTGTTTACCATTGTCCTGGGCATTGTCATTGCCATGCTCCTCAACAGGAAGATCAAAGGGCGGGGCTTTTTCAGGACCATCTATTTCGTGCCTGCGGTCTTAAGTTCCCTGACCGTTGGACTTATCTTTAACAAGATCTGCTACTACATGATACCGATCATCGGCAACGCGCTTCACATCCGGGCTTTGAGCCAGAACCCTCTTGCGGACAAGAACCTGGCCATGTGGACCATCCTGTTTGTCAATCTGTGGCAGGGGCTGTGTATTCCCACCCTTCTGTTTTTGGCAGGGCTTCAGAGCGTGCCCACGGATCTGTACGACGGAGCGGCCCTGGACGGGGCGTCCTCCTGGGATATCTTCCGCTACATCACCCTGCCCTTTATTCTTCCCGTGGTCAGCGTGGTGTTCGTGCTCACCTTAAAAAGCGGGCTCATGGTCTTTGACTACATCAAGGCAATGACCGACGGGGGACCCGGAAGCGCCACCCGAAGCGTGGCCATGCTGATCTACAAACATGGCTTTACCCAGAATAAGTATGCCTTCAGTATTGCGGAGGCCATCGTCATGGGAATCATCGTCGCGGCAATATCCGCCGGGCAGATTTATTTCACAGACAAGAAAAAGGCGGTGTAACGGTATGGTAGAAGGAAGAAAACAGCACAATGCGCTTACGTATCTTATTTTGCTTTTGGGAATCCTGTTGATCATATTCCCACTGTATGTCACCTTTGTGACAGCCTTAAAGTCAGACGCCCAAAGCTCCAAAAGCTTTTTCACCCTGCCGATCCCCATGTATCTGGACAGCTTTAAAGAAGTTTTGTCCAGCGAGCGGTATTGGCGGTCCTTTTTAAACACGGTCTACATCACGGCCATTGTGCTGGTGGGCAATATTATCATCATGCCCGCCATGAGCTACGCGGTGGCCAGGAAGATGCCGGTGAGCAAGGCGTACCGGCTGGTGTACTATTTCCTGCTCCTTGGCATCTTTATCCCCTTCCAGGTGAAGATGATGCCTCTGGTAAAGCTTCTAAGCTCCCTGAACATGATGAACCCCACAGGCCTTGGCATCCTGTGTATCTCCAGCTCCACCTGTGAGAGCGTGTTCCTGTTTGTGGGGTACATGGGGGCCATCCCTCCGGATATGGAGGAGGCCGCCTGGATCGACGGAGCCAGCACCATGCGCACCTACCGCTCCGTGGTCTTCCCCCTGTTAAAGCCCATGCTGGCAACCGTGCTCATCAAGCAGGGTCTTTGGATGTGGAACGACTTTATGCTTCCCCTCATCACCCTGAACCGTGGGTGGAAAGACTGGACCCTGACCTTGTTCCAGTACAATTTCTCCACAGAATACTCCATTAACTACAGCCTGACTTTTGCCACCTTTGTGGCCTCCATGCTGCCCCTTCTGATTTTCTACTGTTTCATGCAGAAGTCCATCATCGGCGGCCTGACAAGCGGGGCGGTGAAGAGCTGACAAGCACCAGCTTACCTGCGGCGGCAGACCTTTCAAAAGGAGCTCTGCCGCCGGATTTCAAGTGCTGCCAAGGCAGCCAAAAGGAGATAAAAGATGAAGATACAATATTTGGGAACCGCGGCGGCGGAAGGGTGGCCGGGGATCTTCTGCCGATGCGCCGTGTGCAGGGAGGCCCTTAGGAGAGGGGGAAAGGATATCCGAACCCGCTCCCAGGCTGTGATCGACGACCGGATCCTTATAGACCTGCCCCAGGATACCTACAGCCACATGCTGCGGTTCGGGCTGGACATGCCGTCCATTGGGACCCTGCTTGTGACCCACTCCCACCAGGACCACTGGTACCCGGAGGAGCTGATGATGCGGCGGGAGGGATTTGCCGTGGACATGAGAGGAGTTCTGGAGATCTACGGCAACGACGCCGTAGGCGCGCAGCTGGACCGGGTGGTAAAAGACGCCCTGGAATACTCGCCCAACAAAGCGCGGATCAACTATCATGAGATCAGGGAATTTGAGACGTACCACGCAGAAGGCTATGAGTTCATTCCCTTAAAAGCATCCCACAACCCCAGGGAAAACTGCTTTCTCTACGTGATCCGAAAGGATGGCCGGACCCTGTTTTACGGAAACGACACCGGGTATCTGCCGGAGGAAACCTGGGATTTTATCCGGGAATACCGGTTTGACCTGGTGAGCATGGACTGCACCATGCAGAAGGAAAAGCTGGAGACAAACCACATGGGCCTGCCCAACAATGTGGATGTGGCAAACAGGCTAAAGGACATGGGCTGCGCGGATGCGCATACGAAGTTTGTGGTCACCCATTTCTCCCACAACGGGGGATGGCTCCATGAAGAGATGGAGAAGAGGGCGGGAGAGTACGGATTTCTCACCGCCTACGACGGGATGACTGTGGAATTTTAATGGGATCCCCCACAGAATTTTAAGAAAAGTCAGCTGAAAAGAGCTGGCTTTTTCTTTGCCCTGCCACAGGCCATTGTGGCAAAAGCTACTGAAATACAGGGTCTTTTTTGTTTGTAACATACTTTTTGTGCAAAATCCCATACCCTAAAGTGGATAGCCTGTTAATTTGTTGACAGACTGGACAGACCATACTGCCAATGGTAAAATAACCTTATAAAAAATGTCGAAAATACAAGAAATTTGCAACCTGTCAAGACCACGTTCTATTTTAGGTTATCACAATGAAAAAGCCAGAGGGACAAACAAATGAAGATTATCAAGCAAACCAACCGAACGATCCTATTTGACGTCATCAACCCGGAGCGGTTCGATCTGATCAATCTCATGGCGGGAATCGAGCCCACAGGCAAAAGCCTGACGGATGAGAAGATCAAGGAGATCCACAGCCATCTGCTGGTACACAGCTTCGACGAATTCTTACAGAAATTCGCGCCCACCATCTACAGCTATTTTGACGCGGACACCAAGCGGATGGTCTACACCCTGGAGCGTCCCATGGGGATTCCGGCCCAGTTCGTGAAAGAGATCGTTATCAACAAGAACAATAATTTCCTGAAAACCTTTATGCGGCTGATTGACGAGAAGCGCAGCTCCAACAAGCCCAACGTAACCTTTAACTATGAGTCCATGCTGGAGATGCTTTCTCCCCAGAAGACCTTAAAGGATATGAAGCGTCTCAACAAGGACGTGAACTATCTGGCAAAGGAGAGCATGAAGCTGGAAAGCGATTCCCCGGCCAAGTTAAAGCGCCTAAAGATGCTGTCCAAGAAGATCAATGAGACGGAGAGCTATTATAATGAATTCCCCACCCAGATCGCCCTGATGATCGGCACCATCCGGGAAAATCTGGTGGCCATCGAGGCGGCGGGGCGAAAGGACGGCGGCACCCCGGCTCCGGCTCTTCCCTACTTTGACGGGGAGGGGGAGATGAAAAGCCTGGCCTTTCGGCCGGACGAGGAAGTCCCCCTTCTGGAGGTGGACGACAAGGCCACGGCCCTTTTGGTATCTGAGATTGAAGAGCGGTACGACATGATTGAGCAGCGGCGCCGGGGCGTCGTGGGCATCCGGGAGGAGGAGGCAAATACCGGCCTTGAGAAGGTTTCTTCCCTGATGCAGGAGCTGGTGGTTTCCGCCTTTACCAACAAGATGTCCTCCAAGCTGGCGGTGATGGAGACCACGAAAAAGGTGGAGCTGTTTAACAACTACAGCGCCCTGTACAATACCTGGCAGAAAGATTTTATCAAGGTTGCCAAGCCGGTGTTTGAGCGGATTTTAGGGGTGAAGGCCTTCTTTGACGCTTACACCCCCAAGATTAAAGGCATGGCGCCTTCCCTTCTGGTGACCAACCTTCCCATTGAGGAGCTGGTGGAATCCCAGAACATGGATAAGCTTCGCCTCTACCTGGAGACGGTGAACAACAAGACGGATTACACGGATACCATCTGGTTTGGCATTGTGCCAAGGATTGAGCTGCAGCGGGAGACTTCCCTGGACGACTACTCCATGGATATGACCGTGGACTTTGCGGAGAAATGGGGATATTCCGGGGATTATGACGACGAGGATATGGTGTTTTATTCCTCCATTGACACCCTGCAGAACCTTTTGGACGGCATTAAAAAATATAAGATACAGACCTTTTTCGGGTTTGAGACCGGGGAGGAAAGCACCTTTTCCCGGATGGCCACAGACGGGGCCGCTCCCTATATGGAGAAGGCGGAGGAGATCGCGGGCAATCCTTACGACGAGTACGCCATTGCCTGCTTCCCTAACATGACCATTGTTCCGGAGGATAAGTCCAGGGTGGTCACTTCCAGGGGAGCCAGGATCAACGAGGCAGGGGCCGTGGAGTTCCCCAAGGGCCTGGACAATGACGTGAAGTTCTGGATGAAGGGCGTGTATGTGGGGGCGGAGTTCGCGGCGGCGGGCATGGTGGCTGCCTGCCAGTGCCCCAATTTTTTAAAGACGTACTTAAAGAAAGTGTACCCGGATTTTCCGGGAGTCCGGTTTGACTTGGAGGAGGATGAGAACGCCCTGCGGCTTCCCATTGTATTTGCCAAGGAGATTTCCGGGTTTACCAATGACGTGAAAGAGGAGATTGACCAGAGCAAGTTCGGGTTTGTCTTTTCTTCGGACAATTATACCCTGGACGGGAAGGTTATAAGCGGCATCACGGTTATGAGCGCCAGAAGCATGCACATGGACCGCAGGACGTACCGCAGCGTATTCCAGACCACCAGGCGTACCTACATTGAGCGGATGATGGCTGCCCAGCTGCGCAATAAGGACGAGCGCAACATCCGCGCCTATTTTGAACCCAGCGGCCAGATCAGCGAGTGGATGAAGTTTGGAACCTGGGACAATTCCATTATCCGGGAAGGGGAGCGGGTGGAGCTTGAGAGCATCGCGGAGGGACAGTGCGATATCCGCATTGAGTCCAAGGGCGTATCCGAAAGCTTTACCATCAACATCTCGGAGAATGAGTAGGTTGGGACAAAAGATTGTTAGCCCTGGTCAGGAAATTCGGCAGAGTAATAGAAACCATTAAAAAGAGAAAGAAGGGGATTTATATGGCTTTAGCGACAGTGCAGGCAAACAGCCTGAAAATTGCGGATATCGCGGAGATTACCGAGGGTATTTCCTATGTAGAGTTTACTTCCGTCATTGACGAGCACGCCTATGCCCGCTCCGCGGACATTTACTGCACCTTGGTGATTAAGGGAGTGCTGAACATGGATTCCACCAAGAAGATTCTTGGGGACGAGTCCAAGAAGATGCTGGAGTGGTCTCTGGTAGCGTCTAACAGCGCGGACTGCTACAAGGCAGTGGAAGTTTCCTACACCCACAATGACGTTACTACCAAATACAAATTCAGCCACGCTTTTCCGGTTTCCTATAAAGAGGAGAACGCGGACCAGGAGAAGAGATTTACCCTGGTGGTTAGGCAGAAGAAAGACCGTCTGGCAGATATTGTAGTAGAGTAACCGAAAAACTGCCGGGGTTTTTGTATCAGGGCTAATGATGTAAAATTTTATAACTGTTGGTCAAACGGGGGAGAGGATTTGCGTTTTGGGATTCTCTCCTAACGTGCAATTAAAAGGAGGGCCATATGGCAGACCAGAATGGGGTCATCCTTTTCCTGGTGATTTCCGTTATTGCTTTGTGGGGAATCGTTATGGTTCTTGCCGCGGTCCATCTTGCGGCATTCCTGAAAAGGCGGGGACAGCTCAAGGCTGTGGTTTTGGACGGTGAGGGACAGGTCCGCAACGCCTATGAGCTGGGAAGACAGAGGGAACTGCTTATTGGGAAATCTACGCCCACGAATCTGGTAAACATCGACTTTTCCGACTCGGCCTACGCCGGTTCCATTGAGGAGGAGCAGGCGTCTTTTACCCGCTATGGAACCTGCTGGTATATCTGCGCTAAGGGAGCCAACGGCATGGTGGGGCTGCGGCAAAAGGGCGGGGAGACGGTGTACAAGCTGCGGAGGAATATTCCTTACCGCATACAGAAGGGCGATATTGTATACATATCTTATGAGAAAATCATAATCAGGTAATCTTTGGCCGGATGCGTAACAGTTCAAGGGTTATCTGAACTGTTACGGATGGAACCGGGGGATTTGCTTAAAGGATACAGGAGTTGAGTTGACATGGGCTTAATCAGGTGTGAAAACGGACATTTATTCAGCGAAAAGCGGTATGGAACCATCTGCCCTTACTGCAGCACGGCTGTGAACATCGCCAGGAAGAAGGGGGAGGATGTGGACGGCGTGTTAAAGGACACCACCTACTTAGAGGAGCTGGAGGTGATGCATCCGGTGGTTGGGTGGCTGGTGTGCATTGAGGGGCCGTCTAAGGGCAAGGACTACCGGATGATCGCGGAGAAGAATTTTATCGGCAGAAGCCCGGAGATGGATATCCGGATTCTTGGGGACAACAATATTTCCTACAAGAATCACGCCATTGTGTCCTATGACGGGAAGAAGCGGGCCACATTTCTGCTGCCCGGGGACGCCCAGGGCCTGGTGTATTTAAACGGGGAGGCCGTCTATGCGCCGGCCCAGCTGGAGGCTTTTGACCAGATTGAGCTGGGAAAGAGCAAGCTTTTGTACATCCCCCTTTGCGGCCCTAATTTTGAGTGGGAAGAGGAAGATGAGTAGGCGCTACGGCAATGCCCAGACCATAGGGGGCAATGTGACCCAGAACACTTATTTTATGACCAAGCAGGTGGGGGACGGCTTTCTGGCGGTGCTGGCGGACGGCACCATTGACAGCGTTATGGGGGCTTACGCCGCCATTTTGGCCTGCGAGACCATTGCAAAGGGGTTTGTGTCATTGGAGGATGTGGAGGGGCAGCTGGAAGCCGGGTTTGCCCGGGGCGCGGCTCTGCTTCATGAAAGGCTGTACAAGGGACGGCAGCCCAGGGTATCTCTTCTGGCCGCCTGTTTTGTGGGAAATTCCATGGTCTACCGCAATGTGGGGGAACTGTCCCTGGTAAGCTTTAACGGCAAAAGTCTGACTGTGGACCACGAGGGTGCGGGAAGCCTGGACCGGAAGGGGATTACCACCCTTTTGTGCAGCCAGGGGGTGTGGCAGGCCCTGACGGAGATTGATATTGAGAAGCTTTTGTCCGGGAGAGGCCATCCCTACGCAAAGGCTCAGAATATCATAGAAGCGGTGAACCGCAGGAATTTAAAGGACCAGAGAAGCGCATTGGCGGTGATTGTGGCATGAACGGTCACTTTCTTTGTCAATGGAGATATGAGGTGGCCGTATGAGAAAATTGAACAGCCAGTTCATTACCACATTTGTGTCAGAGGCAGGGCTGGACGGGCAGAACGGGACTTATTACGGTTTTGTGGAAATGGACCGGTATTATTGCATGGCAGTGGCCCAGGGGTATGACGCTGACGGGGGCTTTGACAGCGCCAAGCTAGCGGTGGACGCGGCTATGGAGGCGTTTGTCCAGAATCCGGGCATGGGAGCGGGAAGGATTCGGGGGTGTCTGAAAAGGGCTCACCGGCGGTTAAAGGAGCAAAGCGTCCGGATTCGGCTGAAGGCAGGGATTTTGCTTCTGGTGTCGGATTACACCAGGTTTCGCTACGGCGTCTGCGGCAATGTGATGCTGTACGCTTTTCGAAACGCCGGGGCGTACCACCAGAGCAGTACCCACACGGTGTACCAGGCCATGGCGGACAAACAGAGGCAGTCCGGCGGCGAGTTAGGGCCAAAGGAGGAGACCAGAAACCTGTACCATTATCTGGGCGGAACCGGGGGCGTTACGGTTTCCGGAAAAATACGGCTGGAGGACGGGGATGTGCTTCTGGCTGTCACGGAAGGGTTCTGGAACCGGGTAAGCCGGGTGGAGATTTTGGACGCCTATGAGTCCATCCAGTCTGTGGAGGAATTTCTGGGGGATCTGCAGGAGCTTTACTTGCGGGGCAGCACGGAGGATATTCCCTGCTGCTGCCTGGCTGCTGTTGACATAAAGAAGGCTTACAGGGAAAATACGGCTTTAAAGAAGAAAGTGTGGATGTGGAGCCTGATTGTCCTGGTGATTTTGGCTGTGGGCGGGATTCTTTTAAGCGTTTATATAAGGGTAAAACGGCGAAGGCAGCAGGAGATCCGGGATACGGTGTCTGTGTATGAGGATACCGGCGACCAGTATATGGGGAAGCTTAACAGTTCTCTGGCAAAGCAGGAGTACGAGAAGGCGGCCCAGGAGAGCAAAAAGCTTGACAAAAATCAGGAGCGGCTTGACTGGGAGCGGCTTTTGTCGGAGAAAATCACCATCTGCGTCATGGCGGAGGACGCGGGCAAGTCCTATGAGGCCCGGGATTACGCCGCTGCCAGGGACGAGTATGGCGAGGCCCTTAAGGCGGCGGGAAATTATGAGGAGCTTTTGCCTTTTGTCAGCTCTGTGGAGCAGCGGCAGAAGCTGGCCGGCACGGGGATGGAGATTGACAATCTGCTGGAGAGCGCGGCTCTTAAGGAGGCGGCAGGGGATTTGGAGACTGCCGGCATCCTGTACAAGCGGGCCGAGGCCATGGTCCGCATTGTGGACGACGGGGAGCGCTTAAAGGAGGTGCAGCTTGCCCTTTTGCGGGTGAAGGAGCAGGCGGATTTAGAGGCAAAGGAGGAGCGGGCCCTTGCCAGGGATGAGGTGATTATTGAGGCGGACAAGGCGGCGGCGCTGGACGCCATTCTGGCCGGGGATTTTGACACTGCTCTAGCCCAGTATACCAAGGTCAGGGACGCCTACATTGCCATGGAGGATAATGAGAAGGCGGAGGAGACCACCCAGATTATGTTATCCCTTCAGAAACAGGCCAGGGAGATGGAGCAGATGGCAGAGGAAGCCGTTGACCAGGGAAAGGCTGCGGCGCTGGACGCCCTTGTGGCAGGGGATCTGGAGGCTGCCCTTGGGCTGTATGAGGACATGCTTGAAACCTGTGTGGAGACAGGGGATGAGGCCGGGGCCAATGAGGCCAGGGCCATGATTGCTTCTCTTAAGGAACAGATGGATGCCCCTAAGGAGGATGATGGGGATAAAAAGCCGGAGGATAAAAAACCGGAGGAGACAAAGGGCGGGCAGCCGGAGACGGAAGGGGCCGGGGAGGATGCCGGCGCTTCCGGTCCCGGGGGACCTGGAAATTCCGGAAGTTCTTCGGCTCCCGGAGGGAAAAACCGATGGGAGGGCATTGAGGGCAATGGGCAGCAGCTGTTTGACCAGTGTTTGGATGAGGCCCTGCGGGCCACGGCCAGACAGGATTATGAGTCTGCCATCAGGGCTTACCGGGAGATTGAGAATCTTTATAACCGGTATGGAAATTCGGAGACTACCGTGAGGACGGATGTGATCATCGAGAGACTTAATAAGCTTATGGAGGAAGGGAACTGAAGATGGATGAAAACTTTATCTATGAGCGGTTAAAGGCTTTAAGCGGCGGTCTGGAGCGGTCTTTGTACCGGGATATCAGCAAGGCTTTCGAGGAGGTGGTCCGGTATAATGAGAGGGCGCTTTCTGAGCTGAAGGAGAGCCTTCATCGGGAGCTTCGGGATGTGTCGGAGCGGTTCTATCTCTATGGGGCCGTGGCTGCTGCCGGGGATGTGCCGATAGTCAATGATTTCCTTTTTCCCATGGATGAGGGGCAGGAGGAGGGGAGTATTGCCACGATTTTCTGTCCCTGCTCCAGGGACCGGATGGAGGAAGTGTTTGGCAGTTGTCAGAAGCTTATTGTGGGGACGGATGAGGGAGAGGCGGAGATTCTTGCCAGGGTCAGGCCCTGCAGGCGGTATCAGAGGAAGATTGATGAGCTGCAGAATGTGTTTTATGACAACGGTATTTTCTGGAGAACGCCTTACCTTCCCTATGTGGACCGGTTTGGGGATGTTTTCTGCGAGGATTTCCCAAAGGATTGGGAGGTGAAGTCTCTGCGGTTTAAGGATGGGGGGATTCCGATAGGCTTGGGGCTTATTCCTCTGTGGAACGTGGAGCCTATAAGCCTTAAGTGTACGGTTTTTCCCATTCCGGCTATTGACGAGGAGAATTTCCGGCATACCCTGAAACTGCCTTTTTACCAGGACGGGTATGTGGTCAGGATGGAGCAGGCGGTTAAGAATGTGTTTATGAGTGATGAGGGGCTGGAGATTGTGTCTCGGGAGAAGACCCAGAGAATGTTTGATTTGTACCGGATTGCCACACACAGGGACGTGAAGGTGCCTCACTATCATCTTACTTCTAATTTCCGACGGATGCGCCATGTGGACCGGCAGGCGGACAACGCCGCGGCAAGGCTCCTGACAAGGGCGGAGATTGGGCGGATTGTCACCAGCTATGAGGCTTATGAGGGGCTTACTCTTAGGGGCATCCAGGAAGGAGGCCGGGGGGATATCGCCGGTCTTGGCAACCGGTACGGGTTTGTTCCCAAGGGGCGGGAGAGTCTTCTTTTGCGGTTTTGGGCAAAGGAGGAACATTTTCTGGCCCGGGACCAGGCGGCTTTTCTGGTGGCGGAGGTTCAAAGGGATTTTCCCCAGTTCGCGGTTTCGGGGGACCTGACCTTTGGGGAAAGCCCTGACAAGGGGAAGGGAGGATGGCATGAAGCGTCTGTGGCAGGCAGCTATGGAGGCCAGGAATAACGGCATCCGGGAGAATGACTTGTTTTTTGACGTGGCGGATACCAGCTCTCCTTACGGGGAGGCTACGGTGAAAAACGCCTACACGCCTTTTGGGCCTGTGGAGGGCAGGATTGCCGTGAATCCCTATTACAGCTATGAGGCTGTTTTTGACCATATTATACGGCCTGGACCGATACCGAAGCTGACCCGGTATCTGTGCGATTTGATTCTCCATCATCTCTGGCAGGTGGACGCCTTGTCCGGCATGGATGTGGAGGCGTTTTACGTCAGGTTTCTGGAGGCGGATATTCTGGCGGGGGCTTTTGGGCCGGAGGTGGCTGTGGAGGACTTTACCTCCGAGGAGATACGCATGCTGGCCTACTTTTATCTTAGGCTGTGCCGGACAGGGGATTATGAGCGGTGTTTTTGCGACGTCCTTTCGGGCCTGTACGGAAATTCCTGGATAAACGCGAGGGAGGACGGAAGTATTGTGCTGTTTTTAAACCGGAAGGAAACGCCGGAGGATGAGCGGAAGGTTCTGACTGTCAGGAGTATGTTTTTGCAGGCAGGGAGAACATGCCGGGTCTTCTGGGATATCCCGCCGGGAATCGTGGAGTGCCAGGAAACCACCATCGGGAATTTCGTGTTGTTCTAAAGGAGGAAAAGGCTGTGGGGTACCGATACAGGCTGTTTAAAAACGGCAGAGAGCAGAGTATGAGGCGCTATACCCTGGATGAGCTGCAGGATATGGGGACGTTTATGCTTCGGGATATCTGTGTAAGGGAGAAGATTATGACCAGGTCCGCGGGCATTGACCCTAAGCGGCTGGACCGGGAGGCTTTGATTGAGCTGCTGTACCGCTATCGGGGCAGGGAGGAGGAGATTCTGGCCGACGGGTTCTGGGAAGAGTCTGTGGAGATTGTGAAGGATTTGGCGTCCAGGGCGGTTCTGGCCGCGGAAAAGCTGGAGGCGCCTGACAGGATTGAGTTAAAGAAGGATATTCCCCTTCTGGAAGGGGAGGATGTGTTTTTAAGCCATGGATTTGACGGGGAGTATTTCCTTGGGGCGATTCTGGATGAGGGGGGAGGGGTTCTCGGGGTGTTTGAGGTTTTTGGCAGCCGCATGACCCTGTCCCCGAAACGCATGGCAAAAACCCTTACTGTGGGCATTTATCAGGACCTTAAGCTTCTTCTCTTTGACGGGCCTTCCAGCCGGAAGGTTCTTAGGGCCTACAACAGCCAGAAGTGTAGTATGGCCAGGGAGGGGAGTCTGACCGGGGCTATGGCCAGGCTTCCTGTCCTTTCCATTGTGGAGGTCATGGATTGTCCGGAGCCTTTGGTGATTGATTTCGGGGCGGGAAATACCGCGGCGGCTTCTGTGGGGCCCCAGGGCCAGGGGGCGGAGCGGATTCTTAAGGTCCGGTTCCAGGGGGGAAGCCCCCTCCTTCCAAGCGCTGCCGCTGTCAGGCGCTGCGGGGAAGGGGAGGCGGAGTTTGCCTTTGGATATGAGGCTCTTGGCCTGATACGGCGAAGGGGCTATGGGGAGGAGATGACGTTTTTCCATAACCTGAAGCTGTTTTTGTATGAGGAACGGACGCTGGAGGTAAGGGACAGTGACGGGAATGCCGCGTTTGTTTCCTCGGACGCCCTTTTAAACGGTTTTTTTCAGTATATAATCAATACGGCCAAAGGGGAGCACAAAAGGAATTACACAAAGCTGTGTTTTCTCATGCCGGAGAAACGGGGCGGGATGGCCATTGAGCGGCTGAAAAAGATTCTGCCTGACTATGAGGTAGGGGGCGTTTCCTCGGAATCCGTCAACTGCGTCTACGGGGAGATTATCCGGCGTGGGGATTTTGAGGGGGAGGAGCTGACCCGGGAGCTTGCCTTTCACTGCGGCGCGGGCTCGTCTTCCCTGGTGCTTTGCGGCCATGAGGCGGAGAATACCAGGGTGGCCTACAAGGTGCGGATGAATGCCCGGTATATAAACGGGGACAGGGGGTTTGGAGGCAACAGCCTGACTTGCCTTATCTTTATGTACTTGAAAATCCGGGTGATGCTAAAGGTTACCGGCTCTGACCAGGAGATTTTTGACGAGAAAATGGGGGATGCCTACTCGTATGTGGACCAGTACCGGGGGACCAAGGAGGTTTATGAGGGGTTTCGCGGCTTATATGAACAGGCGGAGGCCGTGATTCCCACCCGGTTTGGCAGTCCGGAGAAGGGGGACTCCTGGAAACGCCGGAATTTTTACCGGCTGTGGTTTTTGGCGGAAGGGCTGAAGCTGGCTTTTTTCTCCGGGGAGCCCATGAGTGTCCTTAAACTGCCGGACCGGTTTGAGGAGTTGTGCATGGTTCATGTGGTTACGCCTCAGGGGGTTTTGGAACAGCGGCTGGATTTTTCGGTGCATAAGGAGGCTTTGGAGCTTGTGATGGCCCCGGAAATCTATGGCCTTGTGAAACGTTTTATTGAGCCCTTGTGCAATGAGGACGGCATTTTGATGGGATACCGGATTAAGTTTACAGGCTTGAGCTGTCAGATTCCTGTGTTTCGGGACGCGCTCCGGGAGTTTACGGTGGGGCGCAGGGCCAGGGTGAGACGGGCAGGGGATGAGGGGTTGAAACTTCGCGCCCTGGAAGGGGCCATTCTCCGGGGACAGATGGAGAAAAGCGGGCGGGTTATTCCGGAGATTACGGAGGAGGAAGGGGAGATTCCTTTTATGGTTACTGTGGAAACCCATGACGGTTCGGTTATGCGTATGATAGCAGGTCAGCAGCCGGACCGGGATGTTTTCGGGTATGTGAAGCGCCACGCAGCCACCCGTCAGGTGGAATTTACGGTGTTTGACGCCCTGGAGCATCCGGTGGGCAGGCGGATGGTGTGGCTGGATACAGGTTCTTTTCAGCCCATTTCCTATGACGCTTTGTTTCAGGCTTTTCCCATGTTTCAGCCTTTTCAGGGGGATTTTGATTCCATTGGGGAGGACGAGGTGCGGCTGTTTGTGTACAGGGAGGAAAACTGGGATTTCTGCGTGCTGCCGGCTGCCAGAAGGCAGGGGGTTTTAAGCGCGGGAAAGGTAAGCCGGTTTTTGTTTGACGAGGAGTGCGTGGATTATTTCTGCGGGGCATTTTAGATAGGATGTTACAGTTCACGGGGCGGGGAAAACAGGATGAAAACAGGCGTCAAGCTTGCTTGTAAGACTGTTTTCATCCTGTTTTCCACATCGGGCGAACGCCAGATGCTTTTTGTTCGGCGGAGCCGGACAAAAGCTGCCCCGTGAACAGCAACATTTCAATAGGTGGAGGCTGCCATGGAGGTTAAGCAGGTGTTCCCTCTGTTTGAGGAAGGCCGTATTCTCAAACGGGATTCTCTGGATTTTATCCGGGATTACGCGCCGAATTTTTTTTCCCTCTTGTTTCGGGAGTACGGAAACGGGGTGATTGCCGGGTTTTCGGTGCGGGGGGAGGGAAAGGACCTTGTGATTGGTCCCGGGATTTTGAAGCACGGCCTTTATTTTTTCTGTATGAAGGAGGAGGCCAGGCTGGAGCTTTGCATGTATGGGCAGATGGTCCAGGTGGTTTTAAAAAAGGCGGGGGAAAGCATTTCCCCGGATTTTAGGACGGAGGGGTTTGAATTGTCTCTGGAGCCGGTGCGGGTCCTTGGGGACGGGGAGTATGAGCTGGGGCGGTTTCTTCTGGAACAGGGGGCAAGGCTTCGGACCTATGAGGAGTATCAGGATTTTAATGACCTGGTTACGGAATTTAACACGTTAAATCCTGTGCATATCCCCTATGCCTGTGAAGGGGGCCATACCCTGGCGCCTTTTATTCTCCGGCTTTACGGAAGGGACGTCCTGGGGTCTGAAAAAGCCCTGCCTCTGGACCTTAGTTTCAGCGTGGCCTGTCTGAACAGTCCTTGTATATCCCGGGAGCTGATACAGCGGTATCTTCTGGCCAGGGAAAAAACGGGGGATAAGGGACAGGGCAATCTGTATCTGTATCAGGGGCTTAGGAGGCTTTACGCCAGGCTTGTGTCCGGAGGGGAAAAACGTCAAAGGCCCAGAGGAATGGGCGGAAAGACCATGATTGATTGAGGAGGGGTTTGTATGGCTAAAACTTATGTTGTAAACGGAGCTACGTTAAAATGTGTCCTGGGAGCGGCGCCTTCCACCTTGACCGTGCTGCCGGTGAACCGGGTGGAGATCGGGGGGAAGGCGAAGGCCAATATTATGGACTGCAAGCCTATGGTGAATATTAAGCCTTTCGGGACCTGCGCCAAGATGGCGCCGCCGGTTCCCTGCACGCCTATGGTGGCTGCCTGGATGAAGGGGAAGACCAATGTGCTGGTGGGAGGAATGCCGGCGCTGATGAGCGATTCCATGGCCATCTGTTCCTGCGGAGGCGGGGTTATCAAGATTCAGAAGGACGGGCAGTGAGTATGGAGTACGGTGACGAGGATTTTATCGCGTGGATGGCGGATTTGATTGAGCAGCAGGAGCTTGAGAACGGGCAGGAAAAGGAGGAGGACCATGATAATTGACGTGACCAGGTTAAGGGTCAGTCCCTTTGCCCTGGAGGGCATTGTGGAGATGAAGGTGGAACAGTCGCTGAACCACCATGCAGCCATGTATTTGAAAGGCATTGTACCCAAGGAAAACGGTGATTCTGGGGTTATGGATACGGATGATTCCACGGTGGTCACGGTTTCCGACCAGGATGGAGTGATTTTCCGGGGACTTGTGCAGAATATCAGGGCCTCCTTTCAGGGGGAGGTGTGCTATCTGGAAGTGTGGGCCGCGTCTTTCAGCGTCAAGGCGGACACGGATGTTTTGTCCCGGTCCTTTCAGGACGGGGGGATGAATTATCAGCAGATCGGGGAGCTGATGGCAGGGGAAAACGGATTGTCCCTGTCCATGGAGGCCTCCGCCCTGTCTGTCAGCAATCTTCTGCTTCAGTATCAGGAGACCAACTGGGAATTTTTAAAGAGGATTGCTTCCCACAATCATTGTGTGCTTCTTCCCTCGGTGGAGGAACCGAAATTTTATTTTGGGATACCCAAGGGGAATCAGAAGGGGAGTCTTCTTTCTTACCGGTTTTCAGTGGGGAAAAATATCGGACGCTATCGCAAGCATACAGGTGCCGGGGTGGACGCTGCCCCTGATGATTCTCTGGAATATATGGTTACGGCGGATGACAGCGTGCTTTCTATCGGCGATACGGTGGATTACAACGGAAACGCCTTGTTTGTCAGGGAGGCTTTGATTCATCTGGCGGACGCGGTGCTTACCTGCCGCTATGTGCTGTGCCCGGAGAATGGGCTTAAGGTTCCTGTAAGCTATAATCAGCATATCACGGGCCTGACCCTTGTGGGGCAGGTGCTGGAGGTGAGTCAGGACACGGTGAAGGTTCTGCTGTGTGTGGACGAGAGCCAGGATACGGCCAAAGCCTATGCATTTCCCTATATTACCCCTTACAGCGCGGAGAACCATACAGGGCTTTATCTGATGCCTGAGCCTGGGGATGTGGTGAATATTCAGTTTCCCACAGAGGATGAGAGCCTGGCTGTGGCCCTGTCTTCCTACCGGCAGATGGAAAGCGACCGCATGGGAGACCCCAATGTGAAATACCTGCGGACCCCCAATGATAAGGAGATTAAAATCAGCCCGGAGGAGATTTTGATAACCGCAAAGACCGGGGGGCTGTATATCAGGCTGAACCAGGACGACGGGATTGAGGTGTTTTCCCAGCACGGGATTATGGTAAATACCCTGTCAAGCATTGACGTGACGGCGGCAGGCCATATTTCCCTGACAGCGGGAACCAATATCCTGATGAACGCGGGGGCAGGGTGTAGTGTCAGCGCGGGAAAGGGGATTGACGCCAGGGCAGGGAAAGAGGTTGATGTCACCGCGGGAGGCCAGATGACGCTGTTTAGCGGTGAAGAGATGACTTTTACCGCCACAAAGAATCTGGGCATGGAGACGGAGAAGGAGTTTGTGGCCAAATCGGAGGAGGACATGACCGTGGTGAGCCAGAAAAAGATGACTCTTTCTTCCAAGGAGGACATGGCCCAGGCTTCGGATAAGAAGATGAAGCTAAGCGCCAAGTCTGAGGTGGGGATTTCCTGTAAATCCAGTTCCATTAAGCTGGACGGGGCCATGGACTTAAAGGCGTCAAAGATAAAGGAAAATTGATATGGATGAGAATTTCAGGAAAGAGTTCAGGGAAATACGAAACCAGGCCCGTCTTGGGGTGAACGCCTATTATTTTTCCCATATGGAGGAGCTGACGGATTCTTACCGGGAGGCCATGGCCGGGGCGTGCAGGCAGGTGAAAGCCATGCAGAATAAGGGATACCAGGATGTGGAGTTTATGGAGATTACCATGCTGCGCACCAGGCTTTTGGAACAGGATTTTCAGGCGCCTATTCTGGTCTACGGGCCAAAGTGGTACGCAGATCCCTGTCAGGCCCAGGCTGGGGAGATTGACACAAGGGGAATCTTTTCGTTTTATGAGGATATGGAGAAGGAGACGGTCCGCCTTGTGAAGAAGTACCGGTCAAAGGTTGCGGAGCGCATGGTACAGATATGTATGTGCCAGGCAGCGGATTCTTTTTGGAGCTATGTGGATATGGCGTGCCGCAGGGCTGTCATGGGGTTTTCCACGGAGGGAATGTCTGTTACGGACCAGTTTCGGGTGAGAATCTGCGAGTATATGGGCTACGGGGCTGTGTGCCGCCGCCATCTGCCTGCCATGGAGCGGCAGGAGATGAAAAAATGGTTCGAAAAAGGGGAGGCGGAGGTATACCGGTTTCGGGATTTCAGGGGGATGGATTTTTCCGGCTGGAATTTTGACGGCCTTGACCTGACCGGGTGTGATTTTCGGGATTGTAATCTGGAGGGGTGCAGCTTTGGGGAGGCGGATTTGACCGGGGCCTGGTTTTGCGGCAGCGCCATGAAGGGGGCCTGTTTTCGGGACGCCTGGGTTCCGGGTACAAGGTTTGACGGGGCTGACCTGGAGGGCGCGGTGTTTGAGGGAACTTATAGTTCCTGCAGGTTTAATGGTGAGATTTGGCTTAGGCCGGACAATGAGCGGGCCAGCTTTGTGGGATGCCGGCTAAAGAACGCGGATTTTACCTTCAGCGCCATGGAATGGGCGGATTTTTCCAAGGCAAATCTGGAGGGCGCGGTGTTTGATGAGGGCCATGGGGATTACTACCGGCTGGATGAGGGACAGAGAGGGCAGGCTGTGTTTTGCGAGGAGTGAGGAGAGGCGGATGGAATATTTTTTGTTGAAGCCCTTTGAGGGAGGGTGCAGATTTAAGATTGTAAACCATGACAAGGATATTTTGATCTGTTCCATGGTGAAAAAGGGCGAGGCGCCGGATTTTACCCTTCACCCCTGCCCGCTGATCAGCAACCGCTTTAAGGAGCTTTTGGAGCAGTTTCTGCGGGATATGGATTTTATCCCCTGCGTCATAGAGGGGCAGGATCAGCCGGATTACTGGGGATTTCATCCAAAGGAGCAGGACGTAAAAAAGGCAAGGTTTGGGCCTGACGGGGCGGTGACGGCGGTGGGCCCTATGGGGCTGATGCCTATTTTTATGGTTCCCAATTATAAAAAGGTTTCGTATGTGGTGAATCTGGCTTTGGCGGAATGCCTGCTGCGGCGGGGGTATGTAAATCTGGGGCTGGAGCGGGTTGAGACGATGGGAGGCGATGGGGATGACACAGACTGAGGCAAAAGGGGCAGGCGGAAAAATCGGGAATCCGCCTGACTGCAAGACAAAGGGAAAGTGCCCCTGCGATTCCTTTGAGCGGTGCAGAAAACGGCGGCCTTATGGCAGCGATGTGTGGGGCAGCAAAAAAAAGAAGGAGCAGGCCATGGGCCTTATAGCCTTTGACGGAGGCAGCAAGATAACGGACCCGGACAGGCTGAATAAGATGCTTCGGGAGCTTATGGACAGAAATCAACAACGGGCAGCAGAAGGCACGAAATTCAACAGGTTTTTCGGGAATGTTTATTCAGCGACAGGGACGTACAATTCGGCCCTGGTTTTGCCGGGGACAACGGATTTGGAAATTACTGCTCATATGGAACAGTTAAAGGCAGCCCTGCATAATGTGGCTGTGTTTACGGATTTCCAGAAGTCTATGATCATCCGGGCCAACCTGGTAAGGAACGGGCTTAAGCTGAAGTCCGATATTTATGAAGGAGAAACGTTTGATTCAAAGAATCTGGTTCCCTATCCCTTTGCCGAAGGTCACATGAATGAGATGTGGGCTATTGACCATGTCCAGATAAAGGCAAAAGGGGGATGCAACCGTTTCTGCAATGCCGGGGTTTTACAATTTGGTGTAAACAGCAGCAAAGGCGACGACGGGCCTGGCTGTCCCTGCGTCACGGCGCTAAGAGAGAAGGATCCTAACTTAAAACCATTTGACCCCCATCCAAAAGAAGGAGGGTATTTTCTTTTCGTATGTGTTACATACAACCGAAATCAGAAGGAGGGGGAACCTCCCAAAGAGCTTCCTGGCATTTGCGGCCCGGAGAAGTCCTGTAACCTGGATGACCCCCGCATGTGCAGACGGGCCCATGCCCCTATCGTAACCATCAATAAAAAGTAGCAGGAGGAAACATGAGCCATTTGGAAGACAGAGCTGTAAACAGGCTTGCCATAGACGGCAGGGCTTTGTGGGAGGGATGTATCCTCGCCTCATGCGTCCACGGGGTCATGCTTGGGGAGTACCCTTTTATTGTTAATGAGAACGCATGGTTCGGGGAACTTTACATTACCCGGAATGATGAGGGGGGAAAGGCGGCCCTTGCGTTTTCAGAGGATATGGAACTGCTCATGGGCATGTTTGACGACCGGGGCAGCCCCCGCTCCAAGCTTGTGCTCTCGGACCAGTACGCCAGATCCCATTACAAAGGGGCGTCTGAGTTTATCCAGGACGCTGCCCGGGCTTTATCGATTCTTTTTGAGGACGATGTGGGGCAGAAGAAGCTGCCTTTTGTGACTACGGGTTTTTGGGAGGAGGAGGATCAGATCCTAAGCGGCGATAGTTATGAGGACTGGTTTGCTCACGGCGGACATATTCTTAAGGCTCAGCTTATGCCTTTTGAGGAGGCAATGGCCTATTATGAGGTAAAACGCTCCATGGACGCCAAAAGGATGGAGATTGCAGAGAGGATTTACCGGGAGAGGATTAAGGCTCCGAAAGAGAAAGTGGTGCTGAAACGGGAGGAGATCGCGGTGCTTGAGGCTGCAGGGCCTTACAATATCCAGACCTGCCGGGAGGTGTTTGGGCAGTTTGGGGTGGTGTTTGAGGGGGAAAAGCAGGTTGAGTAAGCGAAGGATATACCAAAATTCAGACACATGAACAGTAACGATATGCCTGCCAACAATTCCCCCTCTTGCTTGATAGTGTAACTTTACCTGGGGAATATTAAGCCTACGATTAACCATAAAAGTAGCACTACACAATGTTTCAAAAAATAAAATCCTG